>NZ_AUKA01000003.1:0-328063 GCF_000424505.1 Butyrivibrio sp. XBB1001 | reverse complement strand
AGTCGTTTCCAACTGTTATCCCCCAGTATGAGGCAGGTTGCCCACGCGTTACTCACCCGTCCGCCACTAAGATTTAACAAGATTCCGCCGAAGCCTCATCAGCGTTAAATCTCCGTTCGACTTGCATGTGTTAGGCACGCCGCCAGCGTTCATCCTGAGCCAGGATCGAACTCTCACGTTTAAAAGTTTGATCTGGCCAGAACTCAAGCTTGGCTTTTTGTTCTGTCCGTTATTTACTAATTTGTTCTGAATAAATTCTCTTGGAATTTTTCAGGGTTGCATTACTGTTTATTTGTCAAGGTGCTTATAATTATGAGCCTTACTAGTTGCATAAGGCAACGCAGAAGGAGGGATTTGAACCCTCGCGCCGCTATTAACGACCTGCACCCTTTCCAGGGGTGTCTCTTCAACCACTTGAGTACTTCTGCAAAATAGTTGATTAACAATAATTATATTGCTGTATAGCAGCGTGTTCATAATTAAGCGGAGCGAAAGGGATTCGAACCCTTGTGGCGTTGCCGCCAAACGGTTTTCAAGACCGCCTCGTTATGACCGCTTCGATATCGCTCCGAGTGTCTTATTATTAAAATAAGATTCGCTTTCGTGTGAGTGTTTGTGTCGCTCACCGCAGCGCAAGATTTATATTAACAAAGCAAACCTAAAGTGTCAACATGTTTTTTCTATTTTTTTTAAAGTTTTTATAATATTACGCTATTTTAGGCAGAGCTTTTACGCTTATTCAAACCACTTTTTTACCATTAACAGCATCAAAAGCCGCATGGTTGATGCATTCTGCAGCTTTCCCTATTTTGCAAAGAATCTCCAAAATCTTTTACTGAATTTTTTTGTAAATTTCCAATAATCTCTTGATATTTGTCTCTACAGAATACTTCTCAATCACTTTTTTCTGGCCTATTTTCCCCATGGAAAGTGCTTTTTCTTTATCACTCATCGCCATTTCAAGGGCATTCTTTACCGCCTTTTCATCCTTGGGCTTAAATAAAATACCATCAATCCCATCATCTATTATTTCAGGAATACCGCCTACAGCACTGGCTGCAACTACGCAACCATGCAATAGAGCTTCTATTATGGATACAGGAAACCCTTCATAATATGACGGAAGAACCAGTACACCACACTCATCAAGGTACTTGTTCTTTTCCTCGCCATTTATCCATCCAAGGTAAGTCACAAAGTCACTGCAGTTTTCCACTTTTTCTTTATATTCAGAGTCCTCATATATTCCGCCTAAATAAAGATGCGCATCCTTATTGACGCTATATATCTGCTTCATTGCTTCCAAAAGCTCATCAATTCCCTTATCCCGGCATATCCTCCCCAGGAACAGCACCTTATTGTAGTCCTTCTCGCCCTGTACATGGCAATCTGCAACCCTTATACTGTTAGGAAATACTTCTATCTTGTCCGGATCTGTTATCTGTCCAAAGAAATCCTTCCATCCCTTAGTCAGAACCAGCATCACATCGCCCATATCAAGGATTTTTCTCACATAATCTCTTTTTGATGCACTAAGCTGCTCATTGTAATAGGTCTTAAAATCCCCGCCATGCTGATGAAGAACTATTTTCTTGCCATTTTTCCTGGCTCTTTTTATAAAAAAAGATTTTCTCATAAAGCTGGAATCTGAAGAAAAGTGTATATGTACAACGTCGCACCATGATAGTTCTTTTACAAAACGGCAATAAGCAAAGGCAGCCACCAAAAGCTTTCTTAGTTTGCTGCCCTCTTTCATTGTTCCTATGTATTTAAGACTTACTTTCCGATCAAATCCCGCAGCATAAAGCTCATTGACAACTGCAGATATTCCACCGTGAACGCCTCTATCCGGCCCCACCATTAGCACCTTAATCTCTGTGCTCATAAATTTAAATCTCCCAACGTACTAGTAAATGGTATAAATGGCATCACATATTCTTTAAAATAGCCTCTGCTGAGGGAATATCATCTGGCGTCGTTATTTTTATATTTGTATAAGATCCCTCCACCAGTTTGACTTTTTTGTCAGTAAAATACTCCACAACCATGGCGTCATCAGTAATATTGACGCCCCTAGCCATAAGTTCTCCCTCTTCTCTGTCAAGTCGCTGATACAATTCCAGGATCATCTTGTAGGAAAAGACTTGTGGTGTCTGGATGAGCCAGGTATGAGCCCTGTCAGGAGTGCTCTCGGCAAAGCCCTTGTCGTCAGCAATTTTAATAGTATCCTTGACAGGCATACCAACAACACAAGCGCCATACTCCTTTACAGCATGCAATGCCCTTAAGATAATGTCGTCTGTGATAAAAGGCCTTGCACCATCATGGATAAAGGCATACTCACAGTCTGGAGCTGCTGCCATCAGGCCAAGTCGAACACTGTGGTATCTGGCTAGTCCGCCTTCCACAATTGCTGTAACCTTATCGAACCCATACTTTTCCACAATATCTTTTCTGACATAATCCACATCACCGCGGGAAACCACTAGGACTATATCATCGATTATGCTTTCTTCAAAAGCCTTCAAAGAATAATAAATTAGAGGTTTTCCCCCAATCTCCATGTACTGCTTTTTAACATCAGAATTCATCCTGCTGCCGCTTCCTGCAGCAAGTACAATAGCCACAGTTTTCATACAAAACCTCCAACGAATCAATCACATACTTATCATTTCAGATCAGACACTCAATTCCCTCTTCCGTGGAATTTGCGCTCTCTGTCTCCTAGTGGCAGATTCGGTACAGCATTCATATCAAGGCCAAATCTCACGCCCTTTATATACTCGTAATAAGCCGCAGCACCAATCATAGCCGCATTGTCGGTACACAAAACTGGTGATGGCCTATAGAACTGTATCTTATTAGCCTTGCACTCTTTTTCCATAAGTTCTCTAAGTCCAGAGTTAGAAGCAACTCCGCCTGCAATAGCAAGCTTATTGTAGCCATATTCCTTGCAGGCTTTGATAGCATGAGATACCAAAACCTCCACAACTGCCTTCTGAAAAGAAGCTGCTACGTCGGCCTGGTTCAGTTCCTGTCCCTGCATTTTAGCCTGATTTATATAGTTTAGAACTGAAGATTTTAACCCGCTAAAAGAAAAATCGTATTCCGCATCTGGTATCTGAGCCTGTGGGAATGTGAAGGCATCAGGATTTCCTTCCCTGGCGGCCTTATCAATCTTGGGTCCTCCAGGATAGCCAAGGCCAATTGCCCTTGCCACCTTGTCAAAAGCTTCTCCTGCCGCATCATCTCTGGTCTGTCCTATTATCTCGTATTCACCATAATCTTTTACCACAACAAGATGAGAGTGACCGCCAGATACAACAAGGCATACAAAAGGCGGTTCCAAATCCTTATTTTCGATGAAATTAGCGCTGATATGGCCCTCAATATGATGCACACCGATAAGAGGCTTACCTGTGGCAAAAGAAATAGCCTTTGCCTCAGATACTCCCACTAAAAGAGCTCCTACAAGGCCAGGGCCGTAGGTTACTGCAACAGCATCAATATCTTTAAGTGTAAGATGGGCTTCTGAAAGAGCTGCCCTGATACACCCATTCATCTTCTCAACATGCTTTCTGGATGCAATCTCAGGAACAACACCGCCGTAAATAGTATGCAGTGCAATCTGAGACGAAATAATATTTGAAAGAACCTCTCTTCCGTTTTTGACAACTGCAGCTGCAGTTTCATCACAGGAGCTCTCTATAGCGAGAATAAGCACATCTCCTGAGTCCTTGCTGATAGTTCCTGCTCCGTCCTGTTGCTTTTTAGAAGCATTATCCTTGACAGCATCGGAATTGCCGTCCTTTATTGACATAAAGATGACACCGTCATCTTCAACATTTTTATCTATCTTCATTATTATCCCTCTTTAGTCTGCCAACCCAGGATTTTCCACCTGCCATCGCCATCCTGTCTTAATAAAAACTGATATATCGCTGGAATTCCAGCTGTTCCCTGCCTTAAATAAATATAGCAGTCAACTGTGCACGCATTTCTACCGTCTAACTTTCCTTCCATGCCTATACGCTGCACCTGATATACCGACATAGAATAATCATCTTTTTTTCTCTGAGTAACTTCATCCTTGATGGACTTGTTGAAATTGACCTGATTATCAAGAAGTTCACTGTCCATGATACCAGATAAAACATTTATCATCTGATCTGCCTGTTCATCTGAATATGTCTCTTTATACATTGTCTGCATGATCTTGCAATAAAACTCAACCACCATTCTAGGGTCAGCGGGATAATTTTTGTCCAAGTTAGTAGTTGTGATCTCATCAACCACTGTAAGCTTGTAGTTCTCGCTATTGTCGCCACGTTTTCCCCTAGTCAGGACAAAATAGATTCCCAAAATAAAAATAGCTCCAAGCAAAACCAAAACTACTGATTTGATAAGTGCAGACTTTGTACTGTTTTCCATTTCCCCTCTTTTCTGGCAGGTCACCCCTGCGCATCAGTTAACAATACTGTTATTACACATCATTCCTCAAAGCGAAGTTCTACGCTACGTCCGTCCTTGGCTGCAATAGTCTTTGAAAAAATCTTCTTGGCCTCCGGAAGATATTCAGCCGGATTGACCAGCGATGGACTGTAGTGGGTAAGCCACATTTCTTTTACCTTGGCATCCCTTGCCATCCTGGCTGCCTCATAGAAGGTCATATGTTTATACTCTCTGGCCTTGGCCTGTTTGTCTGGCTCGCCATACATTCCTTCACAGATAAAAAGATCTGAATCTGCCGCATTTCGAACAATACTATCCGTAGGTCTTGTGTCAGTGGTATAAGTCAGCTTGATGCCCTTTCTATCGGCCCCCAGCACCATATCTGGCGTAAATACCCTGCCATCCTCAAGAGTGATAGTCTCACCCTTTTGCAGGCTGTTCCAATACTGCCTTTCAATTCCCGCTGCAGTTGCAGCCTCTACATTAAACTTGCCCTGTCTCTTAAGGCTCATACTATAGCCATAACAGGTAATATTATGATTAACCTTAAATGCCGTAATACTAAATCCTGGCATTCCATCAATTTCAAAGGTATCTTCCTCGGTCGTAAGTTCCTTGAATCTTATTTCGAAAGGAAGTTCCGGAGCTATAGTCCTCAGCGCATTTACAACTCTCTCAACCCCCTTTGGCCCAACGATCAAAAGAGGTTCCGTCCTCTCTGCATTTCCCATAGTCAGTAGCATTCCCGGAAGTCCTGAAACGTGATCTGCGTGAAAATGAGTAAAACAAATAACATCAATTGGTTTAGAGCTAATGCCCTTCTTTTTCATAGCAATCTGCGTTGCCTCACCACAATCGATGAGTACGCATTTTCCGTTGTATCTCACCATAAGAGAAGTGAGAAAGCGGTTAGGAAGTGGCATCATCCCGCCAGTTCCAAGTAAACATACATCTATCATAAATTCCTTATTCCTCTGTAAAAAAACTAAATATTACTCTTCCTGTCTACGTTTCCAGTAGATGGCAGCATCTTCCTTGGGTTCATCATAAAAGCCTGGTCTTAGCCCCTCAGACACAAAGCCAAGCCTCTCGTAGAGCTTTATGGCATGTTCATTGCCAGCCCTGACTTCCAAAGTATAGTCCCTGATTCCGATTCCATGGCCTCTTTCCAGAAGCTGCTTCATCATCTTGTAGCCAATGCCCTCGCCTCTGCAGTCTCCTGCTACAGACACATTGGTAACCTCGCCGTCTCCAGAAATATTCTGAACGCCGCACATGCCAACAATCCTTCCGGCTTTCTCAGCCACAAGATAAATCGTGTCATCCCTTGTAAGAGCTGTAGCAAGCTGGTTCTGAGTCCAGGCTTCTTTTCCAAGATTCTCTTTTTCCAAAAGAGCTGCATCTGTAATATCCTCAGCTGTCATCTGCCTGATTCTGACAATTCCAGGGGTCTTACGGGATTCAAGCTTTCTCTTCTCCCTATCTGTAGTCTCACCAGCGCCTTTTTCCCTGGCTTCCCTTTCAGCCTGGGATAGCCTTAGATACTCAGGTGCAAATTCGTCAGAAGAGACCATCCTGCCCTCTTTAGCATACTGCATGGCAAGAGCGCAAAGTGCTGCTCCATTCTGCCTGTTCTGGTGCATAGGAGCAATAGAAAATGGAACCTTCAAAAGTTCCTCAATCTCGTCATGATAAGCTGGAACACCATCTCCCAAAAGAACTACAGGCTTGCCAATTTCATTGATCCTTGCAGCGATATCCTCGATAGATGTGGCAAACTGCTCATGGATCACCTGCATGTCAAAGGTTCTCTCAAGGCTCTTGCCTTCTCTCGTTTTGGGCACGAAGGTATAAAGACCTGTGTACACCTGCTTTCTCTTAGCATCCATCATAGGGCATATTATCTTTTCTACTCCATACAGGTTATACGCAATGGCATCCACTGTAGGAATCGGTATTATCGGTTTATCAAGAGCAAGGGCCAGTCCCTTGGCTGTGGCACTTCCAATACGAAGGCCGGTAAAAGAGCCAGGCCCCTTTGCCACAGCTATAGCATCAATGCTGGACAGATCAAGATGTATCTTCTTGCTGATGTCCTCAAGCATTGGCATTAAAATCTCAGAATGTGTTGTTTTATATTGAACTGAAAACTGGGAAACAAGCATATCGCCATCAGCAATAGCCACAGCTCCCACCAGTCCTGATGTGTCAATTCCTAATATCTTCATAATCTACTCTTTATCTAATAAATTTATTTCTTGGTCATAGTGATCAGACGATAATCAAAACCTTTTTCAAGATTCTTTTCAATGACTATCTCTGTGTAATGTTCTGGCAAAAGTTCCTCTATAAGATTAGCCCACTCCACAAAGCAGATTCCATCTCCATAGAAATAGTCCTCATACCCAATCTCGTCCATTTCGCTCACATCGCCGATCCTGTACACATCAAAATGGTAAAAGGGGATTCGGCCTTCATCATACACCTGCAAAATAGTGAATGTAGGACTGCTGACAGGCCCTTCTATTCCCAGGCCTCTTGCTACTCCCTGGGTAAGCACCGTTTTGCCAACTCCAAGATCACCCACAAGAGTATACACCATTCCAGGCTGAGCATTTTCTCCAATTCTACGACCAATTTCAAAGGTTTCCTGAGCGCTAAACGTCTCATGCTTTGTAACAATATCCATAAAAGCCTCACAAAAACATAATTTCTCTTTTATAGTATATCATAAAAATGGCGCCCCTCCAAAAAGGGCGCCATCTCTAAACTTATTTAGTTTTGAAAATATTTATGCCTCAACAACTTTCTTTTTGGGTACTGCCATCTGGTCAGCCTTAAGAATTGGGCTAAGCTGCTTGTATACAAGGAATGTGATTGCCGAATCAGCAAGTCCCTTAACAAGGTTAAATGGAGCAACTGCAAAGAGACAGAATGTAGTTACATTCGTGATAGCAGGATTGATTGCAGCTCCCATCTGTACAAAAGCATCAATTCCGCTTCCGAACATGATTGCATAAGCAGGAAGAAGGAAAAATGCATTAAGAAGTGCTCCTACAAGTGAAATACAAGCTGTTCCAACAAAGCAGCTGATAAGGGCAGCTTTTCTAGTTTTCTTAAATCTGTAGATGATTGTTGAAGGCAGAATAAATGCAGCTCCTACAACAAAGTTTGCAATCTCACCTACAAATCCGGAAGTTGTTCCCTGAAGAAGGATGTTGAGAGCAACCTTTATAAACTCAATCATTACGCCTACAAGGGGCCCAGCAGCAAATCCGCCTATAAGAGCTGGAATATCACTAAAGTCAAACTTATAAAAGCCTGGCGCAAAGAAAAGTGGAAACTCAAGGAACATAAGAACAAATGCAATAGCTGAAAACACACCAGTTATGGCAATCTTTCTGACGCTTAAAAGTCCTTCTGCATGTCCTGTGAGCTCTTTTTCCTTCTTGCTGGCAATCTTCTCCGCAACGATAGTAATTGCAATAGCGCCTACGATCAAAAGCACCAATGCCAGGAAGGTTGTCCAGTTGTTTCTTACTGTGTCGAATAGTGTCTGTGTCTCGTTCATGTTTTTCTCTCCTTTTCACATCGGGTTGATAAAACTGAGAGATTGGGTTCTCGCACCATTATTTCTGGGCAAAAGAAAAAGCTCCAAGTCAAAAACAAGACCTGGGGCTATTAATCCATAAAACCTTTTCTCATTCTTCTCTCATCCAGACTATACTGTCGGTTTTGGAATTGCACCAAATCAACCGCCTAAGCGGGTCGCGGACTATACCGCCGGTTGGGATTTACACCCTGCCCCGAAGAATCTTTTTTCTAAAACTTATATTAGACTTCTATATATACTGTTGTCAATACTAATTGTATATAATTTAATTTTTCTTTTTATCAAGCATGTTTCATCTTAAACTTCTGGATATCTCTGTCGGAGTCCACCTTCTCAATCTGTCCTCCAAGGTCGCGGATCTTCTGATCAAAATCCTCATAACCTCTCTCAATATACTTGATATCCTCTACTGTAGAATACCCCTCTGCAGTAAGAGCTGCAATTACAAGCGCAGCGCCTGCACGAAGATCAGGAGCAGAAACAGTAGCACCGGTATACTTGTCCACACCCTCTATGATAGCTGTGCTACCCTCAACCTTGATGCTGGCTCCCATTCTGGTAAGCTCATCTACATACTTGAATCTATTTTCAAAAATGCTCTCTGTTACAATACTGATTCCACTGGCAAGTCCCAAAGCTACTGTAATCTGTGGCTGCATATCCGTAGGATATCCTGGATATGGAAGGGTCTTGACATGTGTGTTCTGAAGTCTTCTGGTAGCTACTACTCTAACCGCATCATCAGACTCATGGATCTGACATCCCATCTCAATAAGCTTGGCACTTATTGATTCCAAATGCTTGGGGATAACGTTCTTGACAGTAATGTCACCCTTGGTAGCAGCGGCTGCGAGCATGAATGTTCCAGCCTCAATCTGATCCGGAATGATCGTATACTCTGTTCCATGAAGTCTCTCAACGCCCTTGATCCTGATAACATCAGTTCCAGCGCCCTTGATATTAGCTCCCATACTATTAAGGAAGTTAGCAAAGTCAACTACGTGAGGCTCCTTGGCAGCATTCTCTATTATGGTCTTACCTTCTGCCATCGATGCAGCCATCATGATATTGATAGTAGCTCCTACGCTCACAACATCTAGATAAATATGACTTCCAACAAGTGCATCGGCGCGGGCATCTATTATGCCGTGTCCAATATTGACCTTAGCTCCAAGCGCAGTAAAGCCCTTGATATGCTGGTCAATAGGTCTAAGGCCTATGCTACAGCCTCCTGGAAGAACTACTCCAGCTTGTTTGTATTTACCAAGAAGTGCTCCCAAAAGGTAATAAGAAGCTCTTATTTTCTTAATATCATCGTTATCAAAAATATAATCTTTTATCTGTGAAGCATTTATCTTGACTGAATGTCTGCCAGTCTTCTCAACAAAGGCTCCTGAACTTCTGATAGCCTGGAGCATTGCATTTGTATCTGATTCATCTGGCACATTATCTATATAGACGGTCTCATCTGACATGATAGCAGCGGCCAAAATAGCCAGTGCAGCATTCTTGGCACCGCCAATCTCAACCTCTCCTACAAGGGGATTTCCGCCCTTTATTACATATTTTTCCATGAGCAACCTCTCTGTTGCGTGTACAATCTTCTTAAAACAAACAAATAATATTTATATCACAAACATACAACTTTGTAAAACTACCTCTTAAAAGCATACAACTTATTACGCTTTAATTCAAATAATTAAGAGGGTTCACCTGAGAACCGTTTATAAGGATTTCAAAGTGAAGGTGTGGTCCAGTAGAAACACCAGTATTACCTGAAAGTGCAATCTTCTGCCCCTGTGATACCTTCTGTCCTGTAGAAACAAGTACCTTGGAAAGGTGTCCATATCTTGTTTCCCTTCCATCTGCATGCTTGATATATACACAATAACCGTATCCGCTTCCCCATCCGGCTCTTGTAACTGTTCCCGAAGAAGATGCCACAACAGCGGTTCCTACTGGTGTTGCCCAGTCAACTCCCTTGTGGTAAGTAGAAGCTCCCTTTTTAGGTGCACTTCTTCTTCCAAATCCAGAAGTAAGTCTTCCACCGGAAATTGGCTTGATATAAGTAGGTGGTACAATAGTTCCCCTCTCTACAATCTTGGGAACTGCAGGGTAAGTCACTTCCTCTTTTTCTATCTCTCTGCCATTTTCACTCTTGTCTGTATAGCTTATCAGAGCAACAACCTTACGATGGCCAGCTGATGGCTCCTGCAGGACCTTGGACTGTGTTGTATACCAGCTGTTGTTATCAACATACTCTATCTCAGCCTCATAATCTTCCTCGTAATACTCTTCAACAGTATACACAACAGAGAGCTCAGGCTCAGGGACAGTAACTATAAGTTCATCCTCGGTTCTTATTCTGGTAAACTCATCCTCAAGAGATTCGTTCATATCTATAAGATCCTGAACAGTAAGTCCATACTCAAGAGCAATTGAACTAAGGGTATCTCCTGATTTAACCTCATATATCTGATTGGTTTCTTTATCCTTGGTAACTTCATCTATAGCTTCTGAAAGAGGTGTAAGCTCATCATCTGGCAGATAGCTCTCAACAATCTCAACCTTATCTTCAAAATCTATGGACATAAGGCCAAGCTTGTAATCGCTAAAGTCCTTGTCATAAGCCAGAGGAGTTGCTTCATTAACAATTTCAGAGATAGTTGCAAAAAAACCTGACTCAGGCATACTAGTCTGGGCTATCTCTTCTTCTCTTTTTACCTCTTCCTTACTCTGAACATTCGTAGTAAGGACGTTAACTTCACGACCTGGGTCTAGTACAAGACTCACATCATACTGATCCTCTGTATCATAGTTAGAAAGAGCTGTCTCAAGAAGTTTCATAACTTCATCGATGCTGGCAAGATTAACAGAAAACTCATTGATCTTGATTGAATACGCTCTATTAAGTGTGCTCTTCTTGCTGTCATTTAAAACAGTCTCCATATTAAAGGCCACAACAGAAGGGGACTGAACCGTACCCCATAGTACGTTCTGTCCCTCTACATCAAGATTGGCATTAGCTAGTGTAAGTTCATCTGTGCTGTTGGATATAGATTTCCTGGCCATTCTGAGTGCCTCATAGGCATCATCCCTGGACTCCACCGTTCCAACCTCAACACCATTTAATACAACCCTAAAAATATTATTGCCGCCCTTCTGATATTTAACAAAGCTTGGCATAAAGAGTATCCATGCCACTATAACCACCAGAGTGGAATGCAAAAACCATATTTTGATCTTATTTCTAAAAACTGTATTTCTAAAAATCATAGATAAAATTACTTCCTAAAAATAGTCGTACCTTTAGATAATACCAAGAAAACGAAGAATATTAAATACTAAATCTGCAATTACAAGCAGTATAGTAATAATAGAAAGAGGTAACAGAGCGCTATTCTTGGTCTCAACAGAAACCTGAAGAGTTTCAAGTCTGTTTTGTATATCTTTTATTTCCTCTTTATTTCTGTCCTGGCTCTTCTCTATCACTGCCTGGACATTTCTATATACCTGAACTCCTACGTCGTGGATCTTTGTCTGGTTTTCCTCGAGTTTTTCCTTGTACTGTCTGGTCTCTTCCTTCATCTCCTGAAGCTGAGCCTTGTAGTCCCCTGCATCGCTGCGCATTTCCTCAAGAATTGCTCTATATTCCTCCGACGTGCGTTTCATCTCTTCGAGCTGAGCTTTATACTGCTCTGCTTCCTGCTTTATCCTGGCATTCTCTGCAGCCTCAGCCTGTGAATTGGCCCTGATGATATCCTGTGAGCTAAACTTCTCAGCAAGCTTGTTCATAAAGTTTTCCACTGTACTTCCTCCCAACAATTAAAGAATATCAAACAACACAATCATACATTTATTATGCACTTTTAACAAGTTTGACTTTGTAAAAAGATTTTTATTGTCGCATTTTACTATCTGTTCATTAGTTGTTCATAATTTGTTAATAATTGCATTGTATAGTATTTACATAGCCGTAAGGAATACGGCAACTGACAAACGAAAGATAGATTTTTTCATAATAGGGTAGGTGCGGGCGACCGTATCTACCCACTCCTCATTTTGTACCCTTTTTTATTTTATCCATTTGGCGAATAGCTCAATATTTCCCCTCTGATATCGCCAGAATCTCCTCATTAAGAGACAACATTCTCGCATCCAGATCTGCCACCATCTTGGCACATTCATGAAGTTCTGAATTAATATGCGTTGGCGCTTTCCCCTCAAACTTATACTGTATCTTATGCTCAAGAGAAGCCCAGAAATCCATGGCAACAGTACGTATCTGTATTTCCACCTTAACATTAACAATCCTGTCAGAAAGATAGACAGGAAGCGATACTATCATGTGATAGCTCCTATATCCGCTTGGTTTGGGGTTCATGATGTAGTCCTTGACTGTAAGAACCTGGATATCCTTCTGATTGCTGATCATTTCAGCAATCTTATAGATATCAGAAGTAAAGGAACAGATGATCCTGACGCCAGCAATATCGTTGACGTAACGGACCATGTTCTCGATTGTAGATTCATAACCGTTTCTCTTAAGTTTCTTGACAATACTCTCAGGAGCCTTGAGTCTTGCCTTAGTGTGCTCGATAGGATTATACCTGTGCACCTCCTGAAACTCTTCATTGAGAATCTCTATCTTGGTTGTGATCTGCTTGAGAGCAGAATTATAAAGGAGGTTAACTTCCTCCCAGGTCTTAATATCATCAGAAATCCTGATATTACTTCCAGCAAGATCTAGTTCCATAGTAGTCTCCTATTCAGCGACGAAATGAATCGTCAAACAGTTTCTGTCCAATACTCCTTGTTCATTGAAAAAGCCCTGACAAAGCTCTTTGGAAGCTTCTTGTAGTTCCTGCCTAGCTTGTAGCCCAAAAATCTGCATCCACACATTACAATATAGTGAGGAATGAGATAGGACTTACCAATATGTCTAAAATGCTGAACTGTCTGTCTGACCATCTTCTTGCCCTCTGACTCAGAGCTGATTCCGCCAAAGATTTCCTGATGATCAGTCTGGGATACGCCAAGATCAAAGTTTCGATGGAACTGCTGCATACAAGTATAATTGTGGGAATGAATAACTCCAGCCTCTGGAACATAGCATATTGCATAACCCTTCTTGCAGGCATTTCCGGCATAAACCATATCCTCATTAAAGATAGTCTTGTGAGTAAAGCCCCCAATCCTGTCATAAATGTCCCGCCTGTACATAGCACAGACATTTGAGCAAAAGTATGTCTTGATGCCAAGTTTCTCAACGTCCTTCTGAGTTTTCTTCATAGGCTCATTGGGATAGTTGAATTTCCTGCTGTATCTCTCAGCAAGATTACAGTCCGTCTTGGGGTACTGCCTTGCATAAGCTGCCGCAACATCGCTATCAAGAGCCTTAGCAAGACTTGCTATAAGCATCTTGTCCTTGGGAAATGCATCCTGAGTCATCATCAGAAAGAATTCTGCTGTAGAAAGAGCTACTCCCTGATTTCTGGTCTCTCCATGATCAAATTCACTCTTGGCTACATGTCTTACAATTATATTGTCAAATTTCTCCAGAGGGTTCTCTCTACTGGATTTAATCAGTTCATCCCAATAGTGCTCCTCAGTGTTCATGATAATAATATGTTCAGGTCTTATAGACTGTCTCTCCAGGTCATCAATCAGTCTGAAAAGTGATATATCTGGTTTGTAGGTGGGTATAATGACATCTACAGTATTCATAAATTCCTCGCAAAAAATTAAATATTGTAACGAAAAGGGGCACGGGTTGCAATAAACCCTGCCCCTATAATTTTATCAAAAAATGTCCCAATAAGAAATAACGACACGACTCTTAATTCAAATAAGAGCTTGTATCAGACTTGATCTTATCGCTGTACTTCTTAACATCCTCAGATACTGTATATTCAGAATCCTCAAACAGGAACTGATGCAGCCACTTTACATTTGATTCAAGATCAACTGCAACTACGCAGCTTCCCTTCTTACCAATTGTACCTGTTGCACGCATTGATTCCTCTGGGAATCCATTGTTATCTACTACTTCGTAATTAGCAATATTCTTAAGAAGAGCAAGGATCTCCTCCAGGTCAAGTGATGTGTAAGTCTCACCAAACGCCTTGTTGGCAACTGTCTCAAGCTGTGAATAGCTCATGCCCTTTGCCTTCTCAAGGCAAGCCATAAGAACTGTTCTCTGTCTCTCAGCTCTCTTAAAGTCATCTCCAGCAGTGTATCTGATACGGCAGTAAGCTGTTGCCTGAAGGCCATTAAGTGTCTGAAGGCCTGCACTCTGAACTGGTGTGTAGTTAAGCTTAAGTTCCTGCGCCATAGTAGCCTGGTAGTTGTTAAGGTGAGAAATCTCAGCATCTGTTACCTCGATAGGAACACCGCCAAGAGCATCAACAACATCTGTAAGTCCTCTGAATCCGATAGTGATAAAGTCCTCAATATCCATATCAAGGTTCATGTTAAGCATTGAAATAGCCTGCTCTGGACCACCTTCAGCATAAGCTGCGTTACACTTAGTGTACTCGTCATTACTAAGGTTAAGATAAGTATCACGGTATACTGAGCAAAGCTTCACATCGCCATTGGAGTTATTGATAGATGCAATGATAATGGTATCTGTTCTTGTCTTTTTGGTAAGCTCACCCTCACGGGAGTCAACACCAAACAGTGCGATGTTGGTATAGCCCTTCATCTCCTGGTTCTCAGCAACACCATCATTGATACTCTTATTGATAACTTCTTCATTCATGTTGACCTTACCAACCTTAGTAACATCAACCTTGAAGAATACCTGATATGCAGCAAACAAAAGAACGCAGGCAACTAATATCTCTGAAATTACAAGAACAATTCCAAGTGTCTGATTCTTTTTCTTCTTGCCACCTCTTGATCCGCCATTACCAGATCTGCTGCCCTGTCTGCTACCTGATGGGCGGCTTCCAGAAGGTCTAGATCCACTCCTGGAGCCAGCTCCTGAACGTGATCCGCCACGTGAAGCAGTAGCGCTTCTCTCATAACTCTCAGACGATCTTCTACGAACTGGTCTGTCATCGTAGTCGTAATCATCCTCGTAGTAATCACGTCTTCTATCATCTCTGTATCTGTCATCTCTTGAACTTCTCTGTGATGACCTTCTATTATCTCTCTCGTAATACTCGTCGTCACGATTTCCCATGAATATAACCTCCCAACAAAATTGCAATAATAAAGGTGATGTGAAAAATCCACACCACCTTACATTTTGCCACAACTAATTAAATAACGCAACGCATATTAATATGCATTTTTATTGACAAAGCCATATCTGATGGTTCCCAGAATGATCTTTATGTCAAAGAGCATTGACCAGTTTTCTATGTAGTAGATGTCATAGTCAATTCTTTTCCTGATAGAAGTATCACCTCTGTAACCGTTTATCTGAGCCCATCCAGTAAGTCCTGGTCTAACCTGATGCTTGACCATATATCTTGGAATCTGCTCCTTGAACTTTTCAACAAACTGAGGTCTCTCTGGCCTTGGTCCCACAAGACTCATCTTGCCAAAGAGAATATTAAAGAACTGGGGCATCTCGTCAATACTTGTCTTTCTAAGAAAGCCGCCAACCTTGGTAACACGCGGATCATTTTTGGTAGTCCAGCCCTTCTTTTCCTCAGCCTCTGTCTGAACCCTCATAGTCCTGAATTTGTACATCATAAAGGGTTCGCCGCCAAGGCCGATTCTCTCCTGCTTGTATATGATAGGTCCCTTACTGCTAAACTTAACCGCAAGCGCCGCAGCGATCATAATAGGTGAAAAGAGAATTATAGCGATCAAAGATCCCACAATATCCACAAGTCTCTTCGCAATCCTGTTAAAGGAATTAGTAAGAGGCACGTATCTAATATTAATAACAGGAAGTCCCTGAACATCCTCAGTATATGGATTACTAGGGAAAAGAGACTGATAATCAGGAATGAACTTGGTATGAACACCTGATTTCTCACACTGGGCCACAAGTTCCTCAAGTATATCGTAATAGTCAAGGGGAAGAGTGATCGTAATCTCATCATAACTTCCAACAGACAGATAATCTCCAAGCTGATCTATGGTTCCAACAACCTTGACTCCGTGATAGCTGGTATCAATAGGCACATGGTCATCCAGAATTCCTGCAACATCGTATCCCCACTGCGGATTTTCCTGTATTCTGCTGATATAGCCTTCCGCAGCTCTTGAATATCCCACAAGCAGAATATGCTTGATATTGTAACCCTTTTTCCTGATGTACCTCAAAAGCTGCCTGAGAAGTCCATGCGCAACCGTGGTAAAAATCACATTTATCACAGCAAACATAGCGATCATGGTTCGGGAGAAGTCGTTTTGTTTGAACATGAACAGGAAAACCAAAAAGCTCAAAACGCCGATAGCATTGGCCTGAACAATGTCGATAAACTCATCCCAGAGCTTAAGCGCACGCCTGGAGGTGTACAGATTTACCATGTAATAGAGCAGCAGATATCCTGGCACCAGAAAATAAAGCGCAGAAAAATAGGTCTCCATCGAAAGACGGCCACCTGGATTTCTATCGCCGAGGAAAGATTCAAACTTGATATAATAGGACAGCATGTAAGAACCGGCTACTATCATCCCGTCCACCACTACATGGGCCCTATTTAAATGTGTCTGGTTGTCTTTGATCATCTATATGCTCCAAGCTACCAGCGCCTTCAGACAATCCTCTTTATCAGATTTATCCACAGCTCAAACTGCATCAAAATGCTGTAGCAAATCTGCCTTGCGCCAAAGGTAACTCTTTTATCGTAATTATTTATAATCTTGGAAAAACCTTTAGAAAGCCCCTTAATATGAGCTCTCCCCAACCCTTTTCTAAGATAAAAAACATGCTTAATTATAACACCTGCCACAAATAATGGAAGGTTAATAATTATCTGCAGTATATTCATATTCTTATAGATAAAGTATAAATTATTGGCTGCAGTCAGTTCAACCTTAAATGCGTTGTGCCTTGAACCGCTAGAAGCGCTGCCAACATGGTATACAATAGCCAAAGGCTCCATAACATTAACATAGCCAAAAAGCCTTGCTCTATATCCAATATCCACATCTTCAAGGTAGCAAAAATGCGCCTCGTCAAAATAGCCAATTTCCTCAAATACCTCTCTCCTGTACATGGCAGCCCCGGCACAGGCACTGGTAATGCAGGCCCTTCTGGAGTAGCGCTCCAATGGCTTATCCTTGGAAGGTGAAAAAGCCCATCCGAGAGCGCAGTAATAATCACCTGCGTCATCAATATTATGAGGTTCCTTTATCTGAAGCATCTTGGCCTGAACGCTGAACACCCCTGGCTTATGGTCAAGGACTGTGCCCAGAGCCTCAATAACGCCCTCATCGCAGATGGTATCATTATTTAAAAGAAATACATATTCCGCCTTTGTCGCCTTGATCCCAACATTTACAGCATTGGCAAAGCCTGTATTCTCCGGCAGACTCACAATCCTTACGCTTGGGAAATCTCTTTTTACAAGTTCTATACTCCCATCGCTTGAGCCATTATCCACAAGGATTATCTCAATATCCCTGTAGCTTTGCTTCTGAAGGCTTTTAAGGCAGTCTGTGAGATATTTTTTCCCATTATAATTGGGGATGATAACTCCAACTTCCTTCATTATTTTACCCTTTTAACGGCCCTTGGATCCCATACCACCCTCAGGCCTCTTCTTTTCATTTCTTCCCCGAATCTGACACTCATCTCCACAATAGCATCTGGAGTAAAAGAGCTAAATCCATCCGCAGTACTTACCTTGCCATCAAGGGTCCCGTCCAGAGCACAGATATATGAATTCTCATATTTTACCCCTGTTATCTGTTCATAAACAGGAATAAGATCTTCTCTAACTGCTATACATCTAACGTCCACCGCATAGCAGTCCTGCTGCAGAACAGCTCTGTGCTGCAATCCGCCGCTATACCCTTCAGGAAGCCCTGCATACATAAGGCTTTTATCCTTAGTATAAGCGCCGCCTGCAATTCTTCCCTTTTTATTTAGAATTTTGCCTCCAACGCAGCCCACATCACTTCTGCAGGAATAAATATTTGGAACATAATTTATCCTGTAAAATCCAAGATGAGGAAGAGGCTCAACCTCAGCCTTTATCCTGTATCTGTTGCACAGATCCAAAAGAGCCTTTTTGCCAGCCTCATAGGCATAAGTCTTGCTGGCAGGATTGGCCGCTGTAGAAGCGCTATGGCACCTCCAGTGATATAAAATCTTTCCAATGTGGACTACCTGGCCGGAAGCCGCTGGCATCTCAAGAGTTGCCTCAGCGCAGGCCCTTAAAAATAAGTCAAAGTCCTGAGCGCCATCATAAGCTTTTCTGAGCTTTAGTCTTCTTAT
Source organism: Butyrivibrio sp. XBB1001 (assembly GCF_000424505.1). Lineage (NCBI taxonomy): Bacteria > Bacillati > Bacillota > Clostridia > Lachnospirales > Lachnospiraceae > Butyrivibrio > Butyrivibrio sp. XBB1001. Next base: position 309,590 of record NZ_AUKA01000003.1, on the reverse strand, counting down.
GACATCCGCCCTCATAACTGTGAAATGGCAGATATAATTATTGGATAAAAGAAGATCCATATTAAAGCCTGGCTTTATGTGAGGCTCAACATATTTCCCCTTGCTATCATCAAATTTATCTTCATCAGAATAAATAAGCCTCACAGGACAGCTTTTGTACACTGAGAGCTTATTCTGCTTCATGCTCTTTCTGATCACTCTTGAAACCTCATAGAGCGCATCAGGAGTAAGGAAATCATCATGGTCCAAAAGACCTATGTAATCCCCTGTTGCTTTCTCAATACCTTTATTGGTATTCTCTGAAATCCCAGCATTTTTATCAAGGTGATAATACTTGATCCTGGGATCCTTATCCCCATACTCCCTGGCAAGATCAAGGGGCTTTGGAGAAGCATCTGCTAAAATAAGCTCCCAGTCGCCGTAGGTCTGATTTATCACCGACTCGATCATTTCCCTTAAGTACTTTTCCGGAGTATTAAAAAGAGGAACCACAATGCTAAACATCGCCAAGTTCCCCGCTTTTGCAAGGAGTTTATACTCTTCCCTCTGCTCGTTTAGAGCAGCCTCATTACAGGGCACAAACTCATATTTATTTTTTATTTTATCTGAAACACGTTCAAGGGCTGCAAAAAATGCGGCCCTTGTACCATTGCGTTTCTGATATGCAATTGTCTTACGGACCGCATTTATTATTCCCATAACACCCTTTTCAAATAAAGATCAGCCTATAACTGCCTTTACAGCATCTGTAAGTTCATTCTGAAGCTTCTCTGCATCAGCAAGGTCTTTACCCTTAACTCCCATGTAGAATTTGATCTTAGGCTCTGTTCCTGAAGGTCTTGCACAGCACCATGCGTCGTCATTAAGAGCAAAGTAAAGAACGTTAGAGGTTGGAAGACCTGTCTCTCCCTCTTTGCCAGAAGCCATATCAAGAGTCTTGCCAGTCTTGTAATCTCTAAACTCCTCAACAGTCCATCTTCCGAACTCCTTAGGAGGATTCTTACGAAGTTTGTCCATAAGAGCTGCGATCTGCTCAGCTCCCTCTTTACCCTTCATTGTGATGGAGTACTGACCTTCCTTGTAGTAGCCATACTCTTCGTACATATCAATCATTGCATCCCATACGCTCTTGCCCTGCTTCTTGTAGAAGGCTGCAAGCTCGCACAGCATCATTACTGCAACAACAGCGTCCTTATCTCTTGCGTGAGTTCCTGCAAGACATCCATAGGATTCCTCAAGACCAAATACATAATTGTATGACTGACCATTCTCTTCAAAGAGCTTGATCTGCTCACCGATATACTTAAATCCAGTAAGAACCTCGATATAATGAAGTCCATACTTCTTGGCAACAGTCTTGGCCATATTTGTTGTAACGATAGTTGTTACAAAGGCTGGATTAGCTGGCATTGTACCAGTTGCCTGTCTCTCTCTTAAAATGTAATCTCCAATGAGCATTCCGGACATATTTCCTGTAAATGCCACATATTCGCCTGTCTTTGTATCCTTGGCATAAATTCCAAGTCTGTCTGCATCAGGGTCAGTTGCAAGTACAATGTCTGCATCCTTCTCTTTTGCCAGCTTGAGTGCTAGCTCGAATGCCTTAGGATCCTCTGGGTTAGGATAATCAAGTGTAGTAAAGTCTGGATCTGGAAGTTCCTGCTCTGGAACTACAAATACATTCTTGAAACCAAGCTCCTTGAGAACTCGTCTTACAGGAAGGTTACCTGTGCCGTGGAATGGTGAATAAACGATAGTGAACTTCTCAGCCATCTCATCGATAACATCCTGATGAATGATCTGCTTCTTAAGTTCAACCATGTACTTGTCATCAATTTCCTGACCAAAAGATACATAGAGCCCCTGGGCAATAGCATCTTCCTTGGACATTGTCTTAACTTCATGGTAATCAGTGATAGCAACTACCTCTGAAATAATTCCTGTGTCGTGAGGTGGTGTGATCTGCGCACCATCCTGCCAGTATACCTTGTATCCATTGTACTCTGGTGGATTGTGGGAAGCAGTTACCATTACACCTGCAATACATCCAAACTCTCTAAGAGCAAAAGAAAGCTCTGGAGTAGGACGAAGAATATCACTTACATAAGCCTTGATTCCGTTAGCTGCAAGGCAAAGAGCTGTCTCATCGGCAAACTCTGGTGAAAATCTTCTACAGTCATATGAAATAGCAACGCCCTTCTTGGCAGCATCTGGTCCGCCGTTCTTCTTGATGTAGTTGGCAAGTCCCTGTGTAGCCTTACGAACAACGTACTTGTTCATTCTATTAGTACCAGCTCCTATAACGCCACGAAGACCGCCTGTACCAAACTCAAGCTCTCTATAGAACCTGTCCTCAACCTCTGCCTCATCATTTCTGATGGCCATAAGTTCCTGTTTGGTCTCGTCATCAAAATAAGAATCATTAAGCCAGTATTCAAGCTGTTTCTGAGCATCACTCATAATTATTATCCTCCTCGTCCTCGGTTAAAAACCTTATACATTTTGAATTATATCATATTTTATGCATTTACTGCGTTCTCAAGCTGGAATAGCCCTCAACATTTAAGCTGAAATCACTTCTATCCAGCGAGAAGTTCGGATTGTAGTATGGATCGCCTTTATCAAGCACTTCCTTCCACTTTGTGCGGAAATGCTCTGACTCTTTCTCATAGCGCTGTGCATTCTTGCCCTCAAGATCAAGTCCCCTTGAAAGAGACTCATAATGAAATAGCTCTGCAAAAGGAGTAAATACATTAAGGTACCCTTTTTCGCGAAGCTTTAAGCAGAAATCCACATCATTGAGACTTACTTCAAAGGTCTCATCAAAGCCGCCAACTTCATCATACTTTTTGCGGCTCACCATAAGGCAGGCACCTGTAACTGCGCTCACATCCTGAGCATAGCACAGCCTTCCCATATATCCAAGGTTCATGCCAGCCTGGCCATAATGTGAATGACCGGCAGTTCTGTGGGCTCCAAGCTTTAGAACAACGCCTGCATGCTGGATCTTTCTGTCAGGGAAATACAGCTTGCCGCCAACGGCTCCAACATCTTCTCTCTGAGCATACATAAGAAGCTCTTCCATCCAGTTTACGGTAATAACCTGTGTATCATTGTTCAAAAGAACTATGTACTCACCGCTTGAGCATTCTACTCCGTAGTTCACTACCGCAGAATAGTTAAATGAAGGCTTGCTGCCATCTGCGTTAAGATGAGCTCCGTTCTCGTAAAAATCAACTACCTTGACTATATCTTTTAAGGCACCGTTTTTAAGTTCTTCATAGTAGCCCTTGATTTCTGCTCCAGTGCTGCCGTTTTCCACAACAATGATCTCATAATTGTCATAAACCGACTTCTCAAAAATAGAATCTATGCAGCGCTTTAAGTCCTCTGCGTGCTCGCAGTTAGGGATCACTATAGAAATCTTGGGAGTTCCAATAACTTCATAAGTAATCTTAAAGATTGTCTCAAAAGCCCTCGTACTTGTAATCTTGAAGTGATCATAGCCATGGCGTCTTAAATGATCTGCCACAGCCCCTTTTGCTGCCTCAATTGCATAAGGCTTGGCGCTGATACTGGAGGCTACGCTTCCTGCATGGCTTCTCCAGTAATACAAAAGCTTTGGAACATGGACTATGTGCTGTGCTCTGTCAGTGAGTCGAAGGATCATATCGTGATCCTGGCTTCCGTCAAACTTAGTCCTAAAGAGCTCTGTACCATCTAAAAGAGTTCTCTTAAACACACTAAAGTGGCAGATATAGTTGTTGGCTCTAAGATTATCAATAGCATAATCAGGCTTAAAATGCATGGTTATCATCTTGTTGATATCATCACCCTTAAAGGTTGTCTCATCACAGTAGATATAATCAGCATCTTCCTCATTTATAGCCTTAACATACCAGTAAAGAGCCTCTGGATGAAGGATATCATCATGGTCAAAAAGACCTATGTATTCGCCCTCTGCCATCTCCAGACAGTGATTAGTGTTTCCGGCAATTCCCTCATTCTTTTCAAGCTTCATATAAGAAATCCTTGAGCCGTCCTGAAGCCCCCTGGTTCTGTCTTTAAAACGCTCAAGGCTCTTTAAAGCCTCTTTATCCTTGGTCTTATACTCATCAACTATAGTCCTTACAAGCTCAACATGCTCACTGTCAGAGCCGTCTGCAAGGCACAGCTGGAAGTTACCATAGGTCTGGTACAAAACAGACTCTATCATGTCCCTCAAAAACTTCTCAGGAGTGTTGTACAAAGGTACTAGTATGGAGATAAGTGGCTCTTTTTCGAAAACCGTGCTCTCCTGGGCTTTTCTCGTCTCATCACTTGGAAAACTCTCTGTTCCATAATGAGTCATGGCCTTTTTTTCAATCTGCTTGTACTTGATCTTGGCAATAACGCCTCTAAGTGACCCCTGATTTCTCAAGCGGTCTCTTTGTCTTATCACAAAATGCATTGCATTTCTTGCTGGTGTACTTGCCTTCCAGATAGGATTATTTTTAATCCTGTCCAGCTTAAACTGAAGCTCCTGATTCTTGTCCTCAACCTCAGCAAGTCTTTCAGCCAGATCTGCACTCTTTAATTTTTCTCGCTCATAAGCGGACTTATAATCAAAATCGTCCTGCATATTCTTCTTTCCTTTATTTTATTATAAGTACGTTAGGGACCCAGTTAACAAGCTTCGTCCTTCCCGTCCTGTCTATTGCAAGCATTCCTATCTGGTAAAATCCAGGAGTCAGCACTCCCTTTTTGATTTTGAGCTTATAGCCTGTAAGATCAACATTTACCTGATCCTGCAGCCTTACTCTGATGTCAGGCCTGTACCAGGTATATAAGGAGAAGCTGTAGACCTTTGAGTCCACAGGGCCTGCCCCGCTTTCATGCCTCTCAACCCTTCTAAGAAGCAGCTTTTTGTCAAAAATAGCATTGTCAGAGCCAATTACAAAACTATAGCCCTTAAGATAATAGCCATCATCGACTCCATCTGCCACTACGCCATAGAGCCAGTTATCTAAAGTTCCGTTATACTCACAGCCAACTCTCAGACACTGATCTTCCCTTGCGCCTTTGATTCCCTTGTCGTGGATCGTAACGTTTGAATAAGGAATATCCTCAACAGGCGTGTAATCCTCTCTAGGGATAATGGCAGAAATAGTCTCATCCTCTGTCAGATGAGGGCTATAGAAAGGATCAACATTGTATAGATGTGAATGCCTTCTCATAAGGGTATCTCCCTCAACTGCAAGCCTTTCCATCTTCTTGGGATCCATATTATCAAGTCCCCTTGAAAGAGACTCATGGTGCTTTAAAAAGATATGATTACAGCATACGTTGTAATAGCCCTTTTCAAAGATGCTATAGCAAAAATCCACATCATTAAAGGCGACCTTAAGCTCTAGCGGAAATCCTCCCACATCATTAAACTTCTGCCTGCTGATAAGAAGGCAGGCTGCTGTAACGCCTATATTGTTATGGATTCCTCTGTTATATCCAAAGTAGTGGCTCTTATTGTCATGCATCTTCTGCAGCTTGTGAACAGGGCCACGCCTTACATTGGCGATACCAGCATGCTGGATAAGGTCTGTATCCGGATAAATAAGCTTGGCGCCAACTGCCCCGACATGACGAAGCTGAGCCTGAGATACCATCTCACGAAGCCAGCCTTCCTTGACGCACTCGATGTCATCATTCAGGAAAAGAAGATACTCTCCCTGAGTATTCTTGGCACCCTTATTACACATAGCTGAGAAATTAAATTCATCAAGCTTGTAGAGATAATTTATTCTGGTAAGCCCGTTCTTTTTGGGAATCTTACCAATGAACACTCCATATCTTACACGGTTCTTGGCTTCACTACCATTATCAAGAACCACAATGTCATACTTTATCTTGTCACTCTCACTTGTAGTCTCAACAATTGACTCAAGGCAGCGCCTTAAGACCTCCGGATGATCCTTGGAGGGGATGACAATACTAACTGTAGTTTCCTTTTGCAGCATATGCCTTGAATTGTGGAAATGACGCCCATAAAAAACATCCTGCTCAGGATTTCTATGAAATAAAACCTCCCTGATATGTCCAATTGGGAACTCTATTCCAGTTCTTTTCGCAAAAGCATGCTCATGAATAGCCAGCATACAGAAAAGAACATCCGCTGAAAGCAAGGATGCTTCTAATCCCACCTGTTCAGGTGAGTTCTTTTTATTGGCAGTGCCACCAAGCATTCTGACAGCACTATCATATTCACTGGAAGCCTCATGCATGGTTCTTGCCCTGCATGCAAAAAAGCTACCAATGTAAAAAGCATTCAAATAAGAATCCGGAGACCAGTCTGGCTTAAAATACGGATGAATGTATTTGCCCTTTTTGCCAAGCTCATCCTCATCTCCGTAAACCACATTGTGCTCAGGATGAGCGATAAAATACTGTTTGACTACTTCTGTAGCTCTTTTTGTAAGCTTACCCTTGGGACTTACAAAAAGATAAACCGCATTCTCATCCCCTTCATCATTCCCAACTTCCCATATCTTGGCATATGGAATGACCTTGACCTTGGGCTCAGGCAGCCTATGTGGAATCACTTCTCCTGTTTCTAAGGTCTCATAGCTAATAGGAGCCTCTACCTTTATAACAGGCTCTTTCTCCTTGGCATGTTGCCACTTGTCATAGGCTGATGACTTGGCATCTACCATTTTGTTGTATTTAGTTATTCGCCTGTTTGTAAGAACTGATTTAACAAAGCCCCCTGACATATCCCCTTTTGTCACTCCTCTTCGTCTCTATAGTAGCGCTGCTCGCGCTTTTCAATTATCTTTCTGCTTATCTTCTGCAAGATTCCTTCCTTATGCTCAGTAGCTGCAGGCGTATCATCAATAGTAGCCACTGCTGCCTCTGCTGCATTCTTGGGAAGAAGCGTCATAATAAGCTTAACACACAGGTGATTTCTCTCCTGAACACTTAACTTGTCGCTTGTAAGTCCAAATTCAATATTCGGATCGTCTGTATCAAAGATCATGGAATCATCAGAAATCCAGTTACCATTTACAGGGTGAATAGACACATCTGAAACACTGTCCGCAAAAGCTTCCCCATTCCAGGTGGCACTTACAATTGTCACAAGACATGGCGCGAAAGCCGGATCAATTCTGACTGTCTTGCACTTTGCATCAACTCTGATATCAAGGCTTACAGTATTCTTCTCATCATACTGCTCCTCTGGGAAAATAGAATCCTCTTCCGAATATCCATTGCCCTCATCTAAATAAATCTGAATACAGTCATCTGGTCTTGCTGCCTGGCTTGTAGCTGCAAGTTCCTTGGGAACAAGAACCTTTCTGCCTATTTCCTTCCAGATTTCAACCATAGATTTACGGTTTCCTGTAACATACTTCTGGAAAGCATATTCCTCATCTAGTAAGACCTTGGTATCCTCTTCGGTAAGTCCCATACGCTCGTAAACAGGCTTGGGATCGAACTTTTCTCTTTTCCTGTCTTCTAATCTGTAGCAGTAAAGAGCTCTCCATACCTGCTCCTTGGCAGGGATGCACTTACCATAGGTCCACTCATAATCTATTATAGTCCAAATAGGCCCATTTACCATAACATTGGAAAAAATAAGGTCATAGTCGGACACCGGATAATCAGGCTTATAGTCTATCCTCTTGATATACTCATTAAGAAGAGCATTAAAGCCGTCCATGTCATCCTTGTCAATGCACTCATCAAGAAGGGATGCCAGTGGAACCCCGTTGACAAAAGAGAAAATGGCACAGCCCTCTTTTTCATCAAGCTGACAGTCATTGATCTCAAGATCTCCACCTTTATACTTCTCAACAAGGCCTGCATATGCATCTCTAATGCCGAAAACGTGCTCTTTTGCTGCCTCTGTAAGAGGGAATTTCTTTATTATCTTTCTACCTGTTCTGCTAATGGCAATATCAGTTCTGATCTTGAATTCATCAACTCTGTCGTTACTATACTTACTGTAGATAGTATCAAAACCAGGTCCCAGGATTACTTCAAAGGAATTGGCAAAATCCGGATACATGCCATCTCTTACAAGTTCCTCATAGGCGTGCTTTTCATTAAAAAGAAGCATCCTGTCTCTGTCATAGTTTCTGACATTATCCTGAAGCTCTCCAAATCCAGGGAGATAGTAGTCTGAATGAAGAAGTGTCATCAGCTTGTAATCAGGATATGGATAGTAAAAGTGGTAGTCATTCATGCCACATTTTTTGAAGATATTGATAAGACCATTTCTAGTAAAGGTCTTGGCCACGCTATCCTCGTTGTAGCCCTCGATTCCTGAAAAGTAGGTTCCAAGATGATCCTCGGCGCATCCTGCAAGATACTTAAGTCCCATCCTGTTTTCAATAGCAATGACAATACGTCCATCCTTTTTAAGGTGACGCTTCATCATGCGAAGGAACTTCTCATAAGGATTCTCAGTACCAATGTACCCTTGTGCGTACTCAAATACACCAATCAAGAAGATATAGTCAAAATCCTTAGGAAGATCTGGCTCCACATCTCTGAAATTTCCAATATGAATTGTGACATTATCGCAGTCCTGGTTTCTGGTTGCATTGATCTCAGAGCGTCTCCTTGAAAGATCACAGGCTACAACCTCTCCGGCCTTCTGAGCCAGCATCCCTGTAATAGCGCCGCATCCAGAGCCAACCTCTAAGACCTTGGCATTTTTAGCCATAGGGATCCACTCCACAATATTGGCTCTCTGCTCAGATAAATGATAGAGAATAGGCCAGTTGCCCCTTTCCTCAATTACCTGTGGATACTCTTCTTTTTTATATTTTTTTACAATCTCAAGAAGGTCGTTCTCTATAGCTCCATCACTATAAAGATCAACCCCGGAGTAATGCTTGAAATTCAGTGTAACGTTACCAATCTTTATCTCTTCCTGCATTTGTTCGTTCCTCACAAATGCTTCGCACGTAATTCCAGTTGCCTTAGGCAAAGTACATGCTCACACTCGTATCATTTTTTTAGTCTGCATCAGTAACAACGCATTTGGAATTCATATCGTAGTATCCAACAGTGTTCTTGTCAGAAACCACCGTAATATTAAGTGCATCATAGAGTCTGTGATACACTGTAAAGTCATTTTGCTCAAAGCCTGTTACTCCAAAGCTTACAAGATACTCTCCGCCCTGAAGTGACATATTCTGGGTAAAAGAAATATCTTTTACCTCTCCAGCCTTGACTGGCTCAAGGAAAGCCTTCTCCACCATGGAATTGGTACCTGTTATCTCGATGCCCATGATATTCTTGAAAGTGAAAGCAAAAATAGGGGCTGTGATATCCCTGTTAAACTTAACCCTCATGTGGATAGTAAAGTCTGTTCCCTTGATGATAGAACTGGTTCTGGTGCCCTTTTCATCTGTAGCATAAAACTCAACTATAGAAGCTGCGCCATCGCCATATTCAAGGGTATCCGGGTTTTCTCCTGTAGCTTCGTCAGAACTATCAGCTTTTCCAGAAGTTTTTTTCTTGTTATCCTTATCTGAGCTGTTTCCTGCAGATACCTTGGCACTTGCCCTGTCATCAGCCTTGGCTGCTGCATCCCTGATATCATCATCATCTAAAAGATTCTTGACATCACCTGCTGATGGAAGTGGATACTGACCTACCAGAACCTGCTTGTAGATATCGATCATCTTCTTGGGAGTTCCCTCGCCCAGGAGCACACCCTGATTTAAAAGAACCGCTCTGTCGCAGTACTTGCTGATACTTGAAAGATCGTGAGAAACAAAAAGAATTGTCTTTCCCTGCTTCTTGAATTCTTCAAACTTGTGATAGCACTTAGCCTGGAAGAATACGTCTCCTACTGAAAGAGCCTCATCTACAATAAGAATCTCAGGATCAATATTGATGGCAACCGCAAAGGCAAGTCTTACAAACATACCACTTGAATAGGTCTTGCAGGGCTGATATACATAGTCGCCGATATCAGCAAATTCAAGGATTGCATCAAGTCTTTTTGTTATCTCTTCCTCAGAAAAGCCAATCATCATACCATTAAGGTAGATATTGTCGATTCCGTTATACTCCATGTTAAAGCCAGCTCCCAGCTCCAAAAGAGCTGAAATATGGCCATTTACGTTCACTTCACCTGATGTTGGAGATAAAACTCCAGTGATTATCTTAAGAATTGTTGACTTACCAGAACCATTGGTTCCGATTATACCCACAGTTTCTCCCCTGTGGACCGTAAGATTAACATCATTAAGGGCAAGGTGCTCCTTAAAGGTCTTCCTGCGCGCAAGTCCAAGAGAGTCCTTAAGTCTATCCATCGGCTTGTCATATAATTTATAGGATTTAGTGAGGTGCTTGACCTCAATTGCTATGTCATTTTGCATTTATTTCTCCGATTGTATGGCTACGGTAGTATATAAGTTACGGGATTGACTTGCCGCGCCTTACAGTACATCTGCGAAGTGTGGCTTAGAGCGCTTGAATACAAGTGTTCCAAAGCAGAACGCAACTACCACAAATAACCAGAAATAAGTTGATGAATAAAAATGTTCAAAGAACCAGAATTCACCTGAAAGTGTATTTCTGTAGCCTTCTACTATGTAAGTCATTGGAATTAGCTTTATTATCCACTTATATTTGTCAGGAACAATCGCGATATTCCAAAGGATAGGTGTTGCCCACTGAAACAGCTGAAGTCCGATACTGATTATCTGTTGAAGGTCCCTGAAAAATACCACAATAGCACATGTAGCATAGCTAAGTGACAGAACCAGCATAAATTCACAGATAATGTAGTAGATAAACTGTATCCAGTAAATGTTGGGATAATAGCCATATATACAGGCAATTATCAGCATTACGCCTATGAAGAACACATGAATGAACATAGCAGCAATGATCTTGACAAGAGGCAAAATACTTATCTTGAACAATACCTTTTTAACAAGGTAGTTATACTCAAGAAGAGAGGTGGTGCCGTTCATCAGTGCCTCTGAAAAGAAAAACCAGGGAACAAGACCTGCTGTCAGGAATAAAACATAAGGCATCTCGATGCCACCTGATACAGCCTGTGCCCTTTGTTTGAAGATCACATCAAATACAATATAGTACATGACAACAGTGACCACCGGCTGAGCCAGTGCCCACACTATTCCCATATATGAACCCGCATATCTCTTTTTAAAATCATTGATAGACAAACGCTTTATTAGTTTTCTGGAATTCCAGAGTTCTACCGGAAGAACCATCAGCTTGTCATACCAGGCAAAGGCCAGTATGCAGCTTACTCCAATAAGAAGGCAGCCACAAATTTTCTTGAGCCTTTCAGTGTCCTGATCTGCCAGCGGGTTATTGTGCAATACTAGTATCAGTGCAAGTGCAAGCGCCAATACATAGAAAATGCCCAAGCCTGCTCGCTTGGGAAGTTTTCTTAACCCCTTATTCAATATTCCTTGATTCCTCCCCATTTTGTATCCTTGTCAGAGAAAATGAGTTCTACGCCTTCCTGAAGAGGCCATTCTACGCCGATATCAGGGTCATTCCACTTAAGGCCACCCTCATCATTTGGATGATAAAAATCTGAGCACTTATAAGCAAACTCAGCATAATCAGAAAGTACTAAAAATCCATGAGCAAATCCCTTAGGTATAAAGAACTGTTTCTTATTCTCTGCTGAAAGAACTACTCCAAACCACTTTCCAAAGGTCTTGCTGTCTTTTCTAAGATCAACAGCTACATCAAAGACCTCACCATTTATACAGCGAACAAGCTTGTCCTGAGGAAATTCCTTCTGGAAATGAAGGCCTCTAAGTACGCCTCTTTTACTTGCTGACTGATTATCCTGAACAAATTCGCAGGTAACTCCTATTTCTTCAAAATCTTTTTTGTTGTATGTCTCAACAAAATATCCTCTTGCATCACCAAACACCTGAGGTGTGATAACCTTAAGTCCCTCAATCTCGCATGTTTCAACTGTTAACTTACCCATTACAAACATCTCCGTTATTACATTTTTTCTTTTATTCAGGGAATATTCCCAACTGGCGTTCCACTTACTGTCTGGCCTGGTTGGATGTTGCCCTGTGGCGGCACAGATCCTGAAAGCCCCGCTCCCGGCATATCCGGAAGAGTATCCGGATTTTCAAGTTCGCCAATCACCGCTGTGCCAGCGCTTCCCCTTGAATCCTCTAGTTCAGCACTTGACCCTTCTGAACTTCCTGTATCTGAACTTTTCTTTTGCTGTATTACAACAACTGCAGGAATTTCCTCGGTCTCGTCAAAAAAGCTATCGTCATACATAAAGCCATTAAGATCATTGCCAATCTGCTGGGCATAACCATTATCCTCCAGGGATAATTCACTGGAAGCTTCTGTGGGCGCAGCATTATCAGAACTTTTTCCAAATAGTCCATTAATCTTATCCACATTTGTGGCATAGATGATAACGATTATCAGGATAAAAGCACTAAAAATAGTTAGTAAAGCCATAGTGAATACTTTTTTATCCATATTGCTCCGCCCCCACAAATACTATCTCACGAATCGTGCAGTATATGCACAATTCTCATTATAATCCGTTAGCCACCTCTACAAGATATTTACCGTAATCTGTCTTCATAAGTGGCTCAGCCAGCTTAAGAAGCTGCTCCTTGTCGATAAAGCCTCTCTTATAAGCAATCTCCTCGATGCAGGAAATGTAAAGGCCCTGTCTCTTCTGGAATGCACAAACAAAGTCAGATGCATCAAGAAGTGAATCGTGATTACCTGTATCAAGCCATGCAAAGCCTCTTCCCATAGTCTCTACGGAAAGCTCGCCTCTTCTAAGATACTCATTGTTGATGCTGGTGATCTCAATCTCGCCTCTTGCTGAAGGCTGTACATTAGCAGCGATATCAACAACCTTGTTGTCATAGAAGTAAAGACCTGGAACAGCGTAGTTACTCTTTGGATGCTCAGGCTTCTCCTCGATGCTGATAGCCTTACCATTTTCATCAAATTCTACGACACCATAGGCTCTTGGATCTCTTACATAATAGCCAAAGATTGTAGCTCCGCTCTCTCTTGAAGCCACTTCTCTAAGAAGCTTTGAAAAGCTCTGGCCGTAGAAAATATTATCTCCAAGTACCAGTGCTACAGAATCTGAACCAATGAACTTAGCGCCGATGATAAAGGCATCAGCAAGTCCTCTTGGCTGATCCTGAACTGCATATTCAAACTGCATTCCGAGCTGCTCACCACTTCCAAAGAGCTCTTTAAATGCAGGAAGATCTCTTGGTGTAGAGATGATCAGAACCTCTCTGATACCTGCAAGCATAAGAGTTGACAGTGGGTAATAGATCATTGGCTTGTCATATACAGGCATCATCTGCTTGGACATTGCCCTTGTAAGCGGGTATAGTCTTGTTCCTGATCCGCCCGCTAATATAATTCCCTTCATGTGAATCTCTCCTTATTTACCGGCATACATTTTATTATAGTAGTTCTCGTAATCACCACTTGTAACGTGTTCCATCCAGTCATGGTGCTCAAAGTACCACTTGATTGTCTTGCGGATGCCTTCGTTAAACATTGTCTCTGGTTCCCAGCCAATCTCAGCCTTGATCTTGTCTGGAGCTATGGCATATCTTCTGTCGTGGCCCTTTCTGTCAGCTACATACTTGATAAGGTCGTATGTAAGGTGAGCCTTTCTAGGATCTGAATCATCAAGCTCATCTCTGAGAACATCGATGATTGTCTTAACGATCTCAATATTCTGCTTCTCATTGTGACCACCAACGTTGTAAGTCTCAAAGAGTCTGCCCTTTTCCTGAACCATGTCGATAGCCTTGGCGTGATCCTCAACATAGAGCCAGTCACGAACATTTTTACCATCACCATATACAGGAAGATCCTTGCCTGAAAGCGCATTGTTGATGATAAGTGGAATGAGCTTCTCAGGGAACTGATAAGGGCCATAGTTATTAGAGCAGTTAGTAATGTTAGCTGGGAATTTGTAAGTATCCATATATGCCTTAACAAGCATATCTGAGCTAGCCTTACTTGCTGAATATGGGCTATGAGGTGAATATGGAGTTGTCTCATAGAAGTAAGCATTTGGATCATCATCAAGTGAGCCGTATACTTCATCTGTAGAAACGTGGAGGAACTTCTTGCCCTCCTTGTAGCTTCCATCAGGAAGTTCCCATGCCTTCTTGGCAGCATTAAGCATTGTAGCAGTTCCAAGAACGTTAGTCTGAACGAAAACTTCAGGATTAACGATTGATCTGTCAACATGGCTCTCAGCTGCAAAATGAACAACTCTGTCGATGTCATTCTCTTCGAAAATCTTATTGATAGCATCTCTGTCGCAGATGTCAGCACGGATAAATGTGTAATTATCACGGTTCTCAACATCGCGAAGATTCTCAAGATTTCCAGCGTATGTAAGAACATCCACATTGATGATGCGGATCTCGTTATCATACTTCTTGAACATATAGTGAATGTAATTAGAGCCGATAAATCCAGCTCCACCTGTTACTAAATAAGTTCTCATCTTATTTACCTCTTAAATTTCAAATTTTTACTGACTAAGTATAACACATGAACTATGCAAGGGCAATTATCGAGGCATGAAGCCCTCTTTCACTGTTTTTCCAATGGGTTTTGTCCTCTCCACCATTCCTCCGTAGCAGGAATTTGGTGTGTAGTAATAACTATTTTTTTCATCACTGGAAATATATACAGTTACTCCGTCAAGATCCACCGCCTCAACATTAGAATCCTCAAATGGAATCGGCACAATATAGTAGTTCTCAGCAAGATGATGCTTAACAAATACCATATTGTCGGTAAAATAGTTGTCTATCCAGCTTGCAAAATTGATAAAAATAACTCCTATTAAAAGTGCCAGGACTATGGATTTCTTTTGCACCATAACAGAGGCATTCTCGCCTATCATGCACAAGGGCAAAAGAAGTAAAAATGCAAGGCCATATCTTATAAATGGCGCAGTCATAAACCACAGGATAAGATTTGCAATGATGCATCCGTAAAAGATGACCATGCCAGGTCTTAGGCTCTTTGATGCAAGTCTTCTTACAAATGTAAGCGCCAGGAGGAGGGTTCCAAGAATCTGTGAATAAATCAGCATTTCCTCGTAGTGTGCCTTCTCGCTCCACCATATAGGAAGCCAGTCAGGAATTGGAGCATTCAGCCTTTCAACATCATAAAGACATCTTCCCCAAACCTTGATCTGGGCCGCATCATGCCTTAGGTAATCGGCAGGAACCTTCCATACCAGGTTAAAAAGATCTATGGAATCCACCGGATAGATCAGCCAGCCAGATAAGATGACGTTCCTTGCAAGAAATGGCGCGATGCAGATAAGGCCAATTATCAGGTAGGATACAAGCTCCTTCCACATTT
Organism: Butyrivibrio sp. XBB1001; assembly: GCF_000424505.1. NCBI lineage: Bacteria > Bacillati > Bacillota > Clostridia > Lachnospirales > Lachnospiraceae > Butyrivibrio > Butyrivibrio sp. XBB1001. The sequence continues at coordinate 294,197 of NZ_AUKA01000003.1, read as the reverse complement.
TTTCTTTTACCAAAAGAAAAAGAGGAAATACCACAAGGATAACCATAGCCGCAGCGGAGAGCTTCATTGACACTGCAAACACTGAAAGTAGCGTCAGATGCCCTGTTACTGCAATGTCTGAAGTTGTTTGGGTTTTATTTACTGCAACAAAATGCACTGCCCACTCGCACAAAATATACATTGCAAAAAACATTGTGCCGTAATCTGTTGCAGGGGACTGAAGGCCCACCATCTCAGTAAATGCATAGATCAGGATAGCAATCCTTGCAAAATCTCCCACATGAGATTCATGCTCTTTCCAGTCAAAAAGCCCCTTTACGGCATAGCAGGTGTAAAGAGCCATGACCGCGCCGGTTACAGTGTGAAGGGCAAAGGGCAGGATAAAACTAAGTGTAAACAAGGCGCAGAATGACAGATATGCGCTGTTGTAGCCAAAGTGCTGCTGCAGATTGGCAAGGCCCCTGACAACTCCGTATTCCTCGATTACCCTGATGGCCTGAGCGTGATAAATTCCGGTATCTGTATGGAATTTTCCCCTAGACGTAAAAAAAGCCGCCGCAAGAATTATAAGTGTATAAGTCATGCCGCAAGTTCTATTTTTAATAAATATGGATTTGAGTTTTGTAAGGGATAAAGATAATTCTTTTCGCAAAAAATATCCACAAACCGCCAGGGTTATTAGCATCAACACGTGGCATATTGCTCCAACCTTGTAGAAAAGGCTGAATATTTCCGCATAAACAGATAGAGCCACGAAACCAGTCGTGGCAATTCCTGTGATAGAAAGCCTATCAAGGTCCACCACCGGGATGAACCTTGATAAAGCCTTATTAACTATGATTCCTGCCACAAGACATATGGCAAGCATGTATGCAAAACTAAGTAGAACTATCAGCATAGTATCTCCAATCAGTAGCAGATGTTCATATCAACGTTTCCTGAAATACCTGTAACTCTTCCCTTGGAAGAATACTGCCACATATCATATCTGGAGCCATTGTAAGTAACTGCTTTAGCGTATTGAGCAAGCCAGATACGATAGTTTGTGATCTGTGAAGTATTGATGTAGCTTGTAAACCAGGTTTTGTTTGCATAAACACCAGCTTTGTATCCAGCGTTCTGTATTGTTCCGCAGAAAGCCTTGATATTGGCGGTTCTCTGAGCTGCACTAATGTTGTCTCCACGGCCATGGCTGGCTTCCACATCCAGGTAAACAGGATATGAAATGTTGTAGCCCTTGATCAGATTGATGACCATGGAAGCCTCTTCTACAGCCTCCACCTCGTTGACAGCCTGGGTAAAGAAATATACACCAACTCTGATACCTGCGTTCTGAGCACCCTGAATGTTTGCTCTGAACTTAGGATCCTCAATAAGAGCTCCCTGAGATGATCCTCTGTATCCGCATCTGATGATAACAAAGCTTACTCCGGAATTCTTAACTGCCTTCCAGTCAATGTTTCCGTTCCACTTACTAACGTCAATTCCCATTGTGCCCTGGCCTGCTTGAAGTGCTCCGTCAGAACCAAAGGTGTATTTTGCTCCCTGAATAACCTGCTCGCCAGTTACATAATTGCCGTTCTTGTCGTAGAAATAAGTCTTGCCGCCTATTGTCTGCCAACCTGTGTATCTATAAGTTGTAGCTGCCTTTCTCTTATAGAGCTTAGCTCCTGAGTAGTAATCCTCGTAAGTAGCCTCTCTGTAGGTTCCGTCAGACTTAAGAACGTACAGGACATTTCCATTTTTGTCCTTTAAAGTTGTGCCCTTGCCGACAACTTTAAGTGCTATCGTATTATCAGCATAGCCTGTTGCCTTTACAGTAATTGTCGCATCACCTGCTGACTTGCCGTTGACAGTGGCATTGTCAGAAATTGTAGCAACATTGGTGTTGCTGGATTCAAGTGTTATAGAAGCATTCTTGTCTGTTGAAGAAAGCTTGATTGACTGTCCCTCGCAAAGAGTGATCTTGGTGATGGACATTGGGACTTTGTTTCCCTCTTTTGCTGTTACTTCAACGTTTATATCTTTTGTAGCATAGTTTCCTACTGAAGCGTCAGCCTTAATAGTAATCTTGGTTGTTCCTACAGATACGCCCTTAACATTACCCTTGTCATCTACTGTAGCTATTTCTTTGTTTGCTGACTCAAAAGTAACTTTCGTTGGTTCAGTAACTTCAATCTTAGCTACATCAGACACACTTACTTTTATAGTATCTGACTTAACCTTAATTTGAAGTTGTTCTGTATCTTCAACAGTTATTGTAGCTTCTGACTTAGCATACTTATCTGTTTCAGGTATAGTTATTGTAGCTGTTCCCTTAGCTACACCTTCTATCTTACCAGTAGCCTTATCAACTTTTATAAATTCACTTCCACTTGTAACTTCATAAGAAGCATCACTTGGACTTACTGTTATCTGTGCAGTTCCACCTTTTTTAATGCTTGAAGGATCTATCTTTATTTCTGTAGCCTTTCTCTTTACAGATACTTCTACAGTTGCTGGATCATATCCATCAGCATTCAACGTAACATTAGTAGTTCCATACTTGAGTCCTGTAATTTTTCCATTTTCAATCTTTATAATTGAATTATCATAACCCTCACATTTTAAATTAGAAGGTAAATCTGATCCTAGCGATGCCTCTCCATCTACAGTAAGTTCTATCTTTCCATTAACAGAGAACTTTTTGTTTTCTACAACCGGTGGATTTGTGTGCTCCTCTTCTTTAGCAGTCACCTTAACACTAACATCTACTGATTTGTATCCAGTAGCAGTAACAGTAATAATCGCAGTTCCAGCACTTATACCTTTTACTGTCGTTCCATCTACTGTTGCCACAGATGGATCGCTAGATGATAAAGAAATCTCAACATTTCCATCTTCGCCTGTAGCGCTTAATGTCTGAGAGCCATCCACCTGAATATCAATGTTTGTTAGAGAAACAGTCATTGTTTTTTCATTATTGTTCTCTTTTCCTCTTGCAAATCCAAGGAACATCCACTTTCTTGTTCCTACCATAGATGTGCTTGATGGATTAGGGATGTCATCTTTTTTAACTTCTTCATATGTGAAGTTTCCGTCGGAGCTCTCGCCAACAGCTGTCTGAGTTGATTCAACCCATTCAACTGTATCTTCAAGCTTGGACTCTACCTCAGTCTTAACAGCTGTATCTTCCTTGGCTGCATTGACCTGAGACTCTTTCTTGACCTCGTTGCTGACATCAACTGCCTTCATCTCAACTGTATCTTTTACAGTTACAGTCTTAGTCTTGATCTCAAGCTTATAATTCTCATATCCATCAGGAAGGGCCTTAGGAGTAACCTTGTACTCGCCCTTAGTGATATCTTTTTTATAAATGATTCCGTCCTGGTCATGGTCATTATAGGTAACCTTAGTTCCGTCAGGACCTACAACCTCAATCTCAAGAGGAAGGTTAGCGACAAGCTTGTTGGTTTCTGAATTTATGAACTTAACCTTGATGTCGCTCTTGATACTTGTAACAGTCATCTTGATAGTTACATTCTCAGCATCATCGGCAACCTCAACCTCTTCTTCCTCCGCCATATTGTCCTCAGAAACAAGCTCTGCTGCCATAGCTCTAGCTCTTTCTGCATCAGCCACAGCTATTAGTCCGCTCTCTCCGACAACCATGTCATCACCAATTGTCATTGTAGAACCAACATCAGCAAAAGAAGCCAGCTGTGATCTGTTATTTTTGGCAGAAACATAGAAAGATGCTGTAAGTATTCCGCCCGCAACCAGGAGAATTGCAAATATAGCTGCAATCCTTTCTACAGCAGTTGTCTTTGATAGGAATGCAATAATTCTTGCTGGGAATGAATCTCTATCATCCCTGTCATCTCTATCTCTGCGGCGGTCTCTCCTACTACGGCGTGAGCCTCTATCATCTCTTCCACCAGAACGTCTATTGTCACCAGGATAATAAATATCCTCATCTACATCATCATTCTCAGGATAGTAATCTTCCTCAGGATAATCGTCGTCATCATAACGATCGTCTATCTCATCTTCTTCTGGATAGTCGTCATCTTCGTAACGGTCATCTATTTCATCATCTTCTGGATAATCGTCATCTTCGTAACGATTATCTACTTCGTCCTCTTCTGGATAGTCATCTGGATATTCATCATCCTCATAGCGATCGTCTACTTCGTCATCTTCCGGATAGTCATCCTCTTCATAGCGATCATCTATCTCATCTTCTGGATAGTCATCATCTTCGTAACGATCGTCGTCATCCTCATAATAATCAGCATCATCGTACTCTTCATCAAAGTCCTCGTCGAAGTCCATGACTTCATCACGATAATGCTCTCTTTCTCTCTTTCCCCTAGGTTTATTTCCAAATAATTTTTTCATACTTTTTATCTCCCTTGGCTAATGCCAAAACTCCACCAAATATAGAGCTATTGTATCACTCTACCCCACATATAGGCAACCTTAGCAGATTAGTCCAAATGAAAAGGCTGCCCGCAGGCAGCCCTCAGCAAGTAAAATCATGTATTCTGTTTAACGAATTCAACTACGTCTGCATTCTTTTTCTGAATAACAGGATCAGCCTCCATCTCAGCTATAGTCATCCACTTATACTGTACACCATCAATGTCAAACTTAGTCTTGATCACATCATCTGTAGGGTTAGATATTACACCTTCATACAATTTGTGTTCATAAACCTTCATTTCATTATCACTTACAGAAAACTTGGAATGCAGTTTCTCTGTCTTATATGAAATACTTATATTGGACTCTCCTATTTTCAGTGCAGAAGATAACTTTGATTTCATATTCTGAATATTGTTTTCCTCATCATCTATGGTCTTATAGTTAAAGAAAAACCAGCATCTCCATCTTTTGTCATAGTAGAGCAAATATTTGTTTGGATAATCATTGAATGTGTCCTTTATCGATACAAGTGAAAATGGATGCTTGATCTCATTTTGCTCTTTAATTTCTTCAAATAACACTTCATGATCAAAATTTGATTTCTTGTTAATACACGTCATTAGCACACTCCAAATAAGCCATAATGATGCAATAGTTACGATTGATGCTTTTATAAGCCACCCCGGGAGAATCCACCAGTTTTCATAGGTTGCTATGCAACATGAAACAGTGAAAGTAGCTGCTGCAACCGCATTTGAAAAGTCCGCTTTTTTTCCAATTTCAGAACTATGTTTTTCCAAAATTAGGCGTAGCTTTCCCTCATCAATTAAAATTCTACTCATATTTTATCATACCTTTCCTACAATTCTAGCCATAATCTGGCTTTTATACTTCTAACAAATATCCATCAAGTGGGATTCAATGCAGATATTACTGCTAAAGACATAGATACTTATAGAAATTAGTAAGAGCAAGAACAGCACCAGAACAATCGTATCAAATAATTCTTAATATTTTCCATCGAAATTTATTAATGTTTTATGTATGCCAAACAATTGTTATATCAATCTTTAATATATATTTAAGAATAGAAATTACCGAAATATAGTATTATTTATAGTAGAAAGTATTTATTGTGAGAACTATGTCTTCAAGGAGGGGTGCTATGTCTGCGAAGATGAAAAATATATTTCGAAAGTCCCTGATAATAGTCTTTTTACTTGCGCTTGCAACAACTAGTAGCGGATATTCTGATGATACTGATACAAAAGCTGATGATACCGATAGCGTAGTGGATTTCGAGCACAATCTCGATGATTATGTGCCCGCCAAGAAAAAATACAATTTCTACTTCACTTATAAGATAGTTCATCCCTGGTGGGACGCAGTAGCGCTTGGAATGGAGGATGCTCAAAAGAAATATCTAGAAAACGGGGTCATCATTACTTATGAGTATATGGCTCCTAATGCCGCTTCATATGAAGATCAGACAAAGCGCTTATTACAGGCTCAGGAAGGAAACTACGATGTAATTGGCGTGGATGTGGCAGATGAGGAAAAGATATCTCCTGTGCTCGATAAAATGGTGGACTCAGGCCATAAAGTCATGACTTTTTCCAGTTCTGACGCAGCTCCTGGCTGTAAGAGAATTGCTTACGTTGGAAATACACACAACTACAGGGACGGAGCAGATTTAACAGAAGCTCTTTGCGAAAAGCTTGAACACAAGGGCAAGGTTGCTATGCTGGTTGGAAGCCATGGAGCTCCTTGTCATGAAGACAGAGCCAAGGGAGCAAAAGATACTATTTCAAAATATCCAAACATGGAGCTGGTGGCTGTTGAATATGACAACGACTCCATTGATACAGCCTATGAACTAACTATAAAAATACTAAAAGACAATCCTGATATTGCCGGTTTTATATGCTGCAATATGAGTAATCCTGTTGGAGCAGCAAGAGCCGTTACAGAACTTGGAAGTAATGCCGTGATTGTTGGAATGGATCATGATCAGGATGCTCTTCGCTATCTAAAAGATGGCATTATCTATTGCCTTGGAGTACAGGATTGCTACTCAATTGGCTTTGATACCTTACAGGTAGCAGTAAAAATAGCAGATGGAAATGTGCCAGGTGATCTTTTCCCAGAGAAAACTGATGAAAGTACAACAATCATCTATCAGGAAGATGCAGTACCCATGCTGGAAATCTTATATGGAGACATTTCGCAGTGAAAAGAAAAAGGCTTACTGAAAAGGCAGTGTCAGTAACTGCGGCGATAGGCAGTGTTCTTATCATGATAATGGTAATCGCCAATACTTTTTGGGCTTCTAAGCAGACTATTTCGTCAAGAAATCAGGCTGTTTCTGCGGTGAGTGCTTTTTACCTTGAATCCATGGCAGACAGACGTGCCAAGACAATTACAAACCTTATCAACAATAATTTTGACTACATGGAAAAGGCTGTAAGCGTCATAAATGGTGAAAAAATAGAATCGCAAGATGATCTTCGCGCGGCTATAGGCAGAATGAAAACTCTTTTGTCCCTTAACCGCTTCGCTCTGGTAGATGAGGATGATATAGTTTATACGCAGTATACCACCTATACTGGTGGTAGCAGACATCTTTTCCTTGCTGAGAAGACCTTAGATAGCAAAATGATCAGCACCGTCTTCATTTATGGCTCATCCAAAGAGCTCTGTCTTGCTATTCCAATTGATATAAAATTACTTGGAAAACAGTTTAAAGCATGCTTTGTTCAAATTGATATCAATGACATAGTTGATCTGCTTGCTTTTGATGATCAGGAAAGTACTCATTTTGCCCTATATTCTGCAAATGGCGGAAATATATCAGAGACAGAGCTTGGTCCCCTTATAGGAACAAAAAATATTTTTGACGCAACAAAAGGGAATGTTTCAGATGAAAAGTGGAATTCATTCCGCGATGATTTTGCAAATGAGAAAAAGGGAACATTAACTTTTACTATAAATGACGACGTGGTGGATACTATTTTCTATCAACCTGTGCCAGACACCGGATGGGAACTGGTTGTAATGATCCGCGAGAGCATTATTCAGGATCAGATAAAAGAAATCAGCAATAAAAGTCTTGCTGCCAATCGTATGCAGATATTCTTCCTGCTGTCAGTAGCTACTATTTTCTCAGCCATTTTGTTCTACATGATGAGGCGTGTTACTAACGATAAGCTGGAAGAGGAAAAAGAAAACAGCAAAGTCTTCAAGAGCATGGCAAATACAGACTCCATGACAGGAGTCAGAAATAAGCATGCCTACATGGAGACTGAATCTCAGTTAAACATCAGAATCCGTGAAGGAACCATCGAAAAACTTGCCCTCGTTGCATGTGATATAAATGGACTAAAATACGTCAACGACACCCAGGGACATGCTGCCGGCGATCAGCTTATCAAGGATGCAAGCGCTCTTATTTGTGATCTTTTCAACCATGGTTCTGTTTATAGAACAGGTGGTGATGAGTTTGTAGTTCTTTTGCTGGGAAAAGGTTACGATACCAGGGGCGAAGTCATTGAAGCCTTTAATAAACAGGTAGAAGAAAACATCAAGAACAATGGTGTTGTTGTTTCTATCGGCTATGCAACACTTCAGCCGAATGATGAGCAGTTACATGATCTGTTCGAGCGAGCAGACCATATGATGTATGACCGCAAAAAGCAGTTAAAGAGCATGGGCGCAAGAACCCGAGAATTTGATGAAACCAATTAATACAATGAGGCTGCCTTAAATCGGCAGCCTCTTTACATGTCTCAATCCCATCAAAAGCGGGAAGTTTTACCCTAAAATATTAAATACCATGATGCCGCCTATTATAAGCAGGGCACCAATTACCTTTTTGCTGGTTATCTTTTCCCCAAAGATAAATCTGGACATGATCATCACAAGTACATAATTAACAGGCTCCATTACTACAGTTCCCATGTAGCCAAGCTTATCATCGCCGTAGCAGACGATGCAGATTACCATGGACAACACTAAGAGTCCGTACCCTATTATCACGTAGGGATTCAAATACTCTTTGATAAAAGAGCTATGCTCCTTGTTGGCACTCTTTTTAAGGAGCATCTGTGAGCTGGCTGCAATGATCTCAGATAGCAGCATCAGCAAAAGAAAAACATTAAACATCTCTGTTCTCCTTTCCGCCTGCATCTGATCCGTCCACACTATCATTAGCATTTCCGGTATTATCCTCATCAGTTCCCATATTCATGATCACAACACCCGCAATGACCAGCAATACTCCAACAACCTTCCATGGTGTGATTCCTGTGGAAAAGAGAAGGAAATTCCAAAGCATTGACCACAAAAGCGTAATTGCCTTATTGGCGCTGGCAACTGAAATCTGAAACTTCTTGATCATCTGCTGCCAGATAAGTGCGTAAACTGCAAGGATCACAAACTCAAGACCAAAAAACAGTATATATTTAAATGATAAAAATGGATGTTCTGAAGCAAGCTTCCCAGCCACAGTTGAAAGGGAATACACAATAACCGCGCCCTGAAGCTGCAAGATATCCACAATTCCTATTTTCTTTTTCAATTTATATTTCTCCGATTACTCTAGTGTACTGACTCTTCCTAGGGAGTCTAAAGTCTTAGTTATCCCCTGGATATATTGCCTCCACGAAATGCTGTGCTATATGCTCGTTGCAGGCTTCGTTCACATGAATAATGTCTGTAAGCATCTGATCTGCATTGTCCTCATCGATAGTTCCATAATAATTGTCGACAAAAGAGACACCTCTTTCACCGGAAATATCGATCATAAACTGAAGATATGTTGTAAGTTTGCCGTTTCCAAGGTCTACTCTGTCTCCACTTACCATGCCAGTTGAATCATAGCCATAGCACATGGTAAAAGACATACATACGATCCTGATAAATGGATACTTTTCCTGAAGTGCCTTGATTCCTGCGTTAAGCGCTCCTCTGTAGGTAATAGGATTAACGTCGTTATTAGGATCCATACCGATTCTTCCATTTAAGTAGTCCTGGGCATTGTAGTAAATAACAATTGTATCAACCTTGTTAAAATCAAGGCTCTTGAGATTGTTGATTGAAGCCTGATATGTTCCATTATCAAATTTGCCGGCATTCTGCTCCATGAGACTATAGTCCCCGCTTGCAATGCTGTTTGCCACATTTATGAAGCTGAAAGCATCGATTGCATCGCCATCGTAGAAGTTTACGTTCTTATTGGAAACACAAGATGCTGGGAATCCACAATTGATCACAGTTGCGCCAAGTTTCTGTGCCACTTTGTTGCACACTCCGTCATCTCCCTGCATATGAGTGATGGCGTCATTTCCCAGAAACAGTATTGTCTCCTCGTCATCGTACTCATGCCCCTCTCTATTAGCCTCAGGCAAAAGAAATATCTGGTCCAGAACCTCTATCTCCATGCTGCCAGTCTCAGTCTGATCAAGCTCTGCTGTTCCCTGATTCCACTTAACAAGCTTAAATACTGAAAAAGCTATTACCGCAAGGATTATTCCAATTACAACAAAATGAAACCACATTGGTATGTCTGAGAAGCTAAAACTCTTCTTGTCAAAGTTTTCTCTTTTGCCTCTTGTTTCACGTTCATTTCTGTTCATAATGTAAGTCATGGCATCTATGTGCCACAGGCTCCTTTCATGATTTTTTATCCCCAGTCAGTTGATAATAATGTTTCAAAGTCGAACCCATCTATTATAGCACGCATTTTTGAAAGTGCATCTTCCATCTCTTTTGTCGACTTTATCTCATGGTCACCTTTCTTAAAACATTCTACCATATATTTGTTTATCTCCGGTTTATAGTGAGAATAGTCCGCATAGTTATTGAGGTCTGTCACTTCCTCCATGTCCTGGAAGTAGAAAAGATGCACATTATCATAATCTAGCAGCCTGTCAGCCACGTACTGGTACTGCGTTAAGGTTGCTTCAAGTGTATTTTCCTGCATCACGTTGTGCCAATACAAAATGCTATAGGGTGGGAAGAAGAAGTAAAACTCAGTCTCAGGATGGGCCTCTACGTAGGGAAGAATATTGACATCAAGATTCTCCTGCGTTGCTGGTATAAGTGTGTCTGCAGCCATCTCTTCATCCACCTTCTCAGGCTCTTCATATGTGTGCATAACCCACTGAATGTTGTAATATTCCGGAGTCCACCAACTAAAATATATTTCAGAAAGATCTGAACCCTTGCCCTGAACTATAGGCCTGAAAATATACTGAAAAAGGACATCTTTGTTCAGCAGATACTTAACATCATTAAATATATTGTCATCATACAGATACTCAGGCCTTGGATACTTCACAGTGTCTGTATCTGCCGCCATTACAGGTATATCCATTGCAAAGAACACTGCATCCATGCCATTTGTCTTCCTGGACAAGCTGCCTTCGTCATAGATAATTTCCAGAATATTGCTGTCATCCTTGGGATAAGCCCCGCTGTAACTGAGTTTCAAAGTATCAAATCCGCAAATATCCTTGAAATCATCCGTGTCAAAGTTTACAGTCATGGATGACCCTATAATGCAGGCATTGTAGGTCATATTCCGCGCCATTCCCGGGTTCTGGCTCAGCTGATTATCCACAATGTAGGGGAAATCCGCAAGCGGCGCATGGTAGTGGAAGAACGGATCAACATAGGCCACAAGCGCCGCCATTGCACACAGCCCTGCAAGCACCAACGCCAGGAGTAGGGCAAGGAGCCTTGCGTAGTGCTTTGTGCTATTACCTGCATTTTGAATTTTTTTGTTTTCCTGCATCATATCACTCATTTCTTATACTCAAATCTACTTTCTCAGAAATTCATATACAAGAATGTACTTACGCCGCCGAAACTTACAATGCACCACAGCAGTAGAAAAGCCGTAACAAGCGTGGTCCACAGTCCTATCTTGCGCTCCCTTGCCTTCTCCTGTGCATTCTTGCAAAAGAACACCATAACGACAGAGCCCACAAGAAATATCCACAAGCACAGTTCCCATACAAAATCAAGCTTCATAAGAGGTGTGACCTTTATCACATACCACAATTCATCAAGTTGGAATATTGAACTCATGCCAGTTCCAATCTTCCTGATTCCGCCTGCAAACATCTGCCTGAACAATCCAATAGCCTGCCTTGCACTTTCAGCCCTAAAGAAGACCCAGGCTGCAGTAACATAGATAAATGTAAGGCCAGTCCATAAAATATCCTTCTTACTCCCCACTTCACCATGCGCACTCTTGCTCTTTCCAAGTGCCCTTGTCTCCACAAACAAGACACCATGCATAGCTCCCCAGATGATAAAGTTCCAGCCGGTTCCATGCCAGAATCCGCTCAAAAGAAAGACAATCATGAAATTCAGGTACATTCTGCCAGCTCCCCGTCTGTTTCCACCAAGGGGAATATACAAATACTTGGTAAAAAACTTAGTGAGAGTGATGTGCCATCTTTTCCAAAAATCCACAATGCTCACTGCCTTGTATGGCGAATTGAAGTTTAGTGGCAGCTCAAGCCCCATCATCATGCACACGCCACTTGCCATATCACAGTAGCCGCTAAAATCAAAGTACAGCTGGAAGGAATAAAACACCGCAGTCAGCACAGCCTCTATACTTCCAAGGCCCAGAAGATTCTCATACCCATAATCCACAGCCTTCCCAAGGGTATCCGCCATGATCACCTTTTTAAATAGTCCCAGGGAAAAGAGGTAAAGCCCTCGCAGCACCGTCTCTGCATCAAAGCTTTTTTCACATGCCGCTTCAACCTGCTGCCTGTAGTCACCATATCCCATAAGTGGCCCCTGAAGAAGCTTTGGGAAAAAGAGAATGTAAGACAAGTAGTCTAAAAGCCTAAACTCCGCGATTTCGCCTCTTCCCAGATCTACAATATATGAAATCTGATTAAAGGTATAAAAACTGATAGCTATTGGAAGAAAAGCCCCCCACAGCTTAAAGAACAAAAGAAGTACAAGATTAGTAATAACTCCAACAGCCATCCATATATGAACTGGAGCTATCTCTTTTTGCCCAAAATGAAGCCTAACCCTGCTATCTCTCATGAAAGCCATAGGAATTGCAGTACATGCATTAAGACACAGACTTATCAGGATTATGCCAAGATTCTGCATCCCAAAAAGCCCATAAAAGCACAAAGATCCCAGCACAATCCACAAATCTACCAGCATCTGTGCCTTCCCCTTTTTGCGTCCCTCTCTCCTTATCCAGTTAAACCCAATAATAAAAATGGGCAAAAATAAAAGCAAAAACTCATACGAATTAAATGTCATTGTTTTCCAGCACCCTATAATGATCAATACATATTTATTATCTCTACAAAATGCTCAACGCCTGTTTTTAGGTCAAAGGCCTTCTTCCAGCCAATTCTCTCAAGATCTGCTGGATCGAGGATTTGTTTATTTATCGGTGATTGGAGGCTCTTTTCCCTGGAATCTGCCTCTTTCACAGACACGCTGACTCCTGCAGTTTCGGCAATAAGCTCAGCCAGGCCCTTTATTGTTATTTCATTTTCTCTTGAGCAGATGTCAAATACTCGGTTGTGAGATTCAAACTCTTTATCTCTCATGGCACCTAGTTCACCACTTAGCATGGCGCTGACAATTCCGGATGCGGCATCTGCCACGTAATTGTAGGAGCGAAGCTGAGTACCTGCGCTATTAAGGACAATATCTTCGCCGGCTACAGCTTTTTTAGCAAACTGGACATGGGCTCTGTCATCAGAGCCTGTGATTCCAGGGCCGAAGGTATGGCATGGTCGAACAACCACTATATTTATGTGTGAAAGGCACATGGCTTCCGCTGCTGACTTGCTCACAGGATAACAGGAACGAGGGCCTCTCCGGGTCACTTCATTTTGCACAAGCTGCATATATCTCTGAACATGGCTAGATAATCCTGCTACACTTTTACTGTCAGGACCAAGTACTTGATCATCTAGATAGTCATCCCGTAGCGCATCCTCTGAATCGACGCCTGTAATAGACCTCTTCCACTTATCAGCCCAACTTTTTCTATCCTCTTCATCCAGGGAATAAACTTCTCCGGAGGATACATACACAAATTTCTGGCAGCCATGGCTTCTGCCATACTCCAAAAGTCTTGCTGTTCCGCAGATGTTGCCCCTTACTGTCTCATCAGAATGATCTATAAAAGCTGATGGAAAGGCATTTCCAGCCGCATGGATGATGTAATCCACATGCTCATCTGGTAATTTGTCAAAAGAACTATCGTCAAGAATATCAAGACTGCAGAACTTCAAGCAACCAGCACCTGCAAATCTGCTAAATCTTTTTTCAAGTTTTGCCGTATTTCTGCCGCAGGCAATAACATGTATTTCTCCATACTCGCACAGCTCATCAACAATAAAGGAGCCAATGGTTCCACTAGCTCCTGTTACAAGCACGCTCATTCCGCGCAGCTTCTCAATTCCAAGAGTATGCTGTGCCGCAGTGTGCAAATCCTCTATATACAACTTGCTATCGTATATTGTTTTTTCCCTATCCAACTAACTTCCCTCTGTTTTCTCTATGTCAAACTCACCTTGATTTTCTCTTATCTCGATCCAATACGCAGCTGCGTGGCTCCATTTAGTCCACTCACATTGACATGTGTTTCAGCTTACTTAAGCCACTCGCTTCTCTTGCTAACAAGAAGTGCCTTGAAAATATCGATATCTTCAACTGTTGTAAGTTTGATATTCTTCTCAGACCCCTGGGAGAAAAAGACTTCTCTGCCAAGCTCGATCATAAGTGTGCAGGATGCAACTGAAGCTGTGATGCCCTTTTCAAGAGCTTCCCTGTGAAGGTCGCAGATCTGGCCAATCTTAAAGCCCTGTGGAGTCTGAGTTCTCTTTAAGTTATCCCTAGGGTACGATTCGTCAGACTTAACACCATCGGTTGTTGTGAGCATAGCTTCCGCACAGGGAATTGCTGTGATAGCGTTTCCATGCTGCTTGGTCTTCATGATACAGTCAGAAATTATCTCAGCTGAAACCATAGGTCTTATGGCATCGTGGATAAGTACAATGTCATCCTTGTCAAAATGCTTCTCAAGCTCATATACACCATTTCTAATGGAGCTCTGGCCGTTTTCGCCGCCATGAACTATATACTCAAGCTTATCGATATTAAACTGCTTGGCGTAGGCTGACACCATCTGCTCCCAGCCTTCAACGCACACAACAGCTATAGAATCTATCTCCGGATGATTCTGAAAAGCCTCCAGAGTATACACGATTACTGGCTTTTCATTTACAGTCAGAAACTGCTTGGGAATATCCTGATGCATCCTTGCACCTGTTCCACCTGCAATTATAAGAGCTACTGTTTTCATAAAAACCTTCTTTCCGAAATACAAAATTCAAAATTCAAAAAATCTATTCTGCTACTAATTCAATAGACGTTACAATTTAAATCTCAGCCACTGCTCATCACTCCTGGATCACATTGACATGCATTGGCACGCGCTTATCCTCTGGTGGCAGAGACATATAATCCTTGTAAGTCTTTTTAAGCCACTTATCATGATTCTTGGGAATAGGGAACTCTTTTCCCCTGATCATGCCTGTATCTGGCCCATAGATCAAATGCTCCGCGTCAAAGTCAAGTCCCCAGTATCTGGGATCTGGCTGCTCATTAGAAATAAAGAGGTATCTATGACCTCCCTCAACACTTGTACTAATGTCAGCACCAGATTCATTGCCAGCTCCTGCCTGGTCTCGTACAAGCCCCGCAAGACCGCCCTCAGCCTGGATATTCATATATCTATGAGCGATCCACTTAAATGGGATCAGCCTTCCCACACCAGCCAGGACAAAGGCTACCGCCTTCATGATTCCCTTAAACTTACTATAGTCAATAAAAGGCCTGTGGCCCATGGCCAGAGCATACAAGAGCTTTAACCTTGTAAGCTGCCACTTGTGGTTATCTGCCTCCACATCAAACACAAACAGATCCAGTGTAGGATGTGAATATCTGTTATCGTAAAAGTCCTCAGCCCCAAAGGTTGTGCCCTCGTAGGTAAGCGACTGATCTGCAATCTTGGTTATAAAGTCAAAAAATTGTGGATATCTCTCAAATCTGAGAAGTTTAAATCTCTTATCTGCTTCATTCTCATAGACTTCCAGAAACTTCTCATAATCTTTTCTGAGGAAAAGAATATCCACGTCATCATCCCATGGAATAAAGTCCTGATGCCTTACAGCCCCCAGAAATGTGCCTCCATGCAAAAAATACTGAATGCCGTGCTTTTTACAAATTCTGTCCACCTCGCACAACATGTCAAAATCTGACTGGTGAACCCTATCTAAATATTCCTGAATCTTTTTATCCATTGTACTACCTGAATTTCTATATTTCTTTCATTGTGCTGCTATCACCAGACAAACACACTGTCGTAATCCGACTTACATAGTATACGTGATAGCCACTATGCATTCCTCATATCTGTCTCATCCCCCGATGATCTCAGGATCGGCGTAAATATTGTAACCATGCATGCTGGTCACAAGTTCAAAGCCCAGATCAAGCAAATCCCCATCTATCTTTCTATCTTCAGCAAGGATAACATAGCTGCACTTGGTCTCTCTTGTGGCCTCAGCAAGTGCCTTGGCATCAATTACCTCGGGCTTTTCCATAACTTCATAAACATGATTGTAATAACCCCATTGAGTTACCACTATATCACGACCAAAAGGCATAAGTATGTCAGTATCATACTGCCTTACAAAATGCACCAGCTCAGATGGGAAGGCTGCGCGAACCCTAGGCTCTCCATCCTCCGGCGCGATCACATCACAAATATCAATAACCTTCTGTGGAATATGGTATAGATTCTCAGCAACTGTCATATGCCTGCTGGCATACACCAAAGAACCTGTAGACGCAATAATAGCAAGCGCCGCAACGAAGGCAATCCTCTGATACATACTCTTTTTCAGGGAAAAGATAAATCTGCAGGCGGCAAAACCAATGACCACATACATTGGGATAAGCCACATAATCCTGTAATAAGTATCACTTCCATCGTCAAAAACCGCCACATACAAAATCTTTGTAACAGGGAAAAGAAATCCCAAAAGTATCAAAAGCGGCACTATCCCGAGCATTATTTTCTTTTTTAAGCTCTTTTCACATATGACCAGGTAAATAGCCGATGCCAGGAACATAAGAAGAATCGCCCCGTTCCCGCCATAGAGCTTTAAGGCTACCCAGCACTCCATGAATATTCCGTACATAATGTCCTCACTAAACTAATCTGCTTATCTATATTCACGTTAATAAATTACGATTATCTATGCGATCACCTATTGATCAACATCCAATATATCAATACATATATCATGTTGGGGATCACGCAGCATATAGCGCCTAAGATAACGCGCAAATTTCTCTCAAATAAAAGAAGTACCAGCGTAAAGAGAGCGCACAAACCACTTCCAAAGAAAACGCCCAGTGAAGTACATACTCCTGAGAGCATATTTATAAGTGCCAGGAAAATCCAAGGCGAAATCCGATAAATAAGCTTCGCTTCCCTATATTCCTCGTAGGACTCTGTCGCCATAGCGCTTTTTCCACCAAAGATGGATCTTCTTTTGCTATCTTCCAGCATCCAGAGAAAAACCCAGAAGATCAGTGGAAATACGAGGTTACAAACAATTGTCTTGCCCTGCCAGGTCCTGGTCAAAAAGAAAGTGGCAGGTGTGTAGATTGACACATTTCCAAATAACATAAGGAATGAAACAATGATCATAAATACCGGAATAATTTCCTGTCTTCTTCTAAAAAGAATCCTTGCAATCTCAACATAAACCAGATAAACAAAGGGAATAACAAGAACCGGGATTACTGAGTGTGAAACAATAGTCGTATGTATTCCACTAACTCTTCCTATAAAAGCTGTCCACATAGTGATAACAGCCAGTGCATGTCTGACATCATAAGATGTTGACATTCCAGTGTATGGCAAAATGGTATTCATGACATCTGCCTGCTGTGCCAAGAGCGATTCTACAACATAATAGGCGTCATCCCCATCAAAGCTTGCAAACACCACAGATAGCACCATCTGAAGGAGAACAAGCGCAAAGAAAATTCCCCAGTAAATCCTGCTCTCCAGAGAGTAATTTATTTTGAGCATCCTGGGGTCAGACCTTGGGCTTAATAGCTCATGGGCAGACGCATGTGTCTCTCCCGGGAAAAGAGATAGCATAGACATGCCATTTCTCTTTAGCTGGAGAATTAGTCTCACAAGCCCTGCGCCTGCCAGCAAAAGCGTTGCAACCAGATAGTACTTCGTACAATAAGAAAAAGCATTGTAGACATAATGAAGCATACATGGTATAGCGATAACTTCAAACACCGCAAAATATACCACGTAGCCAAGAATCATAGTAATGCCCACTGTCCTTCTGACAATCGGAAGCATGCCATTTACAAGGACGCCAATCAAAAATGGAACTACAAGCAAAAAGAAAATTAGTTTTATTACTGACCAAGCAACTATAATCAAGCCAACATCCACCTTTTTTCACACTTATTTATATTCTCAGTCCTTGTCAGTGTTGAGCACGAGATTCAAGTGCTCCTGCAGGATGCTGATACCTGTGAGATTCTCACCACCTCTAGGGATGATGATATCCGCATACTTCTTAGAAGGCTCAACAAACTGCTCATGCATAGGCTTAACAGTTTCAGCATACTGAGTAAGGATTGAGTCAATAGAACGAGCTCTCTCAACCATATCACGGCGGATTCTTCTCATGAGTCTCTCATCCGCATCTGTTTCAACAAAGACCTTGATATCCATAAGGTCTCTAAGTTCCTTATTTTCCAGGATAAGGATACCCTCTACAATAATTACCTTTTTAGGCACAACATGCACTGTGGCATCTGATCTGTTGTGAACAGTGTAATCATAAACAGGCATATCTATTTCCTGATTATTCTTAAGTTTTTTTACATCCGCGATCATAAGATCTGTATCAAAAGATTCAGGGTGATCGTAGTTAAGGCGTGATCTGTCCTCATAGGAAAGATCATCATGTGCCTTGTAATATGAATCATGGTTGATAACTACAATGTCATCACCAAATTTCTCCTTGATCCTGCGCACAATAGTAGTCTTGCCTGAAGCTGTTCCTCCTGCAATTCCTACTATACAAACTTTATTAGACATAAAATTTCTCCTTTAACTATTTATACATGACACTTTTATCACATGATATACGAATACACCTATATCATTATACCAAAAGTTGATTAAAAGTTGATTCTCTTTTCCTCAACTACAAGCGGTCTTCCGATGACACGAGTATTGATATTCAGGATATACTCACCCATAAGCCCGATGAAAAAGAGCTGTATAGCACCGATCAGGAACATACCAATGATCATTGGAGCGTAGCCCGCATGGAAACTGTACCAGTGAGTAAGCTTAAGTACTAGATATACAAAGGCAACGATAATATCAATAAGTGCACATACAAAGCCTGCGATAGTGCACAGACGAAGTCCTACCTTGGTGTAGGAGGTGATGCTCAGCATAGCTGCGTCATAAAGTGTGTAAAAATTATTGTGAGTCTTGCCGGCACGGCGCTGTGGCTGTTCGTACTCAACAGTTGTCATGTTGAAGCCCTCGCCATACTCAGCAACAATACCTCTTATGAAAGGCACAGGATCATTGAGCTTTCTAAGAAGCTGGATAAAGGTCTTGTCATAAAGCCCAAAGCCTGTAAAATGCTCAATCATGCGGACATTACTCATGTTCTTTATCATCTTGTAATACATTGTTCTAAGGAAATAGATAAATCCGTTTTCCTTACTTGATGACTTTATACCGCTGACAATCTTATGTCCTTGCTCCCACTTTTCCACAAATACAGGAATAAGCTCCACAGGATCCTGGAAATCTGCGCAGATAGGAATAACGCAGTCACCATCAAGGCTGCACATTCCGTGAAAGGGTGAATTGAACTGACCAAAATTTGTGACATTAAAAATAGCCTTTATCTTGGGATTGCCAGCACAGATGGACTCTATCTTATCTCTTGTGCCATCTGTTGATGCATTATCAATAAAGACAATCTCGTAGTCGTAACGAGACAACTTTTCCTTAAGTACTGTTTCTACTGCTGTAGAGATTCCCTCTACATTTTCCACCTCGTTAAAGCATGGAATCAAGATACTGATTTTCTTCATAAAACTCCTTACAAGCGGCCAAATTCATGGCCAATACTACTATAAATAAAATGCGGCGCAGAATAAAAACACCGCCCCGCATTATACCCCTATTTGAAATTTTAGTCTACTTCTACTTCATCCTCTGCCTCTGAAACGCCCTTTTCATCAGCTTCGTGGTACTCTTTCTCCGTATTGACATTCCAGATGTTAGAACGGTCAGTTTCTCCACTGATGATATTCTTGACAGTCTCAAAGGATGTGCACATTGAATGGTCAATATTATTATATCTGTGCTGTCCGTTACGTCCTACGCAGTACAGATTGTCGATAGTGTTGAGATACTCAACAAGCTTATCCATCTCTTCATAAGTATCAAAGTAAGCTGGATATGCCTTCTTGACACGTTCCATGTGGTAGTCCATAACTTCTGAAGCATCGCTGATAAGGTTAAGAGTAACCATCTCATCGATAGCCATCTTGGCAAACTCATCCTCAGTCATGTTCCACATGTTATCGCCTTCAAAGCAGAAATACTCAAGGCCAACCCATACGGTATGCTCAAGATCTTTTACCAGATAAGGAGACCAGTTGTTGTAAATCTGGAATCTGCCCATCTTAACAGTTCTATCCTGAACATAAACCCAGTTATCAGGAACGATATTGCCAATAGTCTTGATCTTGGTCTTGTTCTCAAGGTTGAGCTTAGGAACAAGGACACCAAGAGTCATGTAGTCACGATAAGGAAGGCCTGCTGCAATCCTTGCTGGCTCTGCAGGAACATCATTCATTCCAGCTACCAGATCCTTGACAGGCATTGAGCTAATTACTACATCGCCGTCTATATCTATCTCCTTACCATCCTGAAGATAGGAAACACCTACGATATGGTTGCCCTTCTTGCGGATCTTAACAACCTTGGCATTCATGATAATTGTTCCGCCAAGCCTCTTGATTTCTTCTGCAGTAACATCCCAGAGCTGACCAGGGCCAAGCTTAGGATAGCTAAACTCCTCGATAAGAGAAGTCTCTACCTTGCCACCAGTCTTACCAGTCTTCTTGCGGAAGGCATTTCTCAAAACCTCTAAAATAGAAACGCCCTTAACTCGCTGAGCTCCCCAGGAAGGATCAATCTCAGATGGGTGTCTGCCCCAAAGATTCTCTGTATAATACTCAAAGAACATGGAATAAAGCTTCTTGCCAAATCTGTTGACATAGAAATCTTCCAAAGACTTCTCCTGTCTCTTGAAGATCATGGCTCCAATGTAAGAAAAGCCGCAGGCAATGGTCTTTAAAAGGCCCATGTTCTTGAAGGTCTCAACCTTAAGTGAAATAGGGTAATCATAGAACTTACGATCAAAAAAGATTCTGGAAACCCTGTTACGACGAAGCATAACTCTGTCTTCTTTCTCAGGATCAGGTCCACCCTCAGCAAGCTCCATATGCTTGTCAAGAACAATATCATCATATGAAGGATGTCCCTGAGTTGGGAGCATATTCTGCCACCACTCATTAACCTCAGGTACCTTGGAAAAGAACCTGTGGCCACCCATATCCATACGGTTTCCTTTATAATTAACAGTTCTGGAAATACCTCCAAACTGCTGTGTCTCTTCAAATACAATAACCTGATAATCCTGTGACTTAGTCAAAAGCTCATAGGCCGCTGTAAGGCCCGCAGGTCCAGCTCCGATTATCAATGCCTTCTTCATACGCACTCCCTCTAAACTTCAGTATTCTAGCGTTAGTTTCCAGAAAAGCGCAAACCTCTCCTAATATAAAAACCAACATATGTAGTATACATTACGCGCTTTTATACTTCAACATTTGAGGAAAATTTATTATTCAGCGTACTTCTAATTACCAAATAATAAATATTTTTTCACCGCAATCTATATTTTTGTGGTTAACGAAATATCGTAAATTCTTTAAGATTTTCTTAATCTTGTTCCCAAAATCTTCACAGCATGCTTTTTAGTGATAAAATGGCTATTGGAGTATTTAAAAGAGAGGTTAAAAGATATGAAGAAGAAATTCGCTGTACTTACAGCACTTACACTTTCATTCTCAATGGTACTTTCTGGATGTTCACTTGGAAAAGATGATTCCAAGGAAGCCACAGAATATATCAATGACGAAAATGTTGATGCATCAGATGATGCCAGTCAGGAAATTTCCAGTAACATTATAGTTGCTGACAGTTTAGAAGAGCCAGATTACAATGATCCTACAGCTGGTGCCAGTGTAGAAGTTGCTGAAACTCCTCAGGAAGAAAACCCTGTTGACGACAACCTTGTAATGGTATTCTTTGGAGACAGCCAGATGGCTAATGGCCGAGGCGATGGAACTGATATCCCGACACTTGTTGGCCAGAGAGTTCCAAATGCCACAGTATACAATCTTGGAATTGGCGGAACAACCGCTGCATTTAAAAGAACATCTGCAGGTTACCTTGACTATGAAAACTGGACAGATAACTGTTTCCTAGGAATGACATATTGTCTGTCTGGCCAGGTAGACAGAAACAAAGTTCTGGCCGAGAGCTTTCCTGATGTTCTTAATACAATGAACCAGATTGATCCATCTCAGGTAGATTATTATTTTATTGAATATGGTTTCAACGACTTCATGATGAAAACTCCATTAGACATTAATGATTCAGAAGGCCACCCAACAGACCTCCCTCAGGAATATACCTTCTACGGATCACTTTCCTACGGTATAAATGTCCTAAAAAAAATCAGCCCTCAGGCCAAAATTGTTATGATGTACCCATTTTATGGAATCTACAAGGACGGCAATGGCGCATATCTAGGAGATAGCTTTATTGTAAGTAATGGTGTTGGCACACTTTCTGATTACGCTGATAAGATGGGAAACGTTGCTGAGGATCAGGGAACCTTTATTTTTGATGGAATGTACCACACAAAGTGTGATCTCTACGTAGATACTCAGGAGCAGTACCTGCAGGATACAGTCCACTTAACAGAGACTGGCCGTAGGATCATGGCAAGACTTATCGCTCACATTCCTAATGGTGTAGAGGGTTACGAGCCCACAGCTTACAGAGACGGTGACTTCATCAAGATTGCAGAGTTCAATCCGGATGAGACTTACCGCATGGATCCTGCAACTCTCAAGGAACACTTCTCCGACCAGTACGACAAGTACATTAATGGTGACTACATCCTCGCTCAACCACAGTGATGAGCGCCGCAAATTTACGGCTATAATGATAAAGAAGGTCTGGTGACACTTACGCACGAAGCACAGTTGCTTTAGCCATTTTTATCATCTCATACCGATGCGCATCCTCGTAGCGTTTAATATCTTAAGAAATCCAGAGAAATTTACTATGATAATGCTAACACATAAAAGTTCAGGCATTCAAAGGGCCAGGCCGCGTTAGTAGAGTAAGAATGCACAATATTTTGTGACGTTCCAAACCGCGGAATCGAGCCCAAAGCATAAGTCTCAAGTGCCTTTGCACGCAGAGACTTATGCTTTGGGCTCGATGAAGTGCTTGGTTTGGCGGAACAAAAATTGTGTATCTTACGAAACTAACGTGGCCTGGCCCTTACTTCCTGAAAAACTAATCAAGCTTACTAATACCTATGACTGCAGTTGCTATGAGGCGGATGAAGTTCACTGCGACAAGTCCAATGGCCATGCCGAAGAGGCCCTGGATAAATGTTAGTGGAACAACAATTGCCGCAAAGGCTACGATGTAGATCACATTGATCACAAGCTGCATCTTCTCTTTTGTAAAACTCATGATTATGACCATAAGAGATCCCGAGATGAAATACAGTATCTGACCGAGGTTTGCCAGAAAGAAATAATCCTGCGCCTCCTCAAATACATCTGGATACATGATCTTTACAAACACCATTGAAACCACAGTGCACACAAAGGCTCCAATTATAGACAATACAGCCATTGCAACACCGATAAGTCCAAATTTCTTTTTATCAAGCTTTATCTTGTAGTTAGTAAAATAGCTGATGATTATGCCATTAAGCGGTGTTGTAAGCATAGCCACAATCTTACCTATAAGGCTTGCTGTATAGAACACTGTCACTTCTCTGGCGCCAACAGCAAGTCGTAGAAGTAACCTGTCTGAATTCAGGATAAGCGCACCAATAATGTTACTTGCTGATATTATCCAGGCTGACTTAAGATTATCCTTATAGCTTGCAGATAGCTTTGTAAAGGGGGCTCTGAAAATCTTTCCCCTAACTACTGTATATGCAATGCCGAACACTTCTCCCACAAGAAGCGTGATTGCCCAGCTTCCTGTGTATGGAAGGAGCAATAAGCCAATCAGGTAGCCTACAGATACAGAAGTAAAGAACAAAAAGTAATCCACAAATCTTATTGTCATTCTGTACTCAACATCTGCGTAATATCTAAACACTGTCACTATCATCAGGATCAGCATCTGGATATAGCTTGCAAACGTTAGCTCTTTTAACATAAAAAGAGAAATGAAGGTCACAAGAAATGACGCTCCGGCGATCATAGATAAAAACAAGTTGTAGTCGCCGTTTTCATGAGTTCTCTCCTTGGCTGCCACCATTCGTGAATAGCTGGCTGCAGTGCCAAAGCCCGATCCCATGATTGATACAAATGAAATCAAATAAAGAACGGTGCCAAAAGCCTCCGCTCCAATCCTGGCATTGAGGCCAGGATTGATCACAAGCTGTAGGACACCGTTGTAAATTACTAGTGCAAGTACACTAAATATAAAATCTCTGGAAGCGCCCAGTACCAGGCTCTTCTTCCCAGTATTACCCATTATAATCATTCTCCTTGTGTCTCTGGAGCATGTTAAGCTGCATTTCAAACTGTCTCCTGTCGCCTATAGCCATAGTTGACAATATAACGCCGGCAAAGAAGCTCTGCACTGCAGACAACATGATAAAGCAACATACGATAAGCGTAGGGAACCTTGGTACAAGGTGCGTAGCCCAGTATTCCTGCAGGATTGGAACAAAGAAAATAACAGAAATAAGTGCCAGAAGCGCTGCTATAAGTGTAAAGAAGCCAAAAGGTTTGTAGCTTCTATATAGTCTCATGATAGTTCTTAAAACCTTGAAACCGTCAGAGTAGGTGTTGAGCTTACTAACCGATCCTTCTGGACGATCTCTGTAATCAATAACAACATTATCAATCTGCATGTTGTTATATACAGCGTGAATAGTCATCTCAGTCTCAATCTCAAAACCCTTGGACAGTACAGGGAATGTCTTAACGAACTCATAGCTGAAAGCTCTAAAGCCTGTCATGATATCTCTGATATTGCAATCAAAGAGTTTGTTGATACTGCCTCTTACAAGGTTATTTCCAAAGTTGTGGAAAGGTCTCTTATTCTCCTGATAATAAGTTGATGAAAGTCTGTCTCCAACAACCATATCTGAATTGTGGTTAAGAACTTTATCCACCATCTCAGGAGCTGCATCCATAGGATATGTATCATCTCCATCAACCATGACATAAACCAGGGCATCGATCTCGCGGAACATGCGTCTTATTACATTTCCCTTACCCTGCATATATTCATTTCTAACAATAGCTCCAGCCTCTGCAGCAATTTCAGCTGTTCTGTCCTTGGAATTATTGTTATAAACATAAATAGTTGCATCAGGAAGAGCCGCCTTAGCGTCGCGAACAACCTTCCCAATAGTTTTTTCCTCATTGTAACAAGGAATAAGAACTGCAATTTTGTCCATTAAATCACCCTCATTTTGTATTTATGATATACGGATTGCTCCGCTTCACTCTCGTCATCCTATATCATTTGATGTTATCATCTTCATTATTCTTATTACCAATCTTCATTCGCTCATGTCCACCAAGCTTATTGGCAGCGTCCTGATCGCCGCGAAGAATAGCATTTACAATCTGCATTCTAAATCCGGCATCGATGAAGTCACAATGCTTACAGAATGGATAATTCTGACGGCCTGCTGCTATATCACGTCTAACCTTCTGGAATCTCTCACTGCCCCAGGCCTCTTTAAGAGTCATCTTTGTTAGGTCGCCAAAATCAGTCTTCTCGAAGTTATCACAGCAGCACAAGCCCATCTTGCCATTTGGCATAATCCACATATCTGTAAATGGTAAAAGACATGTCTCTTTAATTACCTTTTCTGTAGCCTGCTTGTTTGGCGCGCTTCCTGCTCTATTTGTAAGAACCTCCTGAAGGTATCTCATCTGGATCTGGATATCAAGATCCTTAAACTCCTCAGGATTAGCCTTAACATAGTCATAAAGCTCCTGAATGTTCTTGTGGAGCTTCATCTCCATTGAATAGTTATTGATAATAAGCTGATTGATGTATGGTGCTACCTCTTTTACCTTATCAATTGTAAGGATAAGGCCGTTAGTAGACATAAAGATAAAGCTGTCAGGAAGCTTCTCCCTGGCATACTTGTGTCTTTCTACAATCTTGGTATCAAGAAGAGGCTCGTTGTTACCATAAAGTGTAAGGTGTCCCTTGTAACCCCAGTCCGCAAGCTGATCGATTATGCTCTTGTAAAGATCGTCATCAATCTTCATAAGAGGTCTGCACTCAGCATGTACATTGGCGGTACAGAAAGAACAGGTTGAGTTACATCTGTTGATAGTCTCGATATTTACAACATTGGGCATTGGAACTTCCTTGGAATTAAGGAAGTAGTCGCAATACGCCTTCTGTGATTTACTTCTTGTAATAAACTGAAGTTTGAGGTAAGCATCACTTGCAAGGGTTGGAAAATGCTTTCTTGCAAACCAACCAAATTTTCCCATAAAACTGTTAACTCTAATTGGCATTTCTAAAATTCTCCCAAATTAGTTATTGTAATATTGCTTGTACCACTTGGCAAAAGACCTAAGTCCTTCCCTAAGCGGTGTAGAAGGCTTAAATCCAAAGTCTTCCTGAAGTGGAGTCACATCGGCATAAGTTACTTCTACATCTCCAGGCTGCATTGGAACAAGTTCCTTGTGAGCCTCAAAATCATAGTCCTGTGGAAGAACACCAGCGCTTATAAGTTCCTGCTGGAGGATATCCACAAAATCAAGAAGGTTTACAGGATCATTGTTACCAATATTATAAACCTTATATCTTACACCGTTCTCATTTTCAGAAGGAGCAGTTCCCATCACATTGATGACGCCTTCAACAATATCTGTAACGAAGGTGAAATCTCTTTTACAATTGCCATAGTTAAAGATCTTGATAGTCTCGCCCTTAACGAGCTTGTTTGTAAATCCAAAGTAGGCCATATCTGGTCTTCCTGCTGGTCCATATACTGTAAAGAAACGAAGGCCTGTGCTAGGAATTCCATAGAGCTTAGAATAGGAATGTGCCAGAAGTTCATTGGACTTCTTGGTAGCAGCATAAAGAGATACCGGATTATCAACCTTGTCGTCTGTGCTATATGGAATCTTCTTGTTAGAGCCGTAAACGCTTGAACTAGAAGCATAAACAAGATGCTCAACGCCGCGATAGTCAGCATTATCTGCATCTATCCCATCATAGGAATGACGGCAGGCCTCCAAAATATTGTAAAAGCCAATAATATTTGACTCAATATAGGCATCAGGATTCTCTATTGAATAGCGAACTCCCGCCTGGGCCGCAAGGTTAACAACAACCTCAGGTTTAAACTCGGCAAAAGCCTTGTCCACAAAAGATTTGTCTGCAATGCTGCCCTTGTAGAATACAAAATCTGAAGAACCGATAGTCTCGCAAACTCCGTACTCTCCAGCCTGTCCATTGTTCTTAACAAGCTCTGCAATGGCCTTGAGTCTATCCTTCTTGATACCAACATCATAATAATCATTCATGTTGTCGATACCAAGAATCCTGATATCTTTATATCTTTTTACAAGTTCCATGCACAGATTAGCACCGATAAAGCCTGCGGCTCCTGTGACAAGAACTCTTTTACCATTTAAATCAATATTCTTATCTAACATTTCAAATTCCTATTATCTGCAATCAGCAGAAACGCACCTCACAGCAAGATGCGTCCACTGACCATATATTTATAAGTTACTTTGCGCCACGTCCGAAGAGAACAACGCCAACTGTCTTAAGAAGAATCTTGAAGTCCTCAGTAAGACTCCAGTTGTCGATGTAGCGAAGATCAAGCTTAACTACCTCATCGAAATCCTCGATATCACTTCTACCACTGATCTGCCATAGTCCTGTAAGACCTGGTGTCATAGACAGACGTCTTCTGTAATGCTCGTTGTACTGCTTAAACTCATTCTCTGTCGGTGGTCTTGTTCCAACAAGGCTCATATCGCCCTTAAGGACGTTGAGGAACTGTGGAAACTCATCAAGACTAGTCTTTCTGATGAACTTACCAACCTTAGTTACTCTTGGGTCGTTCTCCATCTTGAACATAAGACCATTCATCTCATTCTGAGCCTCAAGCTCTTTCTTGCGCTCTTCTGCATCAGTATACATAGATCTGAACTTGTAGATCTTGAAACGTCTTCCGTTCTTACCAATTCTCACCTGTGAGAAAAAGACAGGTCCTGGTGAATCAAGTTTGATGGCAGGTGCAAGGAAAAGAGTGATAAGTCCTGTAAGTATGATTCCTACGATTCCGCCCAGG
This sequence comes from Butyrivibrio sp. XBB1001, assembly GCF_000424505.1. NCBI lineage: Bacteria > Bacillati > Bacillota > Clostridia > Lachnospirales > Lachnospiraceae > Butyrivibrio > Butyrivibrio sp. XBB1001. Next base: position 265,971 of record NZ_AUKA01000003.1, on the reverse strand, counting down.
ATATCGATGACTCTTTTGATGAAGAGTCTCTTATAGCTGGTGTGGAACATAGTATATGTAATAACTGAGTAATCAAGGAAATCTCCAACGTTTGTTGCAGCCTTGCCTACATCTGGAAGTTCAAGGTTATAGTGAGTTGTAACACCCATCTCCTCAAAGCCAAGGATAATATCCTGCATCTCGCGCTGAGGAATGTTAGGAGTGTTGATAAATACTTCATCGAAAGGATCAGTTATAAGGCGCTCTGTAAGGTTCTGGATTCCATGATGAATATGAACTCCATCGATGTACCATTCCTCTGATGAATCTCCATCAGCTTCTGAATCCACGCAGTATGCTCTTACAACCTTGTAGCCAACACCCTTACTGTTCTCAACAAGTTTCTTGATAGTCTGCTCCATCAGAGCCTTCTCTGAAACCACAACGACTCTCTCTACATTGAGGTCGCTTGAGATGTACTTTCTAAAGAACTTCTTGAAGATAATCCTCACTATATAAGTAAGAAGAATATCTCCCCAGATAAAGTTAAGAACTACAAATCTGGACAAAATATTGGACCAGCCCAGGAAGAATACCATGGACATTGAGGCCAATATCATGATAGCCATAAAGCGTATCACATATAAAAATTCTGACAGATACCCCCTTATTATGAAGTCTCTGTTCCAGTCTGCCAAAAATGCGTAGCCTACGCAAAATAGGAGAAACACAACGCATACCATATAATGAAGCGTTTTATCTCCCCAGTCATTGTTGTTGTTGAATCGTAGCCACGAAAAGAAAATGTAGGTCACGATTATGCACGCCATGTCAATTGCAAGGAGTACATAGGTCTGAAGCGTCTTATACTTGTTGCTCATATGATTTTCCCCATATTAATAATAATATATGCAGGTTCCTAAAGATCATTGGAAGCATATATTGTCTCTCCCTGCAAAACAGCATCCAAATCATAGTCCCACGCCATAACATTGTAACATATTTATGCAATAGTCCAAGTCCTAGGATATTATTTTTTCTTTTTTCTGATCAAAAGAACTATTGAAGCCAGTCCAGTAGCTATTCCCGTAAATACTCCAGTGCTCAACCCGCGTCTTTCATACTCCATAAGGGCTATCTGACTGTCAAACTTATACATAGGCGTACTTTCATCAACATAGCCTACAATATAGTTTCCCTGAGTTTTCAATTCCTGAGCCTCTTCTTTTGTAAGGTAAGTAGCTTCCATTCCAAGGCTTCTGCCAGATTCATTTAGTTCTCTACTGCCGTAGAAGGCATATGGTTCCTGGGTTAAAAGATAAAACAACATAACAGAAGCTATTCCGGCTGCCGCTCCAAAGCACATGGACTTGATGAGATCAGCTAATGACATGGAACTGATCCATGAATTTTCTTTTCTCAAGTTACATTTTGTGTTGCCAGCCAAAGCCGTATAGATAGCCGCTCCCATAAATACAAATACAAAATTCTTGAATGAAAGATTGTATAAATGTGGCTCCCAGATACCCATCACCAGCATTCCCATTAAAACTGCAAGTTCAGCCATGTGGGAATTTTTCAGGCTGTAGTGGATAAACCACATAGTAAGGCAGGCCATGACTACAAAGGTCACAATTCCAAGCTGCAGGAAAAGATATAGCTGAGACATATCAAGACCATAAGTAGACATCCACTCATCAGGATTATTTAACCTGATTCCAAATAGCGCCGGAGAATTGTTGGACCAGAAGTACTTGGCTATAGAAAATCTGGTGGTAAATATTGTCGTATCTATTTTTCTAAATACGCTCTCTGGCAGGATAAATGGCATAACGATTGCTATAAAGCATGTCCCTGGAAAAGAAATATAACAAACGATCTTTTCAAGGATTCCAGGTTTTTCCCTAAGACAAAACCACAGATTGATAATAAGGTAAGCTGTTCCTGCAAGAAGGCCAGTTCTACTGCCGGAATACTGGAATATATAGAGGTTAAATAAGAATGCAAGGACTGAGAATATCATGAGTTTAATTGTGTTTGTTTCCTGCATCAGTCTCTTGCTAACATAGTACATAACCAGCATCATAACTGATAGCACTGTCATGTGAAGGCTGTTAGGATGAGCATAGCCAAGTCCATGTCTGAACATAAGTCCGATCCCGGCTCTCTCCTGTGGATAATATATCTCATCAGCAAGGCCAAACACACCAGTGAATATCTTAAATAACGTTATAATAGCAGATACTATTGCGCCAGTTTTTACAACCTTAATAACGCTTACCTGTTTCATTCCAAGCATCATGCAAAAGTACAGGATAAGTCCCTTTTCACCAGTCTTTACATACACAATTCCCGCAAGCAGCATAAAGAAAGCAACTACTGCGTATTCCTTTATAGTATGCTTTGTTATCAGCATCTTAATTGCAAATAGTCCAAATACAAATAAAAGAGACAAATTAAATATCATCTGTCCCTCATAAAAGCCAAAGGCCTTAACAGCTATCATAACAGCAAAATAGAGAAGGTATATGCCTTCTCCAATCTGCGCTCTATTGTCTTTAATTTTTTTTAGAAAATCTGATTTCATCTTTTTCCGCCGCAAATTTATCTATTATATCGCACTCTTTCTGTAGATCATACTTTAGCAAACTGTTGGTACTTATCTTCTCAATTTATCAATCGTCTGATACCACAAATACTTCGCGTTAGTCACGAGATATCTTTTTACAAGACGCCTTGGATCCTGGAACAGTCTGTAAAGCCACTCAAAGCCGATATTCTGAATCCACTTTGGAGCTCTCTTAATTGTCCCTGCGTGGAAGTCAAAACCAGCGCCAACGCCCATCATAACGCCTTTTATCTGACCTTTGTGAGCATTCATCCACTTTTCCTGCTTGGGCGCACCAAGACCAATCCAAACAATATCAGCCCCTGAGTTGTTGATCATCTCAACATAAGACTTATCTTCTTCCTCAGTGATCGCTCTAAAAGGCGGAGAGAACATGCCCTTTATCACGATGCCAGGGTATTTTTCTTCCAGGTTCTTTTTAAGTTCATCCAGTGTTTCCTGGGAAGAACCGTAAAAGAAATGACTAAGGCTTCCATCAGCAGTTGCCCTGAACATATGCTCCATAAAATCAGGGCCTGCCACTCTTTCTGACAGTTCAAATCCTTCCTTGTGCTGGAACTGAGCTATAGGATTGCCATCAGGAAATACAAAAGCAGCTTCGTTAAGTACCTTTCTGTAATCCGCATTTTCTTTTCCCATAACAGAGGTATGTACATTAGAAAAGCAGATATACTGACCGGATAATTCCTTTATATGCCTCTTAACGTGAAGAACCGCTTCTTCCGTCCTTGCAACAGCGTAGTGAATGCCGAAGACATCACATTTTTCAGAACGCACTGCAAAGGGAACTGCCGCATAATCTCTGATATCGCTGACAATACCGCCACGAACCTGATAATCCAAAGCCTTGAGGGCCACATAAGGGTGAAGGCCACAGTCTTCGAGGGTTTTGATTACTCTATCTGTATCTCTACATATATTTCTGTCATGAATAAGCGCCTTAGCGTAATTGCCTGACTTCACCATTTCTTTTATCTCTTGATCACTTGGAAATGGTGCATACAGCTCCAAAACTTCCTCTTTGATATCTCCAACGCGCTTTAAATAGCGGATGATAGCTACTTTTCTGAAAAGATATACAAAGATCAGGTCAAGGCCTATAAAAGCTACGATGACAAATCTTGAGGAGTTCACTCCCTGCTGGAGAACATAGAGATATAGGATAACTGCGATGAAGAGCATTATCCTGCCCTTTATGATTGTAGCAATATTCTTGATCCCGTCATGGACAAAGCTGCCAACACGCTTTGCATCGTAAGCCATGAAAATAATAGCCTGCACCAGCACCACAAATATGGCAAGTGCCACGTACATGCCATCATAGATATCATCCCAGGTGTGAAATCTTTCTCTATATCTTATAAAAAGCGCACCGAAATAAGCCAGCAATAAAGCCAGCTCATCCAGTACTAATAATTTCTTTTTAGAAAATCCCCGAAGTCTCTCAGTCACTTTTTCAACCCGTCATTTGCTACAGCACACATATCGCAAGTGCTGCATTTATCTAATTCTTCCTTAGTAACCTTGCCATCACGCAAGTCTCTTACCACCTTGAGTTCATACATTGAGTAAGGCTTCTTCATGAAAAGAGCCTTGAACTTGTGGCGTATTACCCACCAGGCAGGAACCCAGATGTATTTGTGCATCGCAGGTGAAACTGAGCCAATCATCCAGCAGTCTCTGTCGCAGTGCCTAACCACTTTTCTAACCTTCTCAGCCTGCTCTGAATTCCAGAGTTCATCCCAGCTCTGAGTGTTAAGGTTTCCCATAACCTCTTTATCCTTGGTTCCATTACAAGGCATAACGTCTCCGTATGGATCAATAAAGAAGGTATCAAAACTCATATCGCAGGGCAGAAGTCTCTTTTGCCCATAAATATAATTGATAAGGCCGTGGTTAAAGTACGCTCTGAACCACTTCTTGGGGCTCTTTGACTTAAGGAGCATGTTGATAAGTTCCTCAAAGTGCTCAGCCACCATTGGCCTGTCGTGTATGATATTCTTGGCTTCAACAAAATAGAAGCTATTATGAAGTGAGGCTGTAGCAAACTCCATATCAAGCTCATCAGACAGCTTGTAAAGTTCGCACAGATCAGGAGCATTCCTATCCTGCACTGTCATACCAAAGCCTACATCCTTAAGTCCCATCTCACGGAGCTTTTTAAGAGTTGTATATCCTCTGTTAAAGCCATCCGGAAGTCCACGGATCTCGTTATTTGTCTGCTCAAGACCTTCTATGGAAATTCTGATTCCTATGTCAGGAAATTCCTTGCACAGATCAATTATCTTATCTGTGAAAAATCCATTTGTGGAAATAACGATTCTATCGCTCTTTTTGCGAAGCTCTCTTACTATATCCTTGATATCCTCACGAATAAAAGGCTCTCCACCTGTTATGTTAGTAAAATACATAGGCGGAAGCTTCTTTATTGTCTCTATTGAGATTTCATCCTTGGGATCAGATGGTGCCTTGTATCTGTTGCACATAGTACAGCGGGCATTACATCTGTAGGTAACGATCACAGTTCCATTTAACTTCTTTGACATTTGAATAAATCTCCAATTGCTATAAATAATGTGGGTGATATGATAAATCAACGTACATTATAAAACATGCTGGGCAACTTCTCAACATGTACGGTTTTTGTGCTTTTGGGGCTTTGGGGACTTTTGGGGTTTCTGCCTCTGGACTTTATACGAAAACCTGCATCTTCCTTATTTTCGTATAAGCTTGTTTTCTTACTTCTGTCTGCGTGCATTATACGAAAACCAGCATACATTAGATTTGCATGTAATCCTATTATCTCCCACAAGCATTGTCCATTACACGAAAATCATGGATTCCACAAATTTCATATAAGCCTGTTTGAAGACTTTCTCTACCGGCTATTACATGCAATCCCAGTTATTACCACTTTTCGTATAAACCAATTGCACAAAACTAATTTTATCTTATTACACACAAATCTATCTTTTTACTTTTTCGTATAAATTCCTTGTGCACAATCCCAATTTAGCCTTATATGAAATCCCCTTTTCTTTCATTTTCATATAAACTAGTCCAGTTCAATCTACTTTTTACTATTATATGAAAACGGCAATTCCGCTTGTTTCATATAAAATGCTCAGTTAATGCCCCAGCAAACTACTAAAAAGCAGCTCAATAAGAACCATTACACATCAATATTCTCAATCATCACCGGAATTCCGCGGTTTACGCACTCCCTGACAAGTGGTGCGGCATCGCCGTAGTAGCCAGCCCACTTGTCCATATATTCAAGTGAAAAGCCATTTGGATCATATATACAATTAGATATATTCCCTTGTTCAAGCTTTCCTACAAGTTCCTGATACTTCTCCCAGAGTTCACCGTCAATCTCCGGAAGTTCCGTAATGACCTGGGCCTGAGGTACTATTACCGCCACAACCCTATCTCCAGCATCCGCAAATATCTTGAAAGACCTTATTATTTTGTCTATTGACCTATTCCTATCTCGCAAAAGAAATCCCAAGGTAATGTGGTATATGATAACCTTTCGCCCTGCATATTTTCCAAGGAAAGCCGACCACCTGTCCTCCTCGCCGTCAGTACATCTTCCTCCATCACTTACGCCCGGAGATGTTTGCGGGTTTCCTGCATTCTCAAGTCCATTCCTGCTATTCTCAAGTCCATTCACAACACTCTCAAGCTCCACCACTTTCTGATTCCAGAAGCTTGCAGTATCTGCCCCTGTCATCTCAATCAAGGACTCCACATAAAAGTCCCTAAGGGCCTTGCCTCTTACCACGACTCTGTCCGCATTAAATACCCCCTCTTGCTGTACAAATGCCTTTATTGCTGTAGAAGCCTTGTCACCTGGCTCTGCTGGCGCATCCATATCAAGATAGGGCACATATACTAGCTCATCCGTGAATTTCAAAAGATTTGCAGAGTAAAAGAATTCATGCACAGTCATAGCCGTATTGTGACCGTCATAAGGAACCTGCATCACAATCACATCGGGGTGGATTCCCGCAAAGTCAAACTTCTCGCAGTCTGAAACCTGCACATACTCAGGGAAAAGAGTTCTCTCATCATGCTTATCATAGATATTACCCTCAAAATCGCAGTCATAGTAAAAGATAGGTAGCACGTAAACTTCATACTCAGGATTCGCTGAGTATGCCTTCCACAAAGGCTCCATGGTATCCCACCACTTTGCCCTTACTGGAAGAAACACGGCGATTTTCTTTTTTTCTATTTCACCACTCCAACCAGCTGACTTATACACTACATTACCATTATTATTTCCATTCCCTGCAGACTTATCCGCCAGCAGCTGGCTGGCCTTCTGCACATATCTCTGCACCGAAGAAAGAAGTTGCGTGGGCTCCCAGGTATAGCCATAGGGTTCTTTTCCAAAGTGGTCTCGTAGCATACGCTCCTGTTCTGCATAAACAGGGTACTCATGCATACCACCTGACTTTACAATTCGCATAAAATCACCGTATTCAAGTTCCAAAAGTTCCTCATATCTGGCGTTTACATCGATATACGTGTTCTCAAAGGGCATTTTGACTATGTTCTTATAAAGGTCCTTTGGGAAAATATGGTGTCCATAAGGCACATAGAAAACCATAAGTGCCACATCATCAGCGCTTCTTACAGGGCACTCACTAAAAATCTTTTCAACCTTCTTCCGAAGCTCCCAGACAAGTTTCCCGCTCTTACCGGTATCCTCAGCTTCCTTTAGCTTACCAATCGCAATATTTGCCCGTTCTCTTCGCTCTTTTTCTTTTGCCTCATCCTTGTAAAGGCCGTCCAAAGGGAAAATATCGATGCCGACAGTGTAAGGGCAGCCGTAAAACTCTCTCATGTGGGCTATTCCAAAATCAATTGTATGACTGTTGACAACGCGTCCTATAAACTCGCGATATTCAGGTTCTCTGTCTATAGTAAGTATCTCAAAGCCCTCTGGCAGCTCTTTTGCCGCGACTTCAAAAAACTTGTTATAGTCATCACGCATCATACAAATATCAAAGTCATCATCCCAGGGCACATATCCCCCGTGCCGCACTGCTCCGAGAAGTGTGCCGTAGTCTGCATACCAAGTAATTCCGTACTTTTCGCAAATGGACGCAACTAAAGAAAGGACCTTTAACTGCGACGCGAAGTAGCGTTTCATCATCGTAGATATGTAAAAGCCCTCTCGAACCTCCGGCTGAAAATAAGCTGGAGGAAATGTTAAATTTGTCAGGTCATTCCGTATTTTCTTCATCAACTCATATAATCAATTTTCTTTTGTGTTTTTTCATTCTTCAGATAGTTAAAATCCAGAGCCCTGGCCGATGAAATGATTTCCTTGTAGCTTGTCTTTTTCCCAAATAGGAGTGTTGTACCAAGTACAAATCCGTCAACGCCCTGAGGGGCATATTCAAGGAGCCTCTCTGGCCCGCAGGCGCCATCCCAGTAGAGCTCAAATTTCATCTTGGAGCGTAACTTTAAAAGCTGCTCAATCTTTTCACCAACATAAGGGAGAAACACCTGGCTGGCATTTCCTGGATTTACCGCCATTACCAGAACCCTGTCCACAATTCTCAGCATCTCTTTTACCGTCTCAACAGAAGTACCCGGATTTATGGCAATTCCCGGATACATCTTGGCGTCAACGATCTTCTGTAGGGTGGTTGAGGGATGATACTCAGCCTCAGGGTGGATGTACACAGTATCTCCAGGACGGAGCCTAGATAAAAAAAGATCTATGTTGCGCCTAGGGTGTTCAATCATAAGGTGCACATCAAGCGGCTTTTTGCTGACCTTAGCGATGTAAGCCATATCGTAAAGTGACATAGCAAAATTATCGACATAGCGACCATCCATTATGTCGATGTGGAAGGAATCAATCCCAGCCTCTTCCAGAGCTTTTACCTCTTTTTGCAGATTGCCATAATCTGCACACATCATAGATGCGCACAGCTTAAAGTCCTTCTTTTTATCACCCATATTCCGCTCCTCGCATGCTGATATAGCTTCCTGGACAGCGTCATTAGTTTCTGTATACACTAAATTCTGTTATATTCGCATACATTCGGTATTAAGTATATTTTATCACATTTTAATGATACAATATAGGTGAAAACTATATTTGAACCAGATTACAAGGAGCCCCAATGAAACCAGGTTCTTCCTTTATTCCAGCAGAATTCTTCAGCTCAGAAACACGCTTAGACTTCGAGATTCCAGAAACCATGAAAAGAGCCTGGGCAATCCAGCTCACTCTTTTACACCAGGTTCTGGAAATTGCTCAGAGAAACCACATAAAGCTCTGGCTTGACTACGGTTCGCTTCTCGGCGCAGTTCGTCACAATGGCTATATCCCTTGGGATGACGATATCGATATTTGCATGGAGCGCCCCAATTATATGAGATTTCTTTTTATTCTGGAAAAAGAGCTGCCGGAATACTGCAGGATTCGAAGTTTCTACACAACTCCTGGCTATGATCAGCCAAAGGCCTTCATTTCCAACAGAGACAAGATTGACCTGGGCGGCATACGACCTATGCAGCTTGAGAAAGATATCACTCCCCTCTCCGAGGCGGATATAACTGATATCTACTATGGTCTTCCTTACGTTGCCGGAATAGATCTTTATCCTCTTGACTATGTGCCAAAAAGACAGGAAAAGTGGGAACTAATAAGACAGATCTATACTGCAGTCTACGATCTTGCCATGGATTACGAAAAATATAAGAATGCTGGGGAATTGGATGGATATATTGAGCAGCTTGAAGACCTTCTAAACGTTAAGGTAAAAAGAGATGGGGATGCGCGCTTTGAACTATGGAAACTGGCCGATAGCGTTGCACAGATGACAACAAGACAAGAAGCCAGCTCCATGCTATGGTACCCAGACGCCGCCATGCGCTCCAATGATATGCGCAGGCCACTTTCTGCCTACAACGAAACTATTGAAACTGACTTTGAAATGCTAAAAGCCCCTATTCCAGCAGGTTTTAAAGAAGTTCTCAGTGCCTGCTATGGAAGCAGCTTCATGACTCCCGTTCGACAGGTCTCTACTCATGACTATCCATTTTACAAAATGCAGCAGGAATACATTGACAGGTGCAGATAATACTGACAGGCAAAAAATATAAATTATAAAAGAAAGCGTACTACTATGGCCGTAGATTTTTTAAATGAAATTTATGACGAAGCTACCATGCTCTTTGAACTAAAGAAAATGTGTGAATTTAGCCAGCGAGGACAATACAGGCTTTTGTCGGACACCTGGAATTGTCAAACGCAGATAATGGCCTCATTTTGCCAAAAAACTGCCACAATAAATAGTAACCTTGGTCTTCAAATATGGGATAAAATATCATCCATCAGCAGTTGCATCTCAAAATCAAACTACTCCCAGGTTGCTGACTTCATAGAAGAACTGCTGCCACAAATGTACGATGCCATGGCCCTTCGAGGCACCATCGATGTTACAGATGAAAACTACAGGCTATTCAGCTCAAAATCAGGGTTCCTATGCCTTGAAAACCTTACTACCCACAGCGTTTCTACCAGCACCACAGATCCATCTTTTGAAGCCTATAAAAAGGCATCTCTCCTATGCGAACCTAGCAAGAACGCTTTTTGTTCAATAGGCTGCAGCCTTGGCTATCTAGCCCAGCAAATGTACGAAGTATCTGACCAGTTGATGGATATTTATATATATGAGCTTAGTCAAAAGAGAATAGATTACGCCATGCAATATGGCGTTTTGGACAAAATTCCGCCCCACAAACTCCACATAGCAGTAGTCGCCAACATCCATGAGCTAGCAAAAATCATAATAAAAAGCCACCTTGATGAGGATAAAGAATATACAACAGCCTTTTTTATCGATTCAGAATTATTAGAGCCTCTAGAAAAAGAAAATGCCATTTTAGCCAATGCTATTTTGGAAAAAAACACAACCAGCCTCAATTTTCTAAATGTTGTTGAGCGTAATTTTTACTGTAACTACAGCAGTGTCAAAAAATTTGTCAGCGATATTGAAATAGCCAAACCATCTGAACACTGGATTGTTGTTGGCGGCGGCCCATCTTTAAACTACAGCATAGATTACATAAAAGAAAAAGCAAGTACAGCCACTATCATAGCTGCTACTACCGTGATCAGAAAACTTATAGATACAGGAATAATACCCGATTTCATGATAGCTATTGATATGCAGGCTAGAACATTCCGCCATTTAGAGGGCCTTAACGACCTTGACGTGCCGCTTATCTTGTCAGACTGCGCATCCTGGAAATTTGGAAAACTTTACAAAGGCGAAAAATACCTAATTCCAACTTCTGGAATGTATTTTTCAAAAGAAATCTATAAGAGGCAAAATGTATCCTGCCATGACATCAGTGGCACTGTATCCGCTGTTGCCATTAACATTGCTGCACTAAAAGGCGCCACTACTGTAGATCTTGTAGGCCTTGACCTCTCCTATCCCGGCGGACAGACCCATGCAAGCGGAACCATGGATAATTCAACTATTGACACCTCTAACCTTATAAATGTCCCTTCCGTCAATGGCCAGGAAGTAGCTACAACCCCAGTCTTTATGTCCTATATAAGGGATGTGGAAAAAATAATTGCTAAAAACCCCAACATAAAATTCATCAACAAATCCCGTGACGGTGCTTATATCAAAGGGTGTGCAAAATAAACTCACAGCTCGTAATTTGCAATCATTACGGGCTTTTTTTGTGCGATAAATTCCTGGACGATGGGCAAAGAGCTTCCATAATAGGCGGTAAAAGAGCTGACGAAGTCGCCTGTTGTCTTAAAATCAGCCCTTTCTCCCATATTGCTTACAAGGCCAACCGCTGTCTCCTTTGCAAGACTCTTCACTTTATCATAAAAAATCTCAAGCTGGTGGCTACTAGTCCCAATTTTACCTGAAACACTTATTATGCCCTGATAAAGATAGACTGTTACATCCACTTTATCAGCATTTTCTTTAAATATCTTAAAGCGCTCTTTTAGCGCATCTTCGAACCGATCCTTATTTTCAAAATATTCATAGGGAGCTATTCCAAAGAGGATTTTCTTTTTAGATATCTCTTTTTGTCTATCGTCAAAACCGTAAAGCCCCTTGGTAGCAATAATCTTGTTCTCCCAATAATTTCTATATTCTGCTGTATCCTCAAGAGCAAATTCAGTAAGCGCCTTAACATAATGACTTCTGATATTCTCAGACTGAACCAGCACCTTATCAGCATAGATCACGCCAGGCTTTAAGACATAGAACTGCATACCAAGCATATCCGGAAGATCATTTTCTGTATACTCACCCACAGGGCCAATAGGAACGTAAATAAGTTCACGGGTAAAGTTTCGAAGATTTCTTGAATAGTAATACTCTGGCACCGTGAGAACCGGATTCCACTCATCGTACGGATTTTGGATGTATATTCTATCTGGGCAGTGCTCTGCCAGATCAAAATCTGTAAAGCCAACCAAATAAACGTGATCAAGATTCACACTACCGGCATCAGCACTGTTTTCATCGCTACTTTCATCATGGCAAATTTTGTTATCACATTTTTCGCCATCTCTGTTCCAGCCGCATTCTGCCTCATTGTTACAATTATCATTCTCACCTGATTCGTTATCGCGACTCCTACTCTCCAACTCTTCTAAAATCCTCACATAGTCCTCAAAGTGCTCAGCCTCAAGGATTTCCTCGTCTGTGCTCTGGATTCGTCCGTAGAAATCCCTGTGCATAAGAGGAAGTGGCACAACATATACGTCTGTATCCGGATCTGCACACTCTTTTATAAAAGAGTTCTCAAGGCTCTTCCACTCAGAAGGCCCCACTGGAAGGAACAAAACTTCTCTCCTATTTCGCTCATGTGCAGCCATCTGCTCCGAACAGCTTGCACTGGCATCTTCCGCCGGATTCAGATTTTGCTCCTTATCATTACAGAAAGGCTCTGGCCTCTCCAGCATTTTCTTATCAAAAGAAAACTGTGGGAGCGATGCTCCTGTCTCACTTTCAAATGCCTTTCTCTGGCCTTCAAAAGAAGGATAGTCGTGGCCAGCAACTCCTTTTTTTACTACATTGTAATCCCCATAGCGGCTGCTTAATACCTTGTTATAGCAGGCCGGAACTGGAATAAGGGTATCTTCAAAGGGCAGGTACACAGTCTCTTTGTAGTATTCAAGTTTCTCTCCTTTTCCGCCCTTTAAAATCCAGGGAAAAATCTGCCCTATATGATGCGTATTATTCGAACCAGTCTTTTCATCTATTTCAGATGGAGACGTCACTTCCGCCATGATGCTTTCCGCGCGCCTGTACAGATCCACTGCCTTTCTAAGCGCAGCTTCATTATGTCCAGCGTCATTTCCAGTTCTACCAGAAATATCATTTTGGGAAATGCTTCCCTTACCACCGCTTGGCTTCTCAAGCTCTGTAATATAGGGCTCTGCCTCTGCAAGAAGGCGCATTATCCTATCGTCTCTCTCTTTTTCTTTGGCTGGATCATCATAAAGATAGTCCTTCAGGAAGATATCAACTCCTGAAAGCCACGGGAAATTATAGTTATTTAAAAGATGTTCGTCGTCGAACCTTATATGACTGTTGTTCACCACTCTTGCAAGAAAAAGCCAGTGTCCCTGGTGTCTCTCGTAATCATGGATGCAATAATTTGCAGGAAGCTCAGCATCGCAAACCGCACGGAATTTCTCGTAATCATCCCTTAACATGCAGATATCAAGGTCATCGTCCCAGGGCACAAAACCACCATGACGCACAGCTCCCAGAAATGAGCCCCAATCAGCAAAATATCTGATATTGTGAGCGCGACATATCCTGTCAATTTCAAAGAGCACGTCAAGAGCAGCAGCCCAGGACTGCTTAACCGCCGTCGGTATGTAGAAACCATTTCTGATCTCATCTCGAAAAAAATCCACTCCGTGTCGCATCAGGTGCCCTCACACACTTAGCAGTGCCTCGATTCTATCCTCATACCCAAAGGCTTCCTCAATCCTCGCTCTACCTGCTGCCGCAATCTGCCTCCGAAGGTCCTCACGAGCCAAGTAATAATCTGCCTTGGCTATGGCATCCTCAAGGGATGTATACAGAACGCATTCCTGCCCATCATAGAAATACTCTGCCAGCTCACTCTGATAACTTGATAAAAGAAATCCACCAGCCCCCATTACATCCAGTGCCCGAAGGGGGATTCCTGACCTATTTGCCTTAAGAACCGGGCACAGATTGATCTTACTTGCCGCAAATACCTGCGGCATCTCCTTAAGATAGTCAACAGCGCCGCAGTACTCCACGTTTGGAAGAAGCCGCTTCTCATCTTCGGTCAATTCAAAGGTATAGAGCTTAACCTGATGTCGCCCTGACAATACGCTTAGTAGCGTCATCCTCTCAAGGTGCGTCACGTGGGAAGCCACTGCCCACGCAAGCTCCATGCGGCTTATCTGGATAGCCTTCTCAGAAAGCTCGCGGTAGCGCTTCCTTACACTTTCCGAGAATTCTTCAGTTATCACATCATCAACAATATATCCGCCATATAACTGCAGCTGCGTCTTCACAACGCCATCAATGTATCCCCTCTGATATTCATCCATATGTGACATCATAGCCGGAAGCATGGACTCATAAAGCTTTCCAACAAAAGAAATCTCACACCCGTACCTTGCCTGATTTACCTTGATTCCAGCTAATCTCTCCACATTAACTGCAAGTGGCAGGTAGTACACATTAGATAGCCCTAACGCTTTATACCTCTCATAATCAGCCCTTGCGAAAAAGAAAATCCTATTGCACTCATACTCCATGCACTCCGCAGTAGGCAAATTGGGCGGAGAATCAAAGAACCATGACACATATTTTATATCATGCTCTTTGCACACCTTGGAAACCACCGGCCAGAAGTTTGTGGTCAGCACCAGATCAAAATTACCGTCAGATAAATCTTTTTCCATCCTGGCAGTAAACTTCTCGTCTTCGTACTTGTCAACACCCTCCCGATACAGCACATTGGCACACTTATGCCCTGCCTTTTCAAGATAATACACAAGGTCATACTGAATATATGAATTTAGGAAATCATAGAGAAGAATGTTCATTTAAACTTACCAGAATTAGCTCTTTGGCTATATTCATATCATCACTATACTAGTTTCGAGTTTACTTGCATTTCATCAATTCTCAGTTTCTTTACACTGTTTCAGATATTCTTTTGCCTTTTCTTCTGTAAGTTCAAACCTAGACTCAAGCTTTTTTATAATAGTCTCATCATCTATATTATCTTCAAGCTTATCCTCTATAAAGGCACGTATTCCTTGTTCTACTCCCTGCTCTATTCCCTGCTCAAATATCGCTTCTGTGGCTCTGCACATCTTGACCTTTCCTCCTTCTTGCTTATCTGTGGGGATGTTTGCACCAGTAAACTCATTGATCACATTAATCGACTCAACACTCATGCTCCAATCCTCCTCATGCTCAGATTGCATTTCAGCTAATAAATTATCTTCATTCTGTCTTTTGATAAACTCAAAAACATCTCCAACTTCTGTCTTAAACTTTTTGAAATCAGTAATATCATGTGGTGAAATAATATTTAATCTGTAATCATTACAATATACCACAAGAGTTATAATGGGTACTATTCTATCACTTACTTTTAGCCCCGATAAAAAATCATCCCCTTCGTCCGATAATACTTGAAATTCACGCCCCAAACCTCATCTCGCACTCTTTCAGGATTGCCAGGTCAAGCTCTGCAATCTTGCTCATAATAAAACCATTCTCTTCAAAAGGAATCTTTATTACTTCGTTTCTAAGAGCCACCAGCTCTTTTATCATCGAGAGTTCCTTGGAAGGAAGCCCTTCAAAATACTTCTTCACATTTTTCTTGTCCGCGCCAAGCCTGACAATCTGATCATACAGACAACGATTGACTCCATAAGAATATATATTTGCCATCATCATCTCAACTGCTGCCTGGCATCCAGGATAGTCTGGCATCTCATGGCACTTGTCGTAAGTTCCTCGAATTGCCCTATACGCTGAATCGTAGTATTTATCAATGTTCATCGTCTTGGTGTTGGAACCTGCCGTATCACAGTAGTTGTAAAAGATCTCTTTTACTGCCGCAATGCTCCCTGCTCTCAAATAAGTATATATGAGTATCTCAAGGTCCTCTAAGGCCGCCATGTTGTGTTGCATGCGAATCTTGGGCTCTTCAAAGATTTCCCTCTTAAAAATCTTAGTAACCAGATATCCACCGCTTACTATAAGCCTCGACCTCTTGTCATCGTCAAGCTCCCCTGCCAGATCATCACTGACCGTCAAAATTGCCTTATCAGTAGACTCGGCATAAAAGCCGGAATCCACAATATCTGCCCCTGTTTCAACCGCCTTAGCATAGAGCTTTTCATACATGGTAGGTGCCACAAAGTCATCTGCATCTGCCATACCAATATATTCTCCGGATGCAGCATCAAGTCCAAGGCTTCTTGCTCCTCCGCATCCCATATTCACCGCAGAATCCACCACCACAACCTTATCAGGAAATGCAGCCTTGCACCTGTTACAGATATCGATAGTATCATCCGTTGACGCATCATTGACAACTACAACCTCAATATCCTGAAGTGTTTGATTTACCAGGCTTCCAAGACTCCTTGCAAGTGTATCGTGTGCATTATAAGCTGGTACAACTACGCTAACTTTCTTCATTACAAATCTCCTGATTTTTTTATAAAACGACTTGGCTCCAGAATCGCCTAGATCACCATTATCACATGCACTTTTCTATAAGCATCTTTGCTCTCTCCTCGTAGGAAAAGTCTTTTTTAACCTTCTCATAGCCCTTTCTTGCAATAAGTATCCTTTCAGACTCGTGAGCCAGATAATAATCTGCTTTATCCACTGCTTCCTCTATAGTTGCAAAGGTCGCAATTTCGTCGGACCTGAAATACTCCTCCATCTCTTCCTGATGGGAAGTCAAAAGAAATCCGCCGCAGCCAAGTACATCCACTGCCCGCAAAGGAATTCCTCCTCTGTTGGCCCTAAGAACAGGGTTTAAATTGATCTTGCTACTTTTAAACACCTGTGGCATTTCCATTTCATAACTGACACTTTCGCAGAGCTTGACCTTATGACCAGCAAGCAGCTCCCTGTCTTCATCTTTTATTTTTCCAAAGAACAATCTGGTATCATAGCCTCTGTCACCGAACAGCCTCAATAGTGCTAGCCTCTCCACATGTGCAATATGAGCGCATATAGCATAAAAGAGATGAGCTTTTTCCGGTTGTATTGCCTTCTCCGATAGTTCCAGATAATGTTTCTTAACTCCATTAACAAAATCCGGTGTTAAAGCCGCATCAATTACTCCAGAGCCTGCCCTTGTTATCTGAACCTGGATCATAGCATCCACATATTGTTGCTGCTCCGGCGTCATTATGCTCTTGTATCCCAAAAGTGTACCAGACTTATACAGCCCTCCAACCAGGGAGATATCGCAGGCATACCTGTCTGTCCTATTGATTTTATCCAGTCTATCAGTATTTACCGCAAGAGGCAGATAATACACCGTATCAAGGCCATGTATATTTTTGAAAATCAGGTAGTCATTCTTGCAGAAAAAGAAAATGCGATTGGTAGGATAATCCATGGTTTCTGTGGAACTTATCTCCGGGGGGCTATCATAAACCCAGCAGCAGTGCGGAATATTGTTAAGATAACAAACCTTTGCCACAGTTGGATAATAGTTAGTTGCATAGACCATATCAAAAGAGCCTTCCTGTAGCTCTTTTCTCAAGACTGTTGCAAATTCCTCGTTCCATTCCTTATCCCTCAAGACATACTGAAAAAACTTGCACTTATGTCCAAGCTTAATAAAAGTATATTGAAGATCTCCAACGATAAGAGATCCCATAAGATCAAGCATGAGTATGTTCATATAGCCCACCAATGTTATACGCTTTTTAGTTTATTTTATCACATTTTGTAATATAATTATTATAAGTAGCTATCCAAAGTTTTTCGTTAAATTTGTTTTCTCTATGTAGGTGCAATATTCATGCCAAACGCAAAATTATATGCACACCTGCAAATACATAATGATATTTTATCGATTGCAGCCGATGCTTTAGGAATTTCTCCCGAAGGAATCAGCGATGTTGTCATGCTAAAAAAAGGAATGACTAACAAGTCATTTAAATTCACTGCAGATGGAAACGAATACATAATGCGTATTCCAGGAGAGGGAACTGACAAACTTATAAACAGAAAAAACGAAGCAAGCGTATATAAAGCCATCGCTGGTCTTAATTTGTGCGATGACCCTGTGTACTTAAATGCCCTAAACGGCTTCAAAATAACCAAATATCTCCATTCCGTAAGAAGTTGCGATGCAAAAAGCCATATGGATCTTGTCTTATGCATGAAGAAGCTCAGAGATTTTCACCAGCTTCATATAGTTGTTCCTCATGAATTTGACATTACTTCCCAGATAAACTTTTATGAAAAACTATGGAATGGCGCGCCATCGTCTTTTTCAGATTACACGGAAACAAAAGATCATTCATTATCATTAACTTCTTTTATTGATGCTCAAAAAAAAGACTATTGTTTAACACATATAGATGCTGTGTCAGACAACTTCCTCTTTTACAAAGACTTTGATGAAAAAGAAAAGCTGCAGCTAACCGACTGGGAGTACTCAGGAATGCAGGACCCTCACGTTGACATAGCAATGTTTTGTATCTATAGTCTGTACACCAAAAAAGAAATAGATAATCTAATAAATATTTACTTTGAAAATAATTGTCCTCTTCAAACAAGAATAAAAATATACTGCTACATATCACAATGTGGACTTCTTTGGTCAAACTGGTGCGAGTACAAGGAAAGGCTTGGTGTAGAATTCGGTGAATATTCTAAATGGCAATACCGATATGCTAAAGAATACTACGCAATAGCTCAAAAGATGCTTGAGGAGTTATAGCTATATGAATAAGATTACAAAAGCAATAATCGTTGCTGCTGGCGAAGGGAAGCGTCTTCGGCCAGTTTCGTATAAAACACCCAAACCCCTGGTTACAGTAAATGGAAAACGTATTATAGACTCTATCATTGACAGTCTTTATCTTAACCAGATTACCGAAATTTACATTGTTGTAGGTTATAAAAAGGAACTCTTTAATACGCTAAAAGATAAATATCCATCAATTCACCTTATAGAAAATCCATATTTTGATAAATGCAATAATATAAGCTCCTTATATGTAGCCAGAGAGTTTCTTGGAAACTGCTTAATACTTGATGGTGATCAGCTCATTAACAATTCAAAAGTATTTGACCCAAGTATTCACCATTCAGGATATAGTGCACTTTGGACAGAAAGCGAAACAAGTGAATGGTTAATGCAGACTCGTGACGATTTAGTAGTCAGTTGCTCGAGAAATGGCGGAAAAATAGGCTGGCAACTGTTCTCTATCAGTAGATGGAACAAAGAGGACGGATCCAAACTTAGAAAACATCTTGAACTTGAGTTTATGGAAAATCACAATGATCAAATATACTGGGATGATATTCCAATGTTTATACATGCAGATGAGTACCTACTTGGCGTATATGAAATAAATAAAGGGGATGTAATAGAAATAGATAATCTAGATGAACTTATAGCCCTTGATCAAAGCTATGCAAAATACAAAGGAAAGCAGGTGCACTTATGAAACTAAGTAAAAACAGAATAGACTGGATGATCACTCTGCTTCCATTCTTTTTGATAATGAGCCTGGCTTTGCTTCTTTTTCTTTTCCCTGACTCCTCAAATGCTATCATTGAAAAAATACGATTTTTCTTTGGGAATACACTTGGAATATTTTATCTCATTATCGGTATCTTCTTTTTAATTTTTTCTCTTTATCTTGCTTTTTCCAAATATGGCAATGTCGTACTGGGAGAAAAAGAAGAGAAACCCAGATATTCCTTTTTTGTATGGGGAAGTATGATGTTCACCTGCGGCCTTGCAGCCGATATTTTATTCTATTCTTTTTCAGAGTGGCTCATGTATGCAACAAATCCCCACGTTTCAGATCTAGGCCAGCCACTTGACTGGGTAGGCGTTTTCCCACTGTTTCACTGGAGCTTCATCCCTTGGGCCTTTTATCTGGTACTGGCTGTTGTCTTTGGTTACATGCTCCACGTAAAAAAACGCGAAAGACAAAGATACTCTGAAGCCTGCAGGCCAATTATTGGAAAAAAAGCTGATGGACTATTAGGCAGAATAATAGATCTCTTTGCGCTATTTGCTCTTCTGGCAGGTACTGCTACTACTTTCAGTGTAGCAACTCCTCTGATGTCTGCCATCATATCAGATTTGTTCCATATAAATGTTAACCGGACATTACTAACAATTGTTATCCTGCTCATTACCTGCTTTGTTTACACCTATGCAGTTCTGCATGGTCTAAAAGGAATCTCAATTCTTGCAAATGCCTGCATTTATCTCTTTTTTGGCATACTAGTACTAGTTTTTATAGTCGGAGGGCAAAGCAGATTTATCCTGGAATACGGTTTTCAATCTTTGGGCAAACTATTCCAAAACTATATTGAGCTGGCTACTTACACCGACCCCATCAGAAAAACAAGCTTTCCTCAGGACTGGACAATTTATTACTGGGCCTATTGGATGGTTTGGTGCATAGCTACGCCATTTTTCATTGGCAACATTTCCAGAGGCCGAACTATCCGTCAAACAATCCTTGGCGGTTTTGCCTTCGGAGTTGGCTCCACCATTGTAAGCTTTATAGTTCTTGGAAATTATTCCCTTGGACTTCAGACAAGTGGAAAAGTGGACTTTATTGCTACCTATGAGGCAAATGGTGATCTTTATCAGCTGATTATTGATATTATAAATACAATGCCTTGTGCAACACTCATTTCTGCTCTTATCCTTCTTACAATGATTGCTTTTTATGCTACTTCTTTTGATTCAATAGCCTATACAGCCGCCTGCTATAGCTATAAAGAACTAAAAAAGGGAGAAGAGCCTCACAAACTCATTGAACTACTATGGTGCATTCTTTTGATAGCACTTCCGGTAGCTCTTGTCTTTTCAGAAAGTTCTATGAATAATATCCAATCAGTCAGCATCATAACCGCATTTCCAATCGGCATCATCATGCTTATAATGGTTAGTAGTTTCATAAAAGACATAAATAATTAGACTACACATCTTCTCCATTTAAGACGTCTAGTAAATCTCTGCATATAAACTCTGAAGCGGTTACTCCAATAGCGCTCTTATAATCAAGAAATTGTGCAAAGATTTCCTCTCGGTTGCTCCTTTTTGGATCATCACCTTCTATAACAACGCTTCTAAGGAACTGCTCTATCTCATTATAATTCTCTCCTGGTACCCTATAGTAAGATTCAACGACTTTCGTTCCCATTTCGTTGAAACACTGCCCTTTCCTTGTAAGAAACAGTAGTGGCTTATCCGTATACAGGAACTCTGCTGTAAAAGAAATACTGTCCATGATCATAGCATCTGCCGTTTCAAAATACTCGAGATAACTCGCCTCTTCCACCACTTTGGAATTAGGTAGCTCATTCCACCTTGAAATATAGCTATCATATTCCTCATAGGAGCCAAATACTCCGTTTTTAACTGCTGATGACCTAAGATTGGGATGTGGTTTAAAGACAAAACTCACCTTATCTTTGTATTTCTGTGCCAGATACAATAAAAACCAGGCATTTTTGTGGAAGGTAGAAAAATGGAGAATACCATGATTCATAACAGTAAAATGCGGGGCTATGATCACCTTTTTGAATTCAGAAACATCTCTCCCGTCCGGAATCCGCCACAAGCTTCGGATATCGTCATCGTTAAAAATATGTTTCTCATAAAAATAATCCATCTTGGCATAACCTGAATATCTGACATTTTTACCTTTTAATAACTGATATTTCTGATATTCTTTAAGATTATAAGTAGAGTCACAATACACACGCCAAATAACATTCACAAATTCTTTATTGTAAACAGCGTTTATCAGGTAATCCGTACCATCACTTGCCTCAACATGTATTCCGTATGGGATATAGGCAACCAGACATCTCAAAGGAAGCATGCAAAACCACTGCACAGTAGGGAGTGACTGGAACCATGGTGAGAGCTGATAGAGCACATCAGGATACTCTCCCATTTCTTCCCAACTTCTATATTGCTTAGCTTCAAAATCAATTCCCTCTACGACTTTATAGCTGTTATTCTTAAACCAGCTAAGTGACTTTTTGTAAGTGTCAAAAGAATCTTCCTGATTCCTGTCAATCAGCGGAGAAACGACAATGCTGGTCTCAAAGTCATCTCTTTTCTCAAAGAATCTATAAACCTGCTCAGAAGGCCACTGGGCTGCGGAATAAGTTTGAAAAGCAACCTTTATCTTCTCATCTCTTTCCTTCTTTTGACAAAGATATGTCTTAGCAGACCTTATAGCAAGGTCATAAAGTTGCTCAAAAAGTTCCTGTCCACCATCAAGTGATTCCCTAAGAATAAAAAGTCCTAAAAGATGCTCCCACCTGTACTTATCCGGAATAATCTGCTTTGAAAAATCACCCTTATCAATACCATCAATAAGTTCATCAACTTTTTTAGAAAAATAATCAATTGATTCCTGGTCCATGCTTTTACCTCTGCAATGTAATATGCTTATTCCTACATCAGCTCTGTTTCAAAATAAAATTAGATTTGATGCCATATTTTTCTCGCTCATCTTTGTACTTAACATCAATGTCATAAAGAGCTTTTATCACTTTCTCCCTGTGCCTTGGATCTTGATTAGAGGCAAGCCCCTTATTTCTCTGATAATAATCATACAAAGGCTCATCAATATATCCGACATCATACTCTTTAGAAATTCTTAAAGTCATATCCCAGTCTTCATAAGCAAAAAGAGACTCATCAAATAGGCCAACCTTATCAAAACATTCTCTTTTTATGATCATAGAAGTACAGGCAACAAAGTTTTTTCTAAGAAGCCTTGGGAAGATAAACCCCTGATACCCTAGTTTATTGTCTTTAAAATTTGGAATACGTATCACAGGTTTCGTCAAATCTCCATCAAGCACCCAAGCGTAATTAAGAGTCATGCAATAAGCCATTCCTACATTTTTGCTCTGACTTTCCATAAAAAGAACCTGCTTTTCGATTTTATCAAGGCGACAATAATCATCGTCATCCTGATAAACGATATACTTTCCTTTGGAAGCACGTATACCTCTGTTTCTTGAATATGAAACCCCCTTATTCGTTTCATTTTTTATATATACAATTCTTTGGTCGTTAAAACTATTTACTATCTCTTCTGTGTTATCTGTTGAGCCATCGTCGATAATCAAAAGTTCAATATTTTTCCACGTCTGCATGAGAATACACTCAATGGATCTTGCAATATACTGCGCTCTATTGTGAGTTGCAATAATTACACTTACAAGACCTTCTTCAACTAGCTTTTTGCAGATTTCTTCCACGCCTTGATTGGTATCATGCAGAAAAGCTATCGTTTCAGCTTCCAGTCTGCCAAGTCCGCTCAAATATTCATTTTCACACCACACCGGTACAACTTTATCTGAAACAAGCTTTATTATTTTGAATAATTCATTAAAGACCCTAGTATTGATCAAGCAGGCTCTGGCAATATCCATGTTTTTTAGATAATATTCTTTGAAAAAATGAGCATCTACTAATTCTTTATATTCGGTATATAATTCCGGAATACTCTGTATTAGTTCAAAAAGTTCTGTTTGAATAGCCATTCTTGAAGAAATTCTATTTTCACCTGCTGTTTGTCCCTCTCCTACTAAAGTTTTCTCCGTAAAACCTACACACTTGCAATATCCATGATCTGCAGTATGAACTATCTTATCTGCGAAAAAAAATAATGGATAAGCAAAAGATATATCTTCATCGCTACCTTCATTAGTAAAACGCTGTCCTACATCTCTTAGAAAATGAAGACTATAAGCATTGCATAAATATTTTTCATCCACTTCTCCTGATGTCAAAAGTACCTTTCTCTGATGGGGACTATCTACCACTGTGATAATAGCTTTGTCTGGAGTCACTGGCTCAAGTTCAAAATATTCAAATGCTTCATGTACAATTGTCATTTTGTAGGAAATAATCTGAACGTCATACTCTTTTACCATTGCCAACAATTTAACGTTAAGATAGTCTCCTGCTCTTAGAAAAAATACGTAATCACCGTTAGCATAATCAATACCGAGATTTAACAGGTCACATTTAGAGCTACTATCGGACATGACTAGAATTATATGTTCAGGATCATTTTGCTCTATTTTCCTAAGCCTATCTTCTACACGCTCACCAAGTCCATTGACTATTATAATTTCAACATCAATGTCCTCTTGTTTCTGCTTTTCAAGATATTTTATCGACCTCTCAAGATTTTCTTTTTCATCTAATAGCGGGATTATTACACTGGCTTTCATCATGCATTATTCCTCTATGTATATCGTCTATCGCATTCTTCCATTATTTTGATATCAATTTCTGATATCCGTTTTATAACCTCTTTATTATCTCTATAAGGAATTGTTATTACCCTATTTTTTTCCATAACTAATCTTTTTAGCATATCTGTCAATTCATTTGATAATCCTTCGAAATAATTGGCTACATTTTTTACATCAGCGCCGTATCTATTTATCTGGTCATACAGACATCTATTCAACCCAAAAGAATAAAATTGTAATATTGTGTATTCCATAGCGTCTTTAATACTGTCATATTCGGGAAAGCCATGGCATTTGTCATATATTCCACCTATAACGCCATATACACTTTGATAGTAGCTTTCAAGATTCATATCTTTAGTAGCCGAATTCTGATTATTACAATAAATATAAAAAACTTCCTTTATATTCCATATTTTCTTTGCCCTAAAATACATATACTTTATAAGATCATTGTCTTCGAGACTTCGTACGTTCTCTCTTATCCGAAATCTTGGTTCATAAAATAGACTACGTTTAAATAACTTGCTTGTAATATATCCCCCTCCAAGAACAAGGATTCTTCGTTTTTCATCGTTAAGAGTACCTATGCAGTTATCTCCCACATTAAGTACCGCACGATCTGTAGCCTCAAAATAAATCCCGCTGTCCACTATGTCAGAATCAGTCTCAACAGCAGTATTGTACAGTTTTTCATACATTTCTGTAGAAACATAATCATCACCATCTACAAATCCAATGTACTCACCTGTCGCCGCATCAAGCCCCTGATTTCTGGCACCTCCTACACCTCTGTTGCTAACCCCATTAATTATTTCAACTTTCTCAGGAAACTGTTCCTTGCATCTTTTCATTATTTCCCAGGTATCATCAGTTGACGCATCGTTAACCACAACTATCTCTATATCTTCAAGACTTTGGTTAACCAAACTGCCAAGGCACCTGGCCAAAGTATCATGACAATTATATGCAGGAACTATCACACTCACTTTTTTCATTGTCATCACCCTTATCGCTCATTGTTTTCTGGTTTATCATGGTGCACCATGTTGCACTGAATTTCTCCATAGAAAACATATTTTCATATTTTCTTCTAGCATCATGCACCATTTGCTCATACTGCAGCTTACTACTGTCTCTTATGCTTACTGCCTTGGAAATAGTTTCAGCAAGACTTTCCACATTTCCTGAAGAAAAGACAAAGCTATCCCTGCCATTTTCAAGCCAGTAGGCTACTCCACATATATCAGAGACAATAGGAACTGCTCCCATCATCATTCCTTCTACCGCCGTAGCAGAAAAGGGCTCCATCCTTGAGGGGACGAGAACATAATCCATTCTGCTCATAAGTCTTAGCGTATCATCATGTGGAATAACTTCTTTAACGCTAACCTCCGGAAACTTCCTTGATGCATTTACTATTTCAGAATAATACTCCTCCTCACCTTCTACCCTTGCTCCGCAGAGCACAAATTCACACCTTGACCTGATATCATCTGGCAAGACTTCAACAGCCTTACATAAAATATCCTGTCCCTTTACAGGTGAAAAAGTTCCAGGGAAGATGAACTTTACCTTAGCGGCATTCAAGTTCCCGCCATAGCCATCCGCGCGGATTATCTCAATTTCTTTACCTCTATCCTCGATTCCAAAGGGTAAAAGACCTGTCTCATAACCACAGTAGTGTCTTATCAGTTCTTCGGTTACAGGGCTAACCCCGAAAATATGTATATTGGACTTCAAATCTTCCTTTTTGGGAAGTACTGTTTTATATGCTTCAAACCATGCCCGATGTTCATGTATCCACCATATAGTCTTTACTTCAGTAGTATTCAGTGCATAGATTGCTTCAAGGCAGAGCAAAGTGTTGGCCACTACCAGATCATATTTCCTAAATATTCTCTGCCACATTGCCAGATTGTCTAAAAAATCATCTGCAATAGTCACAGATACCTGCTTCTCTTCAAGTCTTTTCCTAAGGGCTCCATCTTCCATTGACACTACATCTACGTGGTATCCCTGATTTATGCAGACACTAATCGCATCCATTAGGACCAATGGAGCACCTGTATTATTTAAAATATGCGAGATAAACAGTATTTTCATAAGATTAAGCACCCGTCTCTAGAAAAAGATCTTAGCCCAGATTTTCAGCAACCACATCGAATTCCGATATATCAATTGGCAGGTCTTCAATCTTCTCATATAGTTTTATAAAGGATAATGCAAATCTGCGAACATCTTTATTTGCCTCTATTCCATATACCTCAGCCTTCGGAAATTCATATTTAATGCGTCCCAACATATTTCCGCATCCGCATTCCACATGAAGTACTTTAAAGTTCATCTCATTAGTAAAGCCTTTTCCCGAAAGAGACTTTACAAAATTCATCTCATTTTCACTCATGGCCGCTTGTATCGTTGGGTCAAATCCCCATTTATCCACAAGTATTACCCTATGAGTTTTAAACAACTCTCCTACATCATTGTTTTTCCTAAAGCTCTGTCCACCAGCATGATAAATAAAAGCGTTGTGGCAAACGAAAAGCTTATATCCTGCTGCCCTTATAGATAAAGACAAATCATCATCCTCGAGATATCCCGGAGAAAAAGACTCATCAAAGCCGCCTACCCTGTCAAAAACCTTTCTTTTGACAAGCATAGCAAAACCACATAGCTTGCTTTGCTCCTCAAGATAAATTTCTTTAGGAACATTTACCTGCGCTCCATATTCCATATACTGCTCAGGGGCGTCTAGTTTTATCTCCTCTCGCTGATCTGTTATAGCATAGTTCTGCATTGCACCCACAGCGCCTGCATCATTCAGGCTATATAACCCCATTCTCATCCAGAACAATGCATTTGCAGGCATTCTGGTATCATTATTAAGGTAAAAGATATCATAGCCCTCAGGAACATACTCACAGGCAGCATTATTTCCAGCAGAAAAGCCAAGGTTTTCGCTATTTAGTATTATCAGCGCTTCATCATGCTCTTTTCCCCATTCAGAGAGCCAATCCTGTGAGCCATCTGTGGATCCATTATCGAATATGACTAAAAGATATGAATCAGGATTACAGTTCGTATATATGCTTTCTATGCATCTTTGAAGGTAATATACGTTGTTATAGGACAATACAATAAAAGCAGCTTTATTTACCTTCGCCTGTCCAAAATCAAGCATTTCCTTTTTCTTCAAACTAATCCCCGATTTTAATGTCTCATCATCACAGAGAAATTCAGCGTTTTCATAACACAAAAAAGCCTGATCAGCATTTGAATTCCTGCACTTATCTCCAAGCTCTTCATATATTTTGTAGGTATCCTTATCCAGATATTTAAGCGGGCTCTCAGGCTTCACCTGATCCCTGATCTGATCTGTGCTTCCCTGGCTCGCCCTTGCAAAAGCTTCGTCATCAGCCCAAACCTCCTTATATCCTTCCTTATACTCGAGCTGGGCAGCCTGAAGCATCCGCTTGGGAGTTAGCTTTTCCTGATAATATGGATTATCAAAAAGATTTGCATTATCCTCCCTTACTTCATGCCCCTTCTCAAATGAGATTGCATCAAAATCCTGTGAAAGCCACTTAAAATCCCTGTCACAAATAGTTTCACAATTAAAGAAAGTGCCCCCCTGTCTAAATGAGTGCCACTCCCTAAGCATGTATGTGCTCTGTTTTTTAAGTGCTACGTAAGTTCCATAGGTCTCAAATTCGCTAAATGACGAATCCTGTATTTTCTCCGGAGGAATTGCATTTATTATCTTTTCCCAGAATTTCTCCCCTGGGATACTCTCGTTTTTTTCTATATCCGTGATCAAGTCGCGCATGATATCAGTGCGGATGAGCATGTGCTCAGAGACAAAAGATCTTTCTATAACCTTACTGAATCCAGGTAAAATAATCCCCATGGTGTCAAAATATTCCTTGTGAAACTCATGTTTCATATCAAGGTAGGGCTTTCCCGTTTCCTTGTGAAACATATTTACTTCTCTGCATGGAATAGTATCTCCATCCCAGACCATATAGTACTCATCCTGGCATAAAAAGGCATACTGCATCTTAAGAAACTGCTGATAATACCAGCCAGTAACCCCTCTTGGGAGTTCACGCCCCGCAAGTATGTTTTCCAGCCTCTTTTTCATGCAGACATGGACATCATTAAAAGGTATCACCTGGTTTTCATCTATCGCTTCTACCTTATCTCTTAGCTCTTTTGATTCATCTAGAATTTCTCTTACTTCCGGCGCACTGACAAAGCAAACAGGCCCATATCCTATGTTCTCAACAAGTCTCGGATACAAGTTTAGTAGCCTTTTGCTATCATTTGGCGTTATTACAATTAGTGTTTTAAAAGATATACTCTTTTTATCCAAATTTTATCCCTCGTGTGCGCGCTTTATTACATTTATAATTTTACCATATAACGTTATTTGTATAAAGAAATGCTGTATAATATATGTATTGGATAAATAGCTACCTAAAAGCATAAGGAAAGGTTAGGTCTTTTGCTATGAACCCACATAAATTTTGCTTTATATCCTGCTTTTCCGATATTGAAAGAGATTTGCAGATAGACATCGCAATCAGGCAACTACATGTTCCGCCAGGATATGAGCTTGAATATCTTGGCGTTAGCGATGTGCCATCGAAGGCTCTTGGATATAATGAAGCAATCGAGGCAACTGACGCTGAATATAAGATTTTTTTTAATGAAAATGTCACCTTAAGTAATCCCGATATTCTGAATGCAATAATACAAATATACATGGCAGATCCTGATATAGTGGTTATTGGAGTACTTGGAACTGCCAGAATGCCTGTAGATATGGTTTTGCAGCATGGGATCACCTATGGCAAACCCTCAGATGAAACTTTTCCAGTAGATGGCAAATATATTGAAGTTCTCTGCATATCCGATGATTTTTTGGTTGTTCGAGGAGATTTTAGATTTGACGATAAAACTTTTGATGGCGACTATTTTTATGCCGAGGCGCTATGTGCAAACATGCTAAAAAGCAAAAAGAAAATAGTAGTAGCAGATCAGTCTCTTCCTTGGATAAATAAAACGCTGCAACCTGACTATTCTCCTTCTTTTGAAAAATATCGCCAAATAGCACTTGAGAAATTCGGAGATATCTTTTGTATTGATAAGTCAGCTCAGAGAATTGGCGTTGTATACCTGGAAGAAATGTCTCCCAATGACCTTTTGTGGCCTCTTATGCAGACAAGGCACGACATCGAAATCGTTGACCTTGGGATTTCAATATACAGAAACACAGAAGAAGACATATCTAAAGTCTATGAGTATATCCGCAACCATCATATAGACGTTCTTTTTAGTTTTGACTTTTGCCCTGCCGTTTCTGATGCCTGTGAAAGAAGTGGCATAAAATATATATCCTGGGTATACGATGCACCTCAACAGGCGCTTTACGAGGATCAGATGACAAACAAGTGCAATTATATCTTTTCATTTGACAAGGATCAGACCAGGTTCCTTATGGAAAGTCAGTGCCCCCATGCCTTTTATCAGCCTCTTGCGACCAATATTACCCGCATCCAGCAGATAAACATATCTGAAGAGGATATAAAAAACTACTCCTGCGATATTTCTTTTGTTGGAACTTTATACTCAGATAATTCCTATGATGAGATAATTGAAAATCTTAGTCAGGTATCCAGAAAAGAACTAGATACCATCTGTAAAAATGCTTATGGAATATGGGATGGAAAGGACCGCATTCTGGGGAAACTGACAAACCATGCCAAATCTGAAATATTAAAAGCCATAACCACATCAACAAACTCAATGATTGAAAAAGCCCCAGATGAATATATTAACGCAAGGCTCATTTCCAGGCATCTTGCCAATATGGAACGCAAGACTATACTAGAGTGCCTTTCAAAATATAATCTTCGTTTCTACACAAGAGATCTAGAATGTCACCTGGAAAAAGTCAAAATCTGTCCGGCCCTTAGTTACTCATCCGAGCTGCCAATCGCCTATAATCTTAGCAAAATTAACTTAAATATCACTTTGCATACCATAACTTCGGGCATTCCTCTGAGAGTGTTTGATATCATGGGCTCTGGCGGATTTATGCTAAGTAACTTCCAGCCTGAATTAGAAGAACTTTTTGAGATTGGAAAAGAAATAGAAGTTTACCGCAGCTTAGAAGAGCTTGAGGAAAAGGTTTCTTTCTACCTGACCCATGAAAATGAGCGGGCCAGAATTGCACATAGAGGACTGGACAAGGTCATTAGGTTTCACAGTTATGAAACCTGCGTTGAGCGCATTCTTAAATGTGCCAACATCAGCTGAGGAAAAATAGCTATGACTACGACATCTGTGACCTGTTCATATATAAGAATCCCTGGTTTATTTCACGCACTATTCACTGATATGTATATAGGAGATTTAACTTGAATATTGTTTTTTTCAGATACAAAAACATATGCGAGACAGATTACATTGAGGCCTTTAAGCAACTTGGTATCAATGTTGTTGAAGTTGACCTGAATTCTATAAAGGCAGACTCACTGGAAAAAAGAGCAAATGCTGTGGGGGAGCACATTAAGATAAATACTCCAATGTTTGTTTTTACTATTAATTACTTTCCTTATATTTCTATAGTCTGTGAAGCCTTAAAGGTGCAATATGTAAGCGTTTCTGTTACCTGCCCCATGATTGAAATCTATAACACAACTATCCGAAACTCCTGCAACAAGGTATTTCTATTTGATAAAGAGCAGTATTTATCTATAAGAAATGAAAACCCAGGTGGAATCTTTTATCTCCCTCTGGCAGCAGCAACCCAGAGGCTGGGGTTAGTGGCTGAAAGCCCATCTGACTACAAATTCGATATTTCTTTTATCGGATCACTTTATAAGGAGAAGGATCCATTTACTAATTTAAAGCTGTCAGATGAAGATTTATCAAGATTTGAAAGCCTAATGCAAAGGCAGCTTGAAACTTCGATTTATTCCCAGGACTATTTGGAAAAAGAGATCACAGATGTGGATGTACAAAAGATAAAAAAGGCGTCATCTGATTTCTATCCTTCAGATCTAAGCGTAAGAGATCTTGACCGCTTTGTTGCTATTAATAATTTTCTTAGTCCTCACATGACTTACCTCGAAAGGTGCTCTGTACTTAATAAGATTGGCCAGAGTTTTCCACATAAACTACATCTTTTTACAGGAAGTGATACAAATAATATTTCCTCTGTCAAAAATGGCTCCATTTCTGTTCATGGTCCTGTTAACTCGATTACGGAAATGCCTCTGGTCTTTAGAGATAGCAAAATAAACCTTAACACTACAACCCGATCCATGAAATCAGGCCTTGCCCAGAGGATATGGGATGTTTTGGGATGTGGAGGTTTTCTACTGAGCAATTATCAGCCTGAGCTTGAGGACTATTTTGAAATAGGAAAAGATTTAGAAGTATATGAAAACTATGATGAGCTTATAGAGAAAATAGACTATTATCTAAAAAACGAGGACAAGCGCCTTGAAATTTCTTCAAATGGCTGTCTGACCGTAAAAACCAGTCATAGTACCTTAAACAGAGTAATAGAAATCATCCAAAAAATAGCCCCTTAAGGAGCTATTTTTTTATTGACTCTATTCCATAGCTTTTTCTGTCTTCTTCATATTCCTTGTCAATGTAGTCAAGTGCCGCAACTACCTTCTTTCTATGTTCCATGTCGCTTTTAAAAAGAGTTCCATGAGATGACTGATAGTAATCGTAAAGTGGCTTTTTAATAAAACCTGCGCGATAGTTCCTTACTATCCGAAGCGTGATTTCCCAATCTTCAAATGCATAAAGAGTCTCGTTTAACAATCCTACTTGTTCATAACACTCTCTTCTGACCATCATTGAAGGAAAAGTTACATAATTCCAGGGCAGTAAAGCCGGAAAAATATAACCTTTTTTCTTAATATCAGATATGCGCCTTGACGGCATGATAACTACATCTCCGCCTCTATTCTCAATCCTGTTTATATGATTTATAGTCTCATGAAATACCATGCCGGAATCCAGATCATCCTGCCTGAAAAAATCTATCTCCATCTCTATTTTTTCAAGCCTGCACAAGTCGTCATCATCATTTATAACAATATACTCACCCTTGGCAATCTTTATGCCGACATTTCTCGTTCCTGCTGGGCCAAGATTGTGGTCATTCCTTATATATTTTATTCTGGGGTCTGAAAATTTCTGAACCAGGCTTTGAGTATCATCGTCAGAACAATCGTCAATTATAATAAGTTCAAACCTCTGGTAAGTCTGTGAAAGGATATTATCTATTGCTCTTAAAATCTTATCTGCCCTGTTGTAGGTTCCCATAACAACGCTTACAAGGCTCTTTTCATATAGTGTTTCATGAAGCTCATGATCAGAAGTAAAAGTCTTATATAGAAGTTTTAATAGCTCCTTGTCACTTTGACTATAAGAATAGATAACCTCATTTTCAATCCACTTTGGGGCAATCTTCAGGCACACGTATTGAAGTGCCTGAAAAGAAGCCAGTGAAAACTGCTTCTTAATATCCAGAGCCTGCGCCAAATATAATATTTTAAGATAATATTCCCTGATAAAATGAGCGGTTACAATATCTCCATAATCCGACATTATCTCTGGAATAGAAGTAAGAAGCTCATAAAGAGAAGTCTGATTCTCTATAATGTTACTAACTCTTTTTGCAAAGTCAAACTCTCCCTCTTTAAGTCCATAGCTACAGTAGCCATTTTCCGGAACTATACATACAAGTCCTGCAAGATACAGCAGCGGATAAACTAGTATCTCGCTAACAGGCTGATCTACGTCCAGAAGAAAATCCCTTCTATAGATATGGCAAAAGATATTCTCGTCAAGCTTACTGTTTATAAGAAACTGCCTTCTACTCTGAACATCAGATAAGTAATAAACTTCTGCATCTGTAGTATCAAAGGGATCATCCATGAAATATTCAAAGTAGTCCATAGCTCTTGTGATATTGTAGGAAAAAATATCCGGAGTATCAGAAAGTTTATCACAAAGGTCTGCGATAGCACCCAGAAGCTTATCATTTATAGCATCGCCGGCTTCTAGAAATACCACATAGTCGCCTGTAACATGGGAAAGACCTATATTTATAAGGTCATAGGCAGATTTCTTTTCTTCTACCTTTATAGAGATAATTCCGGACGGATTCTCATCCTCCAAAGAAGTGATATTTTCTTCTGAAAGGTCAGATACGCAGTTATCAAGTATTATTATTTCTATCCGATTTAGCGAAAGGCTCTGCCTCTTGATGTAATCCCAGGTTCTATGAATATTCTGCCTTTCATCTGTATATGGAATTATCACACTAAATCGGATCATATTTTCCCTCGCGATGAAACAAAAACTATTTTTCGTTAATTAAATTATACAATTCATAATAACGGCTATGCAAGAAAGAATGTCGCTTGCCGGTCTTGTGCACGAAGAAAAAGGGCCTCGGTTGCCCGAAGCCCTTTTAGGTAGTTGCAATGTTTCAAACAGATGTTTTAAACATATATTGCAGATATATTAGCCGAGAAGTGAAAGAACACCCTGGTTAGTCTGGTTAGCCTGAGCCAGCATTGACTGACCTGCCTGAGCAAGGATGTTATTATTTGAATACTTAACCATCTCGGTTGCCATATCTGTATCACGGATCTGTGATTCAGCTGCCTGAGTATTCTCAACAACGTTATCAAGGTTCTTGATTGTGTGCTCAAGTCTGTTCTGGATAGCACCGAGATCAGATCTCTGCTTTGATACTGAATCAAGAGCTGCCTTGATATTTGTGATTGCAGATTTAGCCTTCTCGTGTGAGCTAACCTGCACGTTATCTTTCTGTACGCCGATAGCGGAAGCGCTCATCTTCTTGATGCAAACCTCAATCTGGTTCTGAGAATCTGTCTCAGATCCAACCTGAAGTTCCTTACCTGTAAATGTACCGTTAAGGAGCTGCTGGTTGTTGAATTCTGTTGCAGTTGCAGTACGTGTAATCTCAGTTGAAAGCTGATCAAGCTCAGACTTGATGTAGCTACGGTCAGAAGATGTAAGAGTGTCGTTAGCTGCCTTTGTAGCAAGCTCGTTCATTCTCTGAAGCATATCATGTACTTCGTTTAATGCACCTTCAGCTGTCTGTACTACAGAGATACCGTCCTGAGCGTTAGCAGAAGCCTGTGTAAGACCCTTAACCTGACGTCTCATTTTTTCTGAAATAGCAAGACCTGCTGCATCATCTGCTGCTCTGTTGATCTTGTAACCAGATGACAGTTTCTCACTTGACTTGGACTGGATACCAGTTGTGATACCAAGCTGTCTGTTTGAATTCATCGCTGTAATGTTGTGTTGTACTACCATAATTTTTATCCTCCTTGATAAATACGGCTGCTTCCATGCAGCTCGTTTGCTTTGTTTAGGAAATGTTTTCAGTGCTGGCCTAAAAACATTTCATTTGTTTTACACCTTTATTATCGACTATAATTCTAAAAACTTTAGACCTAAAATTATAAATTAAATATAAAGAATTCTTCTGGTGGAAAAATTAAGCGGTGGCCTTATAAAAAGCCACCGCCCAAAGTGCTTATGGATTTTTCTGTTTATATTACTGAAGGAGTGAAAGAACACCCTGATTTGACTGATTGGCCTGTGCCAGCATTGACTGACCTGCCTGAGCAAGGATATTGTTGTTAGAATATCTAACCATCTCCTCTGCCATATCTGTATCACGGATCTGTGATTCAGCAGCCTGTGTATTTTCTACTACGTTATCCAGGTTCTTGATCGTATGCTCAAGTCTGTTCTGGATAGCACCGAGGTTAGATCTCTGCTCTGAAACTCTCTGAAGCGCTGCCTTTACGGCTATAATCGCATTCTTAGCAAGTGAATGAGTCATTACACTGATCTGATCATCACCCTCTTTGAAGGTTCCAGCTTCTACCGCTTCTTTATATTTTGATTCAGTTTCTGGAGAGAAATCATTATACTGACCTGGCGCATTTGTTTGCGCTGATGTCTTTGTTTGTGCTGCAACACCCAGAATTGAAGCACTGAGTCTTGCGATATCGATCTGAATCTGGCTCATAGATGCTGTCTCTGAACCTACCTGCAGCTGTTTAGCAGTAAATGTTCCATCAAGAAGGAACTGATTGTTAAACTCTGTAGCATCAGCTGTTCTTGTGATCTCTTTTGAAAGCTGATTCATTTCTGCCTGGATATATGAACGGTCTGTAGATTGAAGTGTATCGTTGGCAGCCTTAACAGCAAGCTCATTCATACGCTGAAGCATATCATGAACTTCAATCATAGCACCTTCAGCCGTCTGTACGCAGGAGATACCATCCTGTGCGTTAGCAGAAGCCTGTGTAAGACCTCTTACCTGTCTTCTCATTTTCTCGGAAATCGCAAGACCTGCTGCATCATCTGCTGCACGGTTGATCTTGTAACCAGAAGAGAGTTTCTCAGAAGATTTAGCCTGGATATCAGTTGTGATACCGAGCTGTCTGTTAGAGTTCATCGCGGTTATGTTGTGTTGTACTACCATATTCAATTCCTCCATGACCGGGGCCCGCTTCCTTGCTGCCTTTCCATCGTTTTTTTATTGTGCAGACCTTAGCGGAGTCCCTTCCATGGCTGCTTGTTTTTCTCTTTTCACTATGAATATCGGCACTTTATTACATAACTTAACCCTTTTTGAAACTTTTTTTTAAATTTTTTCTACAATTTGAAATTTATTTTAAAAAATTTGCATTTTGCTATTAAGTTTTGAAAAAATATGCCGATATAGGCGCGAAAGTAGCATAAAAACAGCACCGCCGAAAGCGGTGCTGTTTTCTATATTATTCACTCAATTTTGTTTATCAAGAAACTGTGGCGGAATATCTTTAAAATTATTCATTGTCTGATAATAATTAAAGGCCGCCGCTGATGCCTGCCTTCCAGCGTTCATCTTCTGTCTTGCTGCTGAAAAGAACTGCTCAGCCAGGCGCTTGTTTCTATGTTCCGATGCTTCTATAGAAGCGCTCTTGCCAGTTATTTCTTCTATTAGCTGCTGCATTCGTTTGATCTGATCTTTATAGAGGTCTTTGTTTGCTCCAACTTCCTCTTTTACCCTGTCAAACAGAGACTGGAAGCCGTCATCCAAAAGCGATAGCTCATCGATAAGTTTTGCTTTTTCATCGAGGCAGGCATCAAATTCTGGTTCCCTTTCTTCGTCAAGGCTTGAGAGGATTTCTTTTTGCTTGTCATTTTCCTCTTCAAGTTTAGAGAGAATGCTGATCTTCTTAATAAGACTTTCTTCTAGCATATCCAGACTTGCTGCTACCATGGCTCCTCCTATAATGCATTACTGCACATTTTCCACATATCACTTTCTGAATACGAAATTTCTTTTTTGCCAACATTACGCATCCTTAACGTAAACGTGATTGGCTCTCATGACTTCGATCCAGTTATCTCTTATTGCGTGCATGTGCTTGTTGACTTCGGCTATGATTTCTTTGTCTTTAGAAATGTTGGCCTCAACAAGTCTCCTTGCAATATAAGAATACATGTTTTCGAAATCCTGTGCAACTGCGTACTTCATATCGAGCGTATTGCGAAGGTATTCAATGATCCTCTCTACCTTGATTATATTGTCGTGGGCCTTCTGAATATCTTTTTTCTCAATAGCAAAATCTGCGATATTGAGGAATTTGATGGCCCCATCATATAGCATAAGTGTCAGCTCCGGACCAGACGCTGTCATTACCTTATTATTTTTGTACTGTGCATAAGCATTTTGTTGTGCAGTCATTACTGGCATAATTGTACGCTCCCTCGTTTAATATTTTTGTCATTCCGTTTCGACATATGTACTAATGAATACACACATCAGATATTTTCGTCAGGTCACTGATCAGCCGCTGCCTCCGCCAAAGAAACTTGATAGCGAACCGCTTGCTGAATTAACCTTGGCAAGGGCTGTCTCCATCTTGGAGAACTGCTTGTAATACTTATCCTGCGCTGCCTCGTAGGCCTTCTGGGCCGTTGAGATCTTGGTGTTATAGGCACTGTACTGAGAAGCCATAAGCTTGTCTTCGTAGATGGTAAAAGAACTGCTGTACTGAGTACCTTTCATGAGATCTGAAAGTTTACCGTAGAGGTTCTTGGCAAGTGTTGAGAAGAAATCCTGCACCATCTGCGGATCAGAAGAAATAAAGCCTGAAAGAAGATCTGTGTTTCCACTTGTGGTTGTGTCATCTTTGTCACCATCGATGTGGAGAACATCCCTCTCGTTTTCTTCTGTTCCAAAGTAGCTTCCTGTGGATATTCCAAAGCTTGCAAGTGACATTTTCTGAGTTGTGCCATCCTTGAGCTTAACATCTATTGAAGAATTCATGATGTCTCTCATGGCTGTTCTAAGGGTTCCTACTGTCTCATCCTTAGAGAGAAGCCCTGTCTTTATCTTATCTTCCCAGGCTTCTACTTCCTTGTCGCTCATGGCGTCTTTTTCATCGTCCGTGAGCATCTTATATTTCTTGGCTGCGTCGGCGTTATAGACTGTAGCAAGCTCTTTTACCAGGTCGTTATACTCTTTTACCAGGTTCTTGATATTGTCCATGATGCCGCTGGTATCCTGCTTGGTTGTAAGTGTGATGTCGTCAGCCACCTGATTTGCAGTGATTGTAAGGCCGTTGATCTCGAAGGTATTGGACTTTGATGTATATTTTTCACCGTTGAGCTCGATTACGGCGTCATCTCCTTTGATGTAGTTTGATCCGC
The DNA here is from genome assembly GCF_000424505.1 of Butyrivibrio sp. XBB1001. NCBI lineage: Bacteria > Bacillati > Bacillota > Clostridia > Lachnospirales > Lachnospiraceae > Butyrivibrio > Butyrivibrio sp. XBB1001. The sequence goes on along the minus strand of NZ_AUKA01000003.1, from coordinate 228,030 downwards.
CATTGTCATTGAGCTTAAGGCCCAGAGCCTTCATGGCATCTGTCTCTACCATCTCGAAGTTATTCTCTGCTCCAGCCTCCTTGGATGAGATATAGAATCTTCCGTTATTCTCGTCGTAATTGAAGTTCATATTGCTTCCGAAGGTTTCGCGAAGCTTTGTAAGTACATTGTCAATTGTATCTGTAGCTGCGATATCCACAGACTTGGTCACTCTGGTATCCTCAGCGCCATCTTCTGGTGCTTTGCCAAGCTTGAAGCTAAGTGTTCCGCCACTTGAAAGTCCAAGTTGATCCATTGTTGTAGATTTTGTAGCCTTGGTAGCGTTTGCGCCTTCGCCAACTGTAACTTCTGTTCCAGTAAGATACGCTGATTTGGCAAGACTCTTAATGCTGAGGTTCTGAGTAGAGTCCATAGCACCATCGCCAGTTACGACGGTTGCCGCATTTGTATTTGAAACTGTGGTTGTTTTCTTGGTGTAGGCAGTTGAAAATCTCATGCTGCTGAGTGCACCGTTATAAAAAGAAACAACCTTCTTATTTAGTTCTTTCCACTTATCCTGCTTCCAGGTGAGCTTTTTCTGATCACCTACAGCAGTGTCCCATTTGGTTTTCTTGGTACTTGTAAGAGCAGTGATGATGCTCTCAGTATCAAGACCTGAGTTCATTCCTGTTATTCTGATAGGCATAAGCTTTCTCCTTTCTCAATCCGTGAGCGTGTTACATTGACGTCCTTGTCTTGTTGTTGCAGACTGACAGTTTATATGTCATATCCTGGCTTGCATATGCTAGTATGCAGCAATTGATCATACGGCATATTGGTAGCGCATCAGCGCTTCTCATCCACCATAAGTCCTGCAATTTCCCATACTTTGGCTATCATGTCCAAGGTCTCATCTGGTGGGAATTCCTTGATGACTTTCTTGGTCTCCTTGTCCACCATCTTGATGGTTACACGATTTGTCTTTTCATGAATTCCAAAAACAGCTTCCGCAGAGGACTTGGCATTCTTGGTCATCTCTGTGATAGCCTGTTTAACCTTGGCATTGTCGGCCTGGATCTGCTCCTCTGTCTCAGCCATCTTGCTCTGAGCCTGAGTGTAAGCCTGTGCTCCACTCTGGGCATCACCATTAGAGCCAGAAGAATTATCTGTGGCTTCTACTTTTAGTTCAATTGACTGAGAGCCGGCACTTGCCTCATGATTTACAATCTCTGACTGAGACTGGCTCTGCTCCTGTACTTGTGTTCTTACCTGCGGCTGAGTCTGCTGAATAAGCGGGCTAAAGCCGTTAATTGCTTCGATTCCCATAATCCTATACCTCCATGTCAGAATCAGGAATGCTCCTTAATTTATATGTTGCGCATTTGTTTTGTTTTAAATCTATGTAATAAAGAGTGCAGATGTGCATAGGTAACCCACAGTCTTTCTTATCACATATATCGGATATGGGGAGGTAATGTTTATAGGTGAGATGATAAAAAATTGAAGATTTAAGAAAAATTTTAGAATTTTTTGGGGGAAGTGATTGTCCCGAGCATATAAAAATGCTGATCATGGACAATTTATATGGTTCCATATCAAATCTTCACACCCGCAGGATTTCAGGAAGGAGCTTGGTATAGGCAAAATTCTCCAGCACTTTCTTTTGGCCAGCAGCCGCAATAGCTCTGCGTTCATCGTCATGCTCCAGGTAATAGGCAGTCTTTTCAATCATATCTTCCGGAGTGTAGGCAATAACAAGATCCTGGCCATCCACAAAGTACTCCGCAATCTCCTCCTGATAATTTGTTAAAAGAAATCCACCAGCCGCAAGGATATCCACAACGCGAAGAGGAACCCCAGACAGAATGGACCTTAAGGTGATGTTAAGGTTTATCTTGCTGCGGCGAAATACTCTCGGCATCTTGATTGTATAATCTGCAACGCCCATATTGCAGACACCTGGTATTTCTTTTGCCCCTGGAGTAGTATAAAGAACTGTCTCGAAGCGCTTTCCCATCTCAGCCAGGATGTGGTGGCGCTCATTTACTGTAACTTTCTTGCGAAGAATGTCACGAATAACGTTGTCGTAGTCGATTTCGTACTTGCCAGTTTGCTGGAACTTGATATATTCCCGGAGCTGCCTTACATGCTCATCAGAAAAAATCGCATCTTCCGTAAAAAAGTCTGCACCAAAAACCCGCTCCTGGGCTGCGATAACAGCATCAACGTACCCTTTTAGATATGGCGGAAGATAATTGACCTGATCATAGAAATTATATTCGTTGTCGTAAAGACTTCCAAGAAAGCACACTTCATGCTCGTAGATTATGCGGCCATCGGTCTCTGCATCAAGGTCGTGGCACAGCTGTGATAGGCGTTCTGCGTTGACTGCAAGAGGGCTATAGTGGAATGTCTGGGTGCCAATTTGTGCTGCGGTGTCATTGGCAAGCCGTGAGTTCTTGGCCGCCATCTGGGCATAGAGGCGCTTATCAAAAAGAAATATGTGATTCACCGAATTAGATGTGGTGTGAGAATCAAGAGTATAATGCGGGCAGTCAAAAACCCAGGAAACGTACGGAATCTGAAGCTTCTGACACACTTCAGAGATATTTGGGAAGTAGTCAAAGCTAAAAACCAGGTCGTATATAAGTCTATGCATATGCCCAGTGCTCACAGATTCTCCATCACTTATCGAATTGGAATTTCCTATAATTGCAGATTCCACCATACTCTTGGCATCGGCAGTTTCTTCACTCTCGGCTTGCAAGTTTATCCCTGTTATTTTCTCGTAAAATGTCATCTCTATCTCAGGCGTCAGGTCATACCCCTCCATCTTGAGCTTAATGGTATCAACCTGGTGGCCCAGACGCTCCATGGCGTCACGGCAGTCTTTTCCATTAAATTCATCCCAGTCATAATAAAGAATTCGCATTTGATCTCCATAACTTAGCTTCATTCGGATTTGTAGGACACATCCCTCACTTCGCGAGGACCTGACCTGGTCCAATACGATTCCTGTTTTTCTGATGAAAAAGAGGAATCTATATCTTTTACCATTATATCGTAAAGGCCGATACACTTTCCAGTGTACCGGCCTTATCTTAATCATATTTAACAACTATAAATGAAAATGTCATGCCTGCTTAAGCTGAAGTCCTCTGATATCTTCAGAATTCTTCTGAATGGCACGTTTCATTACTGAAATATCAGCAATAGCGTTTTCAAACTCTTCAGTCTTGTCCATATAACGCTTAGAAGTATCAAGATAACACTGCTCAATTGTATTGAGCCTTGGTATAACATTGTTCTCAAGCATATCAACTTTAATTACTGTGACATCATGCTCCAATGAATCTAGGCGCAATTCAACTCCATCTAAACGTGACTCGACTCCATCCAAACGTGACTCGACTCCATCTAAACGTGATTCAACTCCATCTAAACGTGATTCAACTCCATCCAAACGTGACTCGACTCCGTCCAAACGTGACTCGACTCCCTTTAGATTCTTTTTTAATATATCTTCTATTGCTAAGATATCCTCATTTGTTAAAAGCATTTTTCTTCCTCCATATTGCTCTTTAAGAGGACCCCGTCTTGTATTTCTATGTTATCACACTCACAGTGTCATGTCATTTGTAACAAATTAACAACAATTTACCTCACAAAAATGTCAACCTTATTGCGAAACTACATAAGCTTTATTGATTTGTGACATTAGTAACCTCTGATCTATCACTAATTACATTTTTATAATATATCGCTAAAGCATATCTATATTACTTCACTTTATTCCGTATTCTTCTAGTTCTTTCATCAAAAGTAAGTCAGAAATACCTCTAATTACTTTTTGTCTCGTATTTCCTCTTAAAGCGGTAAATAGAACTGACATAACAGCTGTCATATTTCTCTTTCCTTCTGTTCTTTCTACGTAAAGAACTTTTCCATCATACTGATAAAATTTCGTATCAGGAATACGTAATAATAGTTGTATATAGAAGGCTGTTACAGAGTAAAAGTCTTGCTTTATACTATCCCAATCCTTACCCACCATTGAACTAATACTTTTTTCGATAATATCGATAGCATTACCAAAAGAAACATTATCAATATCAATTCCATTATTCAAGCCAAAACTTTGGGCAAGATTTACATAATTTTGGCATACATAATCATAGTCTTGTTTAGATAAAGATGGTTGATTTCTTTTCTTATCTAATAAATCAAAACCTTCTTCTATTAGTTTCGCCTGAAATTTCTTTATAGCTTCAACAAAAGATTCATTATCGGTGTAATATAATACATACTCTTTTGTGAACAAATGCATAAGCGATAGTTTACCCTTTTCTTCTAAATCTTCCCTTATTTCAAACAACTGCTGAGGGCCAGTTCTTTTAAAAATTGCTATAGGCCAAAATGATGCTTGTTTTCGCTCAAAATCAATAGTGAATCCTCTTTTTTCGGCTTCCTCCCCCATTATTTCCATTATTATTTTTTTTCTATTAATCATTATGCTACCTCGCATCCATTAGGATCACCTATTCCTTTAAACCATCCATAAGCAATTATACAAAGGCATAAAAGGCGCTGCCACTCCCGCTGCTGCAGCTCCAGACGCGCCTATAGCAGCGGCCAAAGCCGCTAAAGCCGCTCCTAGTAAATATATAAGAAATGCTGCTAGTACAATAATCACAATTGCCGCAATTATAAGTCCTACTATCGCAGCAATATCTTTTGCAGAAATCACCTTACCATGTTCATCATATTCATAAGAAACATAATTGCCGAGAGCATCAGTTTCTTTCAAAACTCTATTACACTCATCATATTCATAAATGTGGATTAGTTTTCCTGCTATGCTAATACTGGTAATATTACCATTAGGGTCATATTCATAATACAACTTGTGCAAAAAAACAGGTGCCAAAATGATCTGGCACCTGTTTAACATCTTTTTACGAATATATCTTACACATGACTTTTTACAGCAGCTTCTTGAGTTCCTCGATTCCTGAAACATCAGTAGCCTGCTTGTTCTCGTTCTGAATCTGGATGTAAACTTCTTTACGGTAGATCGGAATCTCTTTTGGTGCGGCGATTCCGAGTTTGATCTGGTCACCCCTAATGTCCAGAACTGTGATCTCGATGTTGTTGTTGATTACTATTGCCTCATTCTTTTTTCTTGATAATGCTAACATTTGCCTTCTCCCTCCATGGTTTTGCTAGTCTTGTTTGTCAGTGCCCGGATTATGAATTTGCTTCTTTGTTTTTCTGCAAGATATCATAAATTGGGAACTTTACTGGATAGTCATCATTATCGATAATGGTCTGGGCTGCCTTTCTCTCTTTTACATTAATAATAAAAGGCCCCATGAGATTAACAGTCATCTGCTTCAGGTCGTGAGGCACGGTAACTGTAACCAGCACCAGAAGGTCGTCGTTCTGAAGATCCCCTACATCCTCAGTGATGCTAACATCTACCTCAGGCTTGTAATCAGGACACACAATAAGCGGATCCATTACCGGCATTGCGAACGTAGGCTCGTCAATGGATTGAAGCCACTTGATAGTGTCAGTTCCTTTCTCCTCATCGTACATAAGAGTAAATTTCTTGAGGTCAGGAAATCCGATTATTCCATTAGGAAAAGAAATTATCTTGCTATCATCAATTTCTACTTCGCCAAAGATTCTAGTTGTTAATTTCATTGCTTAACCTCCATGATTGATAATGATACCCATTACATAATTAATTATATACGCTATTTCGACATAATTCCACAAAATGTTTATACCTCGGCATTACATTTGATGATTTCGGATTGCTCCACATAAAAAATTCTGCGAGCAAATGAACTACTCTGCTACTACATAAGTGAATTCGATTTGTATATGAATATGTAAGCAGAGCGATTTTGGGGCTATGGAACTGAGACCAAGGGTCAATGTTAAGTATTTGATGATATCGGATTGCTCCACTTCGTTCTCGCAATCCTGCAAGCATTCGGAAATCGCCATTCTCACTTTGTTCGTCTGGCTTTTTTCCTCATGCTTGTTCGGTCTTCAAGGTCATATGTTGCTTCGTGCTAGCACGACAACATATGACTTTGAAGACCTATATCATCAAATGTAGTTCATAAGCGAGCTCTGACTGATCTTGCCGGTTGCCATGAGGCTTGCTTCGTAGGTGACCTGAGCAGTTGTGAGCTGCGTTGCAGTCTCAGCAAGATCAATGTCCTCATTATCTGACTGGAGAGTCTTGAAGGTTGTTGTCTGGTTCATGAGACGCTGATTTACCAGGTCAAGTCTCTTTGCTCTGGTGCCGTTTGCGGTAACAGCGATATTGGCTACATCAAGGGACTTCTGGTTGGAAGTTATCTTGTGCTCAAATTCCTGCTGCATCTCATCCCTAAGGTAGTTAAATGCTTTCTGGGCTGAGTCTATTTCCGCCTGAACCCTTGCCTTTACTGCATCATCTCCGGTGGAAGCCAATTTTTCTTTTAACGTCTTGATAGTACCGTCAATCTGCTGAAGCTCTGAGAGCATCTTGGAGAGGTCCTGGACATCTCTTCTGACACTTGTTGTAAAAACCGCATCAGCTGTAGTATTGACAACAACGCTCTGGGCAAATCCCACATCGTAAGCGATATCGTGGCTAGCCGATCCTCTGTTATACAGAATCGACTTGGCGTTTTCATCTATATAAGTGCAGTTAAAAAGATTCTGTGGCCTGATGTCGCCATTTACCCACTCTTTTTTATCGTAAATAACGTCAATTGACTTAGCATTTATCAGGTCTGGCAGAGTTGAGAGCCTGGCCTTTAATTCTTCATTCAAAAGAACTTCACCTGTAGCTGCATTCAGAACTGCCATAGCTTTTCCAGATGCAAGTCTTGCGTAAGCCTCATCAATCTCAGCTTCGCTACTTGTTGAGTAAAGAATATTGTTGTCATCATCTGACATTATCAGCGTTGTTTCTTTATACGAAGAGTTGACACTTCCGTTGGCGGTCACGTTGATGATAGTGTTGGTGTAGGTTCCATCGGTGTTCTCATAGGTATTATTGTCAACAATTGTGAAGGTTCCGTCGCTATTTACTGTTGCGGTATACCCGGCCTGATCCAGGGTGAGCTCGTAGGTCTGCCCGATTGCTGGTAAAAGAGGTAACTTAACCGAGATTCTACCTTCATCTCCGGTATATGTGACTGTCGTAACCTGCTTGCTCTCTATATTTGTGATGGCTGAGTCAACATTTCCTGTTGAGCTTAAAAAGATTCCATCGCCAGAAAGTGCGAAAGTACCTACCTCAAGGCCTGTAGTAGCGTCAACAGCCTCGATATTATAGTGGCCGTTTGTGTTAAGCGTCGCTGTGTAGGTGACTCCATCGCTTGTTATCTTGTAGTTTCCTTCATTATCTATAGGCACAGAAACAGTTCTCGTAATACCGTCAAGTGTCTTGTAGGTAAGATTGATAACATCTGTTTTGGAATCCACGGAGCTTGTAGCTGGCTGTATCAGTTCTTCTCTGTATTTGAGCATTGCCTGATTTGTTGTCATATTTCCATTTTCATCAGGAGTTGGCTTAACGTAATTTAAATTATCATAGGAAAGCCTGATCCTGCCTACAGTGCTCTCGATAATGCTGTGTTGATAAACTGTTTCTTCATCAGTTTTACTAAGAACTGTGGAGGAATCCAAAAGATATTTTCCCAGAATTCTCTTGGAATCACTGATAGAATCTGCATTGAATTCATCATTGATATCACGATAATCTGCTGTTGTTGTCTTATCAAATGTTAGAGATGTGTCAGTCCTGTATCCGGTAAAGACGTAACGCCCGGCGTAGTCTACATTTCCTGTCGAGTAATACTCTTTTGCCAAAGCATCCATCTGAGTTACGATGATTGAAAGATCGTCCAGGGTCAGGTCCTTGTTGGCGCCCTTGGTTGCCTGCTTTACAGAGTCTGTCAAAACGCTAGTTACTGTAGAAAGCGCATCTGCTGTGACTTCCAGCCAGCTCTGGGCATCCTTGGCATTTTTCTCGTAGTACTGCGAAAGCTGGGTTACGTTACTTCTAAGGCGCAGTGCACGAATCGCGATAACTGGGTCATCTGAAGGGCGAGTTAGCTTTTTTCCCGTAGACATCATGGTATTGAGCTGATCCTCAGTGACTTTGTTGTTATTTATGTTGTAAAGGGAATTGTTCTGCATGATCTTGTTGGTGATGCGCATATAAACCTCCGCTATAAACCGAGACTTTCCGTGTCTATCATACGCATCCATGCGACTTTATTTCTCATATCTTTTATCGGACAATTCACTACAATTCTGAAGTGGGGAAAGGAAGATTTGCGTTGGACTTGGTGTGGATTGAGGAAACTTGGTGATGCTAGGCGATGCAAAAAAGCTTGTTTTCTTGGCTGTGCATCACTTGGGCTGCAATCAGTGATGCTAAAAGACAGGATTATGAAGTTATGCATCACTCTGATTTGCCTTGTTGATGCATAACTTGTTTAATTGCTATTTTAGCATCACTTTTACTTGATCCAGTGATGCTAAAAGACAGGATTATGCAATTATGCATCACTCTGATATGTTTTGTTGATGCATAACTTGTTTAATTGCTATTTTTGCATCACTTTTACTTGATCCAGTGATGCTAAAAAGCATGTTTTCTTGGTTGTGCATCACTTGGGCTGGAGTCAGTGATGCAAAAAGACAGGATTATGATATTATGCATCACTCTGGCAAGTCTTGTTGATGCATAACTTGTTTAAATTCTATTCTTGCATCACTCTGATTTGCCTTGTTGATGCATAACTAGCTTAAATTCTATTCTTGCATCACTTTTACTTGATCCAGTGATGCAAAAAAGCTTGTTTTCTTGGCTGTGCATCACTCGGGCTGCAATCAGTGATGCTAAAAGGCAGGATTATGCAGTTATGCATCACTCGGATATGTCTTGTTGATGCATAGCTCATATAAATGCAATTTTAGCATCACTTACGCTAGAGTCAGTGATGCTAAAAGGCTTGCTTTCTTGGCTGTGCATCATACTCCGGTCTGGAGTATGAGTCTGTCGTAGATTTCTGTGAGGGTCTGGATCATCTTGGAAGAGAGGGTGTAGGCGTTCTGGTATTTAACAAGATTTGAAGCTTCCTCATCTTCATCAACGCCAGAGTCTGAAAGTCTCTGATTATCAATAGTGTTCTCAAGTGAAGTATAAGTATCCTCAAGTGTCTGAGAATTGCTCTTGTTAAGTGAGATGTCCGCAAGGACCTTGGTTAGGAACTCGCCGGAGGTGGCGCCGCGGAAGATCTTCTTGGTATCAAACATCTCTTTTAACTTCTTGAGATTCATGAACTCGGATTCGCCTTCTGTAACATCGGCCTTGGTTGCAAGTCTGTCTGCATTGTCCAAAAGAACTTCATTGACGCAGAAGTTGCCGCCTGTCAGGAAGTAGTAGCCTTTGTTTTCTGAGAGTGTTGTGAGATCCTCATAGCTGTACTGAGCTACAGAATTGGTGTCCATCATTCCTGTCAAAAGATTTACACCCTCCAGAGAGTCTGATGTGAAGCCATTTTCCATGATGTCATTAGTTGCAGCTGAGAACTGGCGAAGCCATTCATTCATCTGAGCCATGTAATATGGAAGGCCCTGGTATTTGTTGGAGTAACCGATTTTTACAGTCTTGCCAACATCAGGGATACTTGAAAGAGATCCTGGGTCGATGGTAAAAGTGTAAGTGCTGTCGCCGTCGTACTCCCACTTATCATATCTGTAGTCCTTGGCTCCGATGTGAATACGGCCGTCCTTGGGAATCGTGCACTTAGTCATATCTTTCAAATAAGATGCCTCAACTTTAACAGTCACAGTAACTGTGCCGTCTGGATACTGCTTGACATCAGTGCCCTTCCCGTGGAAGTACTGGGCATTGTTACCATCTCTCATTGCCAAAAGACCTTGCAACTCCCCACCAATTAGCTGAGAATCAATTGCAAAATCTGAAAGTTCATTGACATTGTCGCCGTCCTTGTAGCTGCCGTAGCCCCACTTGATGTCAAAAAGACCGCCCACGTCGTTCTGGCCTGTACTGCCGTCTTCATCTCTTGCAACACAGATCATCTTTCTATATTCATATGTATCAAGCAGCTCGTAACTTCCGGCAACCCAGATCTGATATCTTGTAGCTCCGGTTATCCTGCTTGGATTGTTTTCATCAACTATAGGTGTTTCCTTGGTTTCAACTGATATAAGCTTGGAAAGTTCATCGATCATGGCATCTCTTTTGTCCCTAAGCTCGTTGGCCTTGGCGCCAGTCATCTCGATGATGTTGATCTGCTTGTTAACGCTGGCAATCTCCTGAGAAATTGAACTTATGCGGTCGCAGCAAAGCTTGATTTCTGCGTTAACGTCAGCCTGCTCGTTCTGAAGTGAGCCGTATACATTGTTGAAATACTCAGTAACTGCCTTCATCTGGGAGATGTAGGTTGCCTTGGTCTCTGTAGTTCCCGCTGCTGTCATGACTGATTCAAGGGATGCTTCCATCTTGTTAAAAAGAGTTGAGAAACCGCTTGTTCCGTCGTCGTCCAGATACTTTTCAATAAGCTGGTTGTAATAGTTCTTTTGCGAAACATTACCAAGGAGCTGCTCGTTATTGCGATATTTAACATCATAGAATTCATCCCTGACACGCTCGATTGCGATAGTGTCAACACCGGCTCCCGCACAGCCATATCTTGCAAACACTCTAAGAGAGTTACTTGCAACCTGGGTTACTTTCTGACGACTGTAACTGTCCGTGTTTGCATTGGCTATATTGTTGCCTGTGGTGTTCAGGGAAGCGTTTGCGGCACGAAGTCCGGACGCTGCAATATTCAGACCAAAAAATTGTGATGTCATATCTTTTTCTCCTATAAAACAAAACAGAATTTCGAAGAAATTTCCTAAATCATAAAAATGTCACATTGATGCTCTACCTGCCCATCCTCATAAACTACGAAGACTACTGGTATCTCACATCCATGTGACTTTATCCTTAATATCCATATGTCGAAGCATAATTTCTTCGCTTCACAACTAATATCGGCATGAGACCAGCTTTTCATTAGCCTTTCCCATGCCGATTATGATTTCTACACCTCTACATCACGCGCCGAGAGTTGTAACAAGGTGCTCCAGCATCTCGCTGACAACGTTGATATATCTTGAAGAAGCGTTGTAAGCGTTCTGGAACATGATCATGAATTCCAGTTCTTCGTCACTTGATACGCCCACAATCTGCTCTCTGCCTGATGCAACGGCATCAACAGTCTGCTGCTGGGCCTCCTGGATGCTCTTATAAACATCGCCTGAGTTTGCAACCTGAGAAACCAGGCTGTTGTAGTAGGTCACGAAGCTGTTTCTTGTAGTAACATTGGGATTTAGAACGTACTCTTCCTTGGTAAATGCCTCTTTTAACAGGGTCATGGTCGTGTTGTCCTCTTCGCCGTCGATTTTTCTGAAGGTAAAAAGAGTTGGATCCATGAGGAGCTTTGGATTTACCTGGGCGTTCATAATTGTAAAGCCTGTTTCTACGGTGCCTGCAGGCTTTTCCTTGTTAAAATCGTAGGTTATCCTGTCGCCTTCGTTGGCAACCACAAAGAGCGTAAAGTCTGAAGGAAGTCCCACTGTCTCGTCGAGGTAAGCTGGATTTGATTCAGAATTTTCCATTATCTCGTTTATCTTAGTCATGACCGCGTGGATCATCTGATCGAACTCAGCCTGAATATTCATGATAACGGACTGGGAAATATTCTTGTTGTAGTAGTCCTGATCCTCCACAATATCGTGGTAGGTCGCGTTGTGATCACCTCTTGCCAAAAGAACTGACTTGAGCTTTCCAATATCTGTATTTATTGTAGTTGAAACGGTCTGCGTAAGGTCGTAGAGGTGTCCGCCGTCGATTGAAACTATAACCTTGTTGCCATCCTTGTCGTACTCTGACTTGGCAGCGTACTCCCAGTATGGAGTCGCGTAGCCAACAGGGCTTTCAAGGGTTCTATCTATTCCAATATGGTTAACGTGGTCAGTTGTTACAAAGGATGATCCTTCGAAAAGAACTGTCACATTACCAAATATATCTTCCATGTACTCGATCTTGCCGTATTCACCAAGTTTGTCCAAAAGAACATTTCTCTCATCGCGAAGGTCATTGGCTTTTTCCTGTCTTCCAGACTCGATTTCCACAATGTCTTCGTTGAGCTGGCGAATACGATCACCGTAGTTATTTATGTTTTCCACCATTGTTTCAACTGTGGAATCCATGTTTTCCTGATAAGAAACAAGTCCTTCGTAAACACTTTTTGCTCTTGTAAGAAACTCATTAGCACGAGTTACCATTGAGCTTTGATTTACCGCAGAACATGGGTCTTTTGCCAACTCCTGTATGGAAACCCACAGGTTGTTAAGGGAATCTGCAAACTCTGAGCCGTTCATCTCCTGGAGCTGATCCTCGATTTCCTCAAGAGCCTTTACAGAAACATCATAAAAAGCAAGTCTTCCGCTTTCCTGCCTGTAGGAAATATCAAGGAATTCACTTCTGACCTGCTTACAGTGATTGTAGTTAACACCGGTTCCAATCTGCTTCCAGGATATCTGCTCATTCTTTTTCTCAAGAGTCTGATAAGCTCTGGTGCCCTGGCTCACCTGCTGCCTGGTATAGCCTTCTGTATCCACGTTTGACATGTTGTGAGCCGTGGTGTTCAAGGCATTTTGTGAAGTTTGAAGGCCTGACTGGCCAACATATAGGTTTGCCATTAACATGGGCGGTTCTCCTTGTTCTACCACCGAAAATGGACCTGGGGGACGGGGTCAACGGTCCATTTTTGGGCGCAAAAAAGACACTATCGGGAAATTGTCTATTCCCGGGTGGGTTATCAAATGCTTCACTGCTTTGCATCAAACCCGCCCGATGTGTAACCTAGACAATCGCCTGTAGTGTCTAAAGCTCTGGAATAATTAGCTGTCTGTGGAGCTCTTTTAGACGCTTGGATGATATTCATCTCGAATCGAACCATTTCAAGGGAACTGATAAGAAGTTCCTGGTTCTGTCCGTTTACACGCCTGACATTTTCAGTGACGCTTTTTAGGCGATCTCTCTGAATAGACAGGTTTTTCTGATCTTGTGGTCTCTTTTCCAAGATTGTGATCAGATCGGTCAGTTTCAATGAATTAACATCCATGTTAAGCACGCTGGCTATGTTCTCCATCGCCACGATACGCTGCTTATCAAGGCGCTGGATCTTGCCTATCACATGCTGCTCTTCATCCGTGATTTCCGCAAGTGCCTTCAGATCGCCTGATACGATGATGGCGGTCTTTCGGCTTGACAACCCCAGTAATTGCTCGTACATAGTGCATTCCTGATCAAGTACCTGCACTAGATTTTCCATCAAACTAGCCACTGGAATTATCCTCCTATTGTTTTATTCTATTTTCAAAAAAGGCTATTAGCATCTCGTCTTTAGGCACCTATATCATCATGTTTCTCAGTCCCACACGCGATGAATCATCGCGCCCAAGGCCGTACTTTATGATAATCCTTCAGATGCTTCGTATTTCGCTAAAAGCTTGTCAGCAAATGCCTCTCCACTCACATCATAAGTTCCGTTCTTGATAGCAGCTTTGTACTTAGCTACAAGGTCCTCCCTGACATCTGGAGCTGCGCTTACAGCCTGTTTAGCAACCTGGATATCTTTTCCTATAGAAGAAAATGATACAGTATCTCTGATGTCATTTGTCTTCTTTGTAGGCTGCGCCTTATTAACTTTGCTGTTTGAATAAATCTGCTGAACCTGACTGTATGCTTCTATACGCATGATCTTTTCCTCCTTCCCTGGAGTATTTTTTTATCTACTTCATTTATCGGTAGATATTTGCATTACTTTAGTCTTTTTGGATTATTTCTTTTAGATCAAAAAAATTTTTCCCCACTCATTTAATGATCTTTGGATGCCTCATGTGACCGCTGCAATGCGCCTACTCCCAAGGGATTTCAACACTTTTCATCTGTTTCTACTTTTATTATCGGACACTTGGTAAAAAAACTTTAGGCTTTTTTTAGAATTTTTTTAAAATTTTTTTGTGGGCTTATACGAAATCTGCCTTAGTTTCTGGCTAGTTTCATGGCAGCAAGCCCTGTCCGTAGGACTTGCTGTCATGTTCATATCAAACAAATGCTGCAACAAGCGGAACTCACAATCTCGCGAGGTCGATCTGGTGCATGGTGCCGACGCCACCGCTCTCTTTCAGGAACAGGCCACTTGCGCGCATCATAGCTGCAACTGTAAGGCCCGCAGCCACGGGAGTAAATGCATTTCTAACTTCAACACTCTGGCCTTCTTCAGAACCAGGCTTGTACCCGTTATCCCCCTGCCCCTGATACTCAGTAAACTCAGTTGCTACGCTGCCAAGGAAAATAGCGCCAACATCAGCTTCCTGCAAAGACAAGAGCCTGTCTGTGCCATCTTCATCTCTAAGCCAGACCTGAAGCTTGCCATAGGCCTCATCATTTTCATCAATCCAGCCGTTGCCATCGCTGTCGAATTCAGTCAGATCAGCAAAGCCATCACCGCTCTTGGTGCCAAAAAGCTCTGACCCATCATTCACCACGCCATCGCCGTTTCTGTCATAGGCAAGAAAGCCTGAGCCTGCGCCGAGTCCTGCAACTTTTTCCTCAACTCCATCACAGTCAAGGTCAAAGAAAAAGCTCTGGTCGCTGATACTAGTCACATCGCTTCCAACGTTGATGACAAGCGGGTCAATGAAATTCACAGCACTAGGCATGCTGATTCCTGCTGCCTTTGTAAGTCGCCTTGACAAAGAAAAGTCCACATTAAAATCAATTTCACGGCCATCTTCTGTCTTGGCAATTCCCTGTCCGCTAAAAGATGTAGCTTCTTCCTCAACATGTCGCATCTCAATAGTAGTCACTCTTACCATTCCACTATTTGACAGTATGGACCTGACATCTCCAAAAATATTCCAAGCGCTGGTATTTTCAGTATTTCCACTGTCAAAGCCGTCACCTAACAGGTTTCCACTCGAAGCCTCTGAGCTGTTGTCTAATCTTCTTGCGCCTCCCCCGCCTAAGATCTGCAGAAAACTCATTAGTGTCTCCAGGAGCCTTGCTCTTATCTGGGCTATCTGCTCAACAAAACTTGTCTCCAAGTCTTTACCAAGCTCAGTCATACCGGGTCTTAGAGAATCGTAATTCTCACTTCCAAGAGCCATCTGTCCTGACATTTGATACTGCCAAGTGCTCTCATAAATATCCATCTTTCTGTTTGCTTTCAGCATTGCTGCAATTTCACTCTTTTCTTCCTCCACACTCTTTCCCTGACTCTGCAAATTGTCAAGAAAAGCGCCTCTTGAAACCACACCACTTTTCACGGATACCGTGTTTTCCTCATAGTAGTGGTTACTAGAGACCAGATTCACATTGCTCTGTGCAATCTTCATGCTACCTCCTAAATTATTGGAAGTCTTTTGCTCTACGATCAAGTCGGCTGACTCCTACTCGATTTCGCACACGAACATTCCGCACTTTGTGCTCCATGTTCTTACGACCGGCAAATGAATTTGTATGCAAGCATCCATTCGCTTGCCGGTCTTGTGCAACAAAAGACCTCCATGAAGAATAATCTTCCATGAAGGTTCACGCTTTCCATAGCTATGTGATCAATATTGATTGCTGGTGGGGTATCCACAGTGCTTATGCTTTTGGGCCAGGCATACCTGTTCATCGCTGGTGTACAGTTATCCACAAATGCACTAGTCTGCGAATACATATCAATTTCAATCATGTCAACTTAGATATCGACATATCCCACCATAAACTCAAGTCCATAATAAAAAGACTAAATATTCAAAATATTCTGTCTTAAAATCAAATTATTATGCAAGTCATAGCTCCAAACATCTTACACGAAATCCTACTTATAGACTTGTTTCGTGTAAGCCTGGAACCTTGGCTCTTCAGAACTCTTTATATGCAAGTTAAGGTATCTTAGATTTGCATATAAGCCCTTCGCATAGCCTAATACTCCTGGCCTTACATGAAATACACACCGGCCGTATTTTCATATAAGTCATAGCTCCAAACATCTTACACGAAATCCCACTTATAAACTTGTTTCGTGTAAGCCTGTAATCTTGGCTCTTCTGAACTCTTTATATGCAAGTTAAGGTATCTTAGATTTGCATATAAGCCCTTCGCATAGCCTAATACTCCTGGCCTTACATGAAATACACACCGGCCGTATTTTCATATAAGTCATAGTTCCAGAGGACTTACACGAAATCCTACTTATATACCAGTTTCGTATAAGCCTGGAACCTTGGCTCTTCAGAACACTTTATATGCAAGTCAGAATAATGTAGATTTGCATATAAGTCCTTCGCATAGCCTAATACTCCTGGCCTTACACGAAATGCACACCAACCGCATTTTCATATAAATCAAGAAAAAGAAGTGGGAAATAACAATTCCCTTTTCGGATCATTACTTCCCACTTCTCGATACTCAAATATTTACATCGAATTCATATCACAAGTCCAGCAAACACAGGCATCTGATTTCTAGTAGCTGCTTATATTTTCCAGCGCCTTACTCTTCCACGTCCCTCTCTCTTGGGCCGCTGACTTCCCCGGAGAGGAAGTGTCTTCTGCAGACGGAAACGTAGGACTCATTGCCGCCCATCATGATCTGCTCGCCGCTTCTTACTATCTTGCCGTTTGAGACACGGGCGTTAAAGTGAGCTCGTCTTCCGCACCAGCACACAGTTGGAACTTCCTCGATATAGTTGGCAATCTCCATAAGACGCTTGGAGCCGCTGAACAAGTGGCTTGTAAAGTCAGTTCTAAGGCCATAGCAGATAACTGGCAGATCATACTTATCCACAACAAGTGCCAACATATCAACCTGCTCCTCTGTCAGGAACTGGGCCTCATCCACAATGACGCAGTCAAGCTCTTTCCAGGAATCTGACTTGCCTGTAAGCCACTCTTTTTCCACAGTTTCAAGAAACTCCTCCACAAAGGTGCACTCTGCGGACAGTCCCATTCTGGACTTCACAGTCTTCTCGCCGTCACGATTCTCTGTGGCAGGTTTTAAAATGATGGCGTTCTGGCCCTTCTCAAAATAGTTGTAGCGCACCATCAGCGCATTGGCAGTCTTGGAGCTTCCCATAGCTCCATATCTGAAGTACAATTTCCCCATTTTATAAATTCCCCCATTTTCTTATTCATTTTTACAACAGGTAGTGTTCATACCACTGCTGGAACACATAGAAAGACCAGGCAATCCTTGAATAGTTCTTGCCTGTGGCTGCCCCGGCATCACCTGTCTGAAGATAAGCACTCAAAAACTTATTTACATATTCAGGATCAAAGATTCCCTGCCTTGTCAGGTATTCCTTGCTACTATAATCCACAAGCTTACCCTTAAGAGGCCCTCTCATCCAGGCATCAAGCGGCACGCAAAAGCCCTTCTTTGGCCTGTCCAGAAGCTCTTTTGGAATATAGTCATAGGCAATGTCCTTCAAAATATGCTTCTTATCGCCCTTGAAATACTTGTATTTGTGCGGAATCCTGTACGAATACTCCATTACAGCTGTGTCAAGGATTGGACATCTGGCCTCAAGTGAGTATTTCATAGAAGCCCTGTCCATCTTGACCATAATGTCATCGGTCAGATATGTATCCATATCAAGCAGCATACGTCTGACCTGCCAGTTGTTCACGCCATACCCTGATTCTATTGGGTACTTTATCATCATAGCTTTTTCTCTGTCCTCTTTTGGTAAAAAAGACATAGCAGCCTTCAAATACCACTCAGATGCAAGCTGTACCTTGGTTTCCGGATTTCTATTGCCAGCTACTACCCTCACCTTAAAGGGCAGCTTTTTCCACAGGGCTCCTCCAACTACAGGAATTTGGCAAGCTCCATAAGAAAGCGCTCCAAGAGCATCTATTTTCTGGGCAGTAGCCACATTATCATATACATTATATCCGCAGAAAAACTCATCTCCGCCATCACCTGAAAGAGCAACAGTCACCTGCTTTTTGGCAAGCTTGGATACCAGCATTGTAGGTATCTGCGAGCTGTCTGCAAATGGCTCATCGTAGTACTTTGGAATACTATCCACCATGTCAAACATGTCTCTTTCACTGATATACAGCTCTGTGTGGTTAGTTCCAAGATGCTGTGCAATTTCTTTTGCATACTGAGCTTCGTTGTACTTGGGATCATCAAATCCGATGCAGAAAGTCTTGATGGGCGTATCGCTATGGGACTGGGCTATAGCCGACACAAGGGATGAATCATAGCCGCCGCTAAGAAACGCTCCCAGAGGCACATCCGCGATCATCCTATCTGCAACCGCCTTGTTAAGCCTCTCTTTTAACCCGCTCTTTGCCTCTTCGTAGCTCTTTACAGGGTTAAAAGCCCCCTTGTGATAAGCTTCCTTGACGCTCCAGTATCTCTTTATCTCTATTTTTCCAAGGTTGAACTTCAAAAGACATCCTGACTCAAGCTTATACACATTCTGATAAATCGTATCCGGAGCTTTGATATATTGATGATGAAGATATCTTGGAATGACATCCTTCCTGATTTTTTGCACAAATCCAGGACACTTTACAATAGGCTTAAGCTCTGAGGCAAATACGATATTATCTCCGTCAAGCCAGTAATATAAAGGCTTCTTGCCAATCCTGTCTCTTACAAGATACACATTTCCATTTCTCTTATCAAAAAGAGCTATAGCAAACATTCCATGAATATGGCTTACAAAATCTTCGCCCCATTTCAGGTATGCAGCGATTATGACCTCTGTATCGCAACTCGTCTTAAATGGATAGTCCTTTATTTTCTCTTTTAACTCAAGGAAGTTATAAATCTCGCCGTTAAAAACCACTACGATATCATCATTTTGCGAATGCATGGGCTGATGACCAAGTGGAGACAGGTCAAGAATTGAAAGTCTTCTCTGGGCAAGGCCTATACAGTAGCCTCCGCCATAATCATACACTTCAACGCCGTTGTCGTCCGGGCCTCTGTGATACATAGTATCGTTCATGGCTCGAAGCTGGTCCGTTGTAATGCTATTCTTGGATATATATCCACAAATACCGCACATCTAGTAAGTCTCCAGGCTCAAATTTTTCTAGTCAATAATATATCTTCGATACTCTCGCAGTTCTACATTACACTTTCAAGAAAGTCCTTCCACTGGGCAAACACCGCCTTGCTGTTGCCAATGTCAGCAATCTTTCTTGCATTATTTCCAAGCCTCTCAGCTAGGTCTCTATCCTCTATAAGTCTGTTAAGGCCTGCCACAAGCGCATCCTCATCCTTGATAGGGATCAGAAGCCCGTCAACTTCATTAGTCATAACTGTTGCAGGGCCGCCACATGGGCAATCCGTTGCAACTATAGGCATTCCAAGTGCCATGGCCTCCAAAAGAGAATTCGGCATGCCCTCCCAATCGGATGTAAAAGCATACACACTGCCCTTAGGCAGCTCTTTTTCCAGGCTATCGCTGCCACCCATAATGAAAACGTAATCCTCTGCGTGGTTATCAGCAATTATCTTCTCAAGGATCTCCCTGGTTCCATCGTGGGAGTCGTCGCCATACATCTTAAGCACGTAATCCGGGTGCTTTTCATGAACCCGTAAAAAAGCTCTCACAAGCATAGACTGGTTTTTAAAGTCCACAAGTCTTGCGTGATGCACAACACTCTTTTCACGCTCCATGGGCGCTTCTACCCCAATATACTTGGGATTTATAGGATTTAAGATGACCCTTGAATTGTCCTGAAGAAGGGGTTTAAAGAAGTCCTTTTGGCCCTTTGTCTGGAACACGCAGCCCGCAGCCTTAGGGAATAGCCACTTGTTCTGAATTTTGTCGGTAAAAGAGTCATAGTGGCCCTTAGGATCTGTTCTGATTGATATAACTACTGGAATTTTCATGTTGCCAGCAGCCATGAGGGCTCTGTAGTTAGCTCTTTTGGCAAAGGCTATGAGAACGTCTGGCTTGTACTCTCTTACGAACTTTTTCAGATATTTGACCCTAAGAAGAAACTTAGTTACTCTTCCCTTATTCTGATCTTCGTCCCTAAGCCCCACGTGGATTCTCTTCACCGCGTCGTCTATCTGGTATTCGTCTTCTGCCTGCCATTCTGTGGCTATGAACACCTCATAGCCCTCTTTAGCAAATTGATTTGCAAGATTGGTTACTACTCTCTCTGCTCCGCCTCTTGCCAGGCAATGTAAGTGAAATGCAATTCTTTTCACGGTACTACTCCTTAAACACGCTTTGACCATCAAACAAGCTTATTTAATATCTTCTGCAGATCCTGCGCATACTTGTCAGGCGTATAAACACAGGCCCTTCCTCTCGCCACATCGCTGTAATGCTGCATTTTATCCTCTGAAGACAGCATAGCTTCTATGGCATGGGCCAGCGCTACGTCATCTGATGTCATATGTTTTTCGTCTGTATCTTCAATAGGACTCATGTCCCTTACAAGTATACCGTAGGCACCTTCTATAAAGTCAGGCATGAGTTCTCTCTTTGTACCCTTTTTCAAAAGATCTTCCAGCTCATCCTCAGAAAGAACTATCTCCCTGGGTCCTGTCTTGCAGTCTGCCGCAACAACAGGCTTGCCAAGGGCCATTCCTTCTAAAAGAGCATTAGGAAAGCCTTCATGGTTAGATGCAAGCACGTAAAGGTCGCTCTTTGCAACATAGGCAAAAGGATTCTTTCTAACACCTACAAAGCAGACTTTATCCTCGATACCAAGCTTTCTCACCAGTTCCTTGTAGGATTTGTACTCTCCCCTTCCAAGGATCATGAGTCTTAAGTCGCTGTGCTTTTGGGATTCAAGGTAAAAAGCCTTGATCAGATGCCATATTCCCTTGATGTAATTGTCCCTAGCCATGCAGGAAATAACTCTGGTGCCCTTTTCAAAAGGGAAATCCTGTATTTCTTCCTGTCCCAGGGTATCAATAGTCTCAATATCCGTAGGATTATAGATAAATTCAGTCTTGTTAAACTTATAATCCCTCTCAAGAATTGCCATTATCTCCCTTGAACAGGACAGAATAAGGTCTGACTTTTTAACAAATAATCGTATATGCCTTGGAGCCTCCATATCTGTGTAGCATCTAAGGCCTGTAACAAGCTTCTCTCCAGCCTTGGATAAAGAATTGGAGAGATTTGCTGTGGCTCCAAAACTATAGGAAATATCTATATTTCTTTCCTTCTTGATCTTTCTGATCTTGTTAGCTCTTTTAACTAAGGTAAGGGCCTTATTAAGTTTGCCCTTCTGACTTGGAAGATTGATGTTTACTACATCAACACCTGAAACGTCATAGTTGGCATTTTTGTCATCAAAAATCAGCAGGGTCACGTTAAAGAAATCCTGCATGAGCTTGGCTGTAATAGCAGCAACTCTCTCATATCCGCCCTGATGAAGGGTCGGAACAATGATCATAAGATTTTTTTTCATTAATCTTTAAAACTCCCATGTTCGTAGAAATAGCTAATTGCCCGAGCCTGAGTCTGCGCATCAAATCCGGCATCTGCAAGTTCCTGCTCAAATCTTGGTGTTTCTGCCTGCCTATCTGGCATATTTCCCAGATCTTCAAGTATCTTCCCAGCCCATTCCGAAGGGTCTTTTCTAATATCCATGCGGCTTACAAGCTCTGTTATGTCAACTTCAGTTGTGATGGTATCAGAGATAAGGCACTTAAGCCCTGCCGCCTGTGCCTCCACAACAGTTCCCGGAAGCCCTTCAAAAAATGACGGGAATAAGAAGTAGTCCATGGCCCTGTAATAGTCGCTGGAATTTCCCTTAAGGCCCAGGAACCTGACTCTGTCCTGGATTCCAAGATCATTAACCTGAGCTTTCACAGTGTCCATAAGTGATCCCTGGCCTAGCATTATCAGCAAAAGCTTCCTGTCTGGCATCTTCTCTTTAGCCAGTTTAAGGACCTGATCAAATATCCTTATCAGATACTCGTGGTTCTTCTGGTAATCAAATCTTCCTACGTGGCCTATCACAATTTCGTCCTCTGAAACCCCAAGCTCTGCCCGGATCTTGTTCCTGATATCAGCGTCATAAGCAAACTTTTTTACGTCAATTGCGTTGGGTATAGTCCTGACATATCCCTGGTCAAAGAGCTTGTCTCCAAACACAGCCCTACCGGCCTTTTCAGAACAGGTAAAATAGTGATCTGCAGTTCCCAGGCGTTTTAGCGGAAGGCGCAGGATCTTAGTTGCAATTCCCTTAAGCCCTGGCTCAGTGCCTGCATTTCTGGAGTGGGCAATAGTTACGGCTGCTCCACCCTTTTTTCTGGCAACTGGCAGGTACAAAGCTGCAGTGCTGGTCATGTGTCCATGGACAACCTGCCACTTTCCTCTGTTTTCGGAAAAGAAATTACTAATAGCCTTTTTATAAGCAAAATAATTCTTGCCCTCAAAGCGGGGTAAAACGTATATATTTCCCCCAAGCTCCCTGATTGCTTCATCGTAATAATCAGGCTCTCTTACAGCTAAAAGTTCATCTGAAGTTGGGGCCATTTTCCCAGTCTTCTTAGCAGAATAGTGCACCAGAAAATCAAACTGGATCTTGTCCCTGTCAATATTCCTATATAAATCCATTATACGGCTCTCAGCACCGCCAAGCCCCACGCGCCCAAAGACGTGAAGGACCCTGATTGGCTTGCAAACGCCAGCCTGTGAATTATTCATCTGAGAATTATTTTCCATATTCTTATCTTCCATCTAAATTCGCATCCACATCAAACCACATAGGCTGCGCTTTAGTATAACACAATCGCCGCTTTATAGGAAATTTCCCAAAGCTTTACTCATTTCCCTGCAAAACCACAAGCTTGTTGTATGGAATCTCGATGCCTTCTGCCTTGAAGCGCTTCATGATCTCGATAAGGCAGTCAGAGCATGTCCTTGGGTTATCCCTAAAGTCCCTGGTCTCCACCAGAACTCGCAGCGTGATTCCGCTCTCTCCAGCCTCCTTGCACAAGACAGTTGGCCTTGCGCCGAAGTGATTAGGGTGCTGCTCAATAACATCCGCCATAATATCCATAGCCCTGTAAATATCCGTGCCATAGGCAACTGACACAGTTATTGGAAAAGAGTAAGAGCGGTCCTGGGTGTAATTGATGATAGTAGCACTTCCAACAGTAGAGTTAGGCACGTAAATACGCTCATTCTGATAGGTCTTTATCACTGTGTGGCGAAGGGTAATATCCTCAACAAATCCCGGGTCAATTGAATCAATCGCTACCCTGTCCCCAATATCAAAAGGCCTGGACCTTGACGCCGACAGCGCGATCCCTGCAAACACGTTACTAAGAGTTGACTGGGCCGCAAGACCTATTACAACCGCTACAATTCCAGAGGAAGCAAGCGCTGTCTCCCAGGTCTTGGAAAAGGCCGGAATCCCGCTCAGAGCAAAAAGAGCTGCCACAGCCCAGAAGAAGGCCATAATAATGCCCTTTAAAAAGATCAGGTGGAGCTTGCCGCGAAGACGCTCCTTGCTAAAAACCTTCCCCATTATAAGGTTCAAAATCCACGCCACCACAAAGGGCAGTATATATTTTAAAAAGATATTCAAAACTTCCTCCATACTTAACTTCTCCTCACCAACTCACAACTCTAAATTACTTTTAATACAATCCAATAATCCGCATTTAGTGCTCCATTTTCCTGATCAGGTTCTCATCTTAACAAACGCTTCCAGTCTTGGGAGAATCAAGAAAATATAACCCCTCTGGTTTGCATTTATCAGCCCTTTTCTCTTAAGCCTGTCTCTGTACACAGAAAATTCTGGCGTGGTCATCCCTAGTGCATTTCGAATTTCCGTGACATTTGTATGGCCTGAAAGGCACATCTCTTTTACCACTGATCTGTCTTTCTCAGATAATTCATCCCAAATCTTGGCATATACATACTCTTCCAAGTACTGATCATACTCCGGAATAATGTCCTGAAGTTCCTTGTCCCTGTTCTGCCAGACCAGATATCCCAATACCTGAAAAGCATATGAGTAACCCTTAGTAAGCTTGGCCATTTCCTCAGCCTTGTCCTGCGAGATGTCAAAAACCCCCTTATATCTTGCAACTATAGCCGTATAATTTAACGGCTCAAGATTAACCTTGGGCGCTCTATACAAAAATGTAAGTGACTTCTCATTCTGCAAATCATAGATATTCTCGTATAATCCAGTCATTATGAGGAATACCGGATAATCTTTTCTCAAGAAGATCTGAAAAGCAGCGGAAAAAATCTTGATATTGGAAGAATTCGTCACCTCATCCACTGTGATAAGAAGCCTCTTGCCAGCCTTCTGCACATGAGACAGCATCTTATCCAGCGCTACCTCTATATCAGTAACCGGTGCCGCATTCTCTATAGATACCCCAAGCCCAAGCGCAGAAAAATCGAGTTTAGCCTTGATAAAAAGAGCATGCATCTCCGGAATTGCATACAGATCTGCTGCCAGCTTCTGCAACATATCACGCTCAGGATTAAGTTCAACGACAATCCACCTCTTATCGCGCCTCAATTCCTCTGCAATGCTAGTCATCATGACAGTCTTGCCAGTTCCTCTAGCCCCAGTGACCATGTAAACCTGATTAGAAGGTTCATCGTCCTGAAAAGTCTCTAAAACCTCATTAGTCTGCGTAATTCTGGATATATACTCTCCCGGTTTCTTGCCGAAAGATAAAGAAAAAGGATTGCCCATTTTGCAAATGACCTCCTACTTTATATTCACTATATTCCTTTATACTTTTTTATATTTCTTTATACTACTATCATAATTTTATACTTCTTTATACTAGCCGTCAAGCCCAGTAATTTCCTGATTTTAAGCGCAATTTATAATTATTTTATTTTTTATCTGGTAAAAGAACTGTTGACATCTTGTTACACTTGTTCTATAACATACTTATACAAATTGTTAGCAGCCCTCTCTGTTGAGTGCTAATTATATTTAACACAACATATACCACCAGAAATATACTGCTGACACCTAATATTCACAAAACCACTACAACAAATATTTATAGAAAAGGAGCGTGATTTTTATGTTAATGCCTATGCTTTGGAGTAATAATGATATTTTTGATGAGATGGATGATTTCTTTAACAGAGGATTCTGGAACTGGACAGAGAACGGAACCTGCAGAGATGGCGCCTGCCAGAATGACAGAGCCGCTAGAGATCACCAGAACACAGCTCTTTCTGACAGAAACGGATTTGCTGGTGCAAGCCTCATGAGAACCGATGTTATTGAGAAAGAGGATTCCTATCAGCTGGAGGCTGAACTTCCTGGATTTAACAAGGAAGACATCAATATTGATCTTAAAAACGATATCCTCACAATTTCCGCTCAGCACAGTGAGAACAAGGATGAGAAGGATGAAGGCGGCAAGTACATCCGCCGCGAGCGCAGATCTTCCTCCTACCAGAGATCCTTCCGCGTTGAGAACCTCAAACCTGAGGACATCATTGCCCAGTACAGAAATGGCGTCCTCACAGTCAACATCCCTAAAAAGGAAGCCCTTCCTGAAAAAGAAGAAGCTGCAAGAATTGAAGTGAAGGATTGATGTAAATGCCCTCCGCACTCTGGCTCATCAGCCAGGATGCGGAGGGCTTTCTTTTTCCCATATTTCTTTATAACTGAGTGTCAATAAATTCCTTAAATCTAGGTAGGAGCAGCTTTATCACTCCTCTGCTCTCAACATCTATTATGCCTTTCTCTTTAAGCCTTGCGCGTGGAATTGACCACTCACTATGACTCTTCCTAGTCATTTCAAGTAATTCACTGACTGGCATACTATCCTTTTTAGCTATAAACTGAAGGAACCACCTGTCATTTGGCGCAAGCTCGCTCCAAATCTTCTTGTATACCTTATCAGCAAGAATCTCATCAAAGCTCTTTAAGACCTCATCCGTAAGCTCTTTTGCCTTATAATCCCACATATACTTGCCAAGAGCCTGATACGCATAGGCATAGCCCTTAGTCATAAACGCCATTTTCTCGGCCTCCTCGTAGGAAACGCCCAAGGTGTTCTTGTAATCATCTCTGATATAGGTCACGTTAAGAGGCTTCATCTCATACTTGGTCGCCCTTAGGAAAAAAGTCAGACCATCAGCATTTTCAAGACTCTCAATGTCCTCATATAAACCTGCCAAAATAGCAAAAATTGGAAGTTCCTTCCTGATAAGTATCTGGAACTCCTGAATAAATCCAGTAATACTCTTAGTCTTGCGAGCCTCATCGATTGTGATAAGGAGCTTTTTCCCATGCTTCTTCATATGTTCCAAAAGAGCTTCCAATGCATAATCGATGCTGGCTACAGGACTTTTTTTGGAAAGATTAAGTCCTATTCCAAAGGCAGAAAGATTGAGACTTGCATCAACAAAGCTAGTAATAAAGGGAATCTCACTATAAAGCTTAGCAACAATCTCGCTTATGATCTCTGAATCAGACCGAATGTCTACTACAATCCAATCATCCTGCTCCCTGAAATATCTCTCAATTGCAGTAAGCGTAACCGTCTTGCCAGTTCCCCTGATCCCAGTCAGCTTAAAAACCTGCTCATCAGGCGAGTCATATTCCAACTCCTCAGTAATACTGTCAATTATAGAGTTACGACTCAAGTATTTACTTGGAATCTTTCCAAAACTAATAGTATATGGATTTCTACCTGCCATCAAATCATCTCCTAAGCTATATAAATCTATATAATTAACTTCTACCTATATAATACTATATAATTCTATATAATTCCAGAGAGACTATATAAAGCTATATAATTCTATATAAAACTATATAATTTCTGCCACATAAAAATGCCCTCCGCACTCTGGCTCATCAGCCAGGATGCGGAGGGCTTATCATTACTCCTCTTCCTCGTCTTCCATCTCATCAAACGCAATTATGGAATCAATTATATCCTCGAAATCTTCCTGTAATTCCTCAAAAGTGTCCCCTTCGTAGGTGTACAGACGGCCGTCAATCTCAACCTCACCAGTGTAGTAATCACACTTAGCATCATAATTCACTGTGCCAGTGTATCCTTCGTATTCAAGTTTCTCTTTCTTATCTGACATTACTTATCTTCTCCATTAAGCGCATTATAGATTGCATCAATATCATAGTCTGGCGCATATTTGCTGGCAAGCATGACTATATGGCGAATCCTCTCTACATCTTCCTCTAGCTCGTCGGCAATAGTCTCCAAATCCTTACCTTTAGCCAATTTCTTGGGAATCTTCTCAACAAAAAACTTTATTTTGCCTTTTCTTTCCCCTTTTCTCTCAGCCTCACTAAGCTCATCAGCCATTATTTCTCTAAGAGCCTCGCACATATTCTCATCTCCTCAAAAAAGATCCATCCACTGTAAGTAACAGTAATATTGCAGAATAAAACAAGCCTGTTGCATAGGCCATGTACCTTCCCTGTGGGAATATTAAAAGAGCCACTACTCCAGCGTTTATCATAAGTCCCAAAAGTGAAACTCCTCCAAACACAAAAATTTCCGTATAAGATTCTTTTTTTCTCATCTTAATACCAGCAATAGATAAAAGTATCACGTAAAGGCCATATAGAGCCATAGACGCTGCAACAATAATAGCTGGAGCTGGCTTTGCATTGGAATATGCAAAGGCCCTTAATAAATTTGCCAAAAAAACTGTCAAAAGATCCTTTTTATCCTGACCCATCAGAACCCTGGCCATGTGCGACTCTATCTCGCTATCAAGTATTCTGATCTGATCATAGCCCATATCGGGATTTTGCTGTTTTATGTACTCAAAAGTAGCAGGCAACACTATTTCGTAGCCTATAACATCGTAGCTGCTTGCAAAATGATCTGTAAGGCTATACCAGTCTGTTCCTCTGAAATTATCAAGGAGAATCTCCTGATCATAGCATTCATCATATATTTTCAGAAATAGTTCTTTTTCTCCAGGGAATATCTCATTATCCGTAAAAAGATCTGCATCAGACCTGTCTGCAGAATACATCATTACACATAGAGCCCCCATCCCATTTCCTGTGTGCTCGTGAAATACACCTCTTACCAAATAATTGTAAGTACAATCAAATAGTTTAGAAGAAGCGGAAATAGCAACAATAGATATCAGGACAATTAGAAAATGCTTAACACTGCGGGTTTTCTTGATAACTATAGTGCAGATAAAAGAGGCTGCTATCCACAATATCAGCACTATCATCATCTGCTTTCTGGTATTGACAATAACAAAAGAGATAACGACAAGGCTTACAAAATCTAATTTTCTTTTGTAAACCAGCCATCTTGAAAGCCTTATGCAAAACAGTACAAATAGCGGCATTGCCAACGACTCTGTCATGATCGATTCAGAATACATGGAACCTCTTTGGGCAACAAATCTGTTAAGAATAGAGGTAAGAAGCTGTGAAAAGAATACCAGCAAAACAAATACAAGTTTAAAAAATCCACCTCTTTTGTCCTGTGGTAGCAATTCTGATGCCAGATCATACACATACATTGTTGCCATGCAAGTAACATATACCCATAAAAGGCTTTGCAAAATCACTGCTACAAAAAGATATCTATTCTCACCAAAAATCGTTCTAAGAATCCATAGAAATGTTGGATATACAGGTTCTCTTGAAAAGTCCATTGATGCATAACTGCCTGAATCCACGCACCATATGGGGCCATCTATAAATGCTATTCCAAAAAAGAACAAGCAAGATAAGATCAAAACAAAAAGAGTAAGTCTGGTTCTATTCATATGTATTCCTTTGATTCTTTTTTATCTAAGTCGCAACTTGGCCCAAAAATGCCAGGCCACATATTTACTATATAGCCTGGCATGTGCTTACGCAACAATAATTGATTCCTGTACTATCATCCAATAGCCTTCTCGTATCTCTCTTCTACAACCTTCCAGTCCAGAACCTCCCAGAAAGCCTTGATATAATCAGCTCTTAAATTCCTGTACTTTAGGTAATAAGCATGCTCCCAAACATCAAGCGCCAGGATAGGCGTTCTGCCTGTGCCCTCAGAAATAGGATTGTCCTGGTTAGGAGATGCAGTAACATAGAGCTTGCCATCTTTATCTACAGAAAGGAAAGACCAGCCTGATCCAAACTGTCCAGCTGCTGCCTTGGAAAGAGCATCTATAACAGCCTCCAGCCCTCCGCAGTCCCTGTCTATCGCAGCTGCAAGCTTGCCACTTGGAGCTTTGGAAGGACTTGCACTAAATGCCTCGAAATACAGGTTATGATTATAATATCCACCGCCCTGATTCCTCAAACCCTTGCGAAGAGTCTCGTCAGAAACCTTATCAAGAGATGCCAATACTTCCTCAACAGGCTTATCCGCTAATCCAGCCTTCTCAGCCAGCTCATTGAACATCTTGGTGTAAGCTGCGTGATGCTTGCCATAATGAGTTTCTATTGTAGCCTGGTCAATGTGCGGCTCCAGACCATTTGCTTCATAAGATAGCTTTACCTGTTCGAACATAAAGAACATCTCCTTTCGTCAGAAAACGCCGGCCACAGCGGCAGGCGAACAATTGAGTATAAAAAAGAATATACGGCCAGGAAGCATTTACAGTGTAATGTAATTTCGTGACCATATATCCATTTTATCACACTTATATTTAATTCAATAGTATTAAAGCCAAATTTACATGCTTATCCCCTCATCAATTCAAATTAAGCATTAGCATCCCGTGGCAATAGACCAAAAGCTTTTACATGTAGTATACTAATAGATAAAGTCACCGTAGCAGCATAGTCTGCGGTTAACTGCTCAAACAAATAATGAAAAAGGACTCAACATGAAAAAGAAAACTCACTTATACATCTTCCTTGTATTAATTATTCTCACTATAATTGCTGCACTTGTCCCATTTATCTGGGCATCAAAATATGCGTATCCTTGGGCGGATGATTTCGGATATGGAGCCAACCCTCATTTGATATTCAGATCTACAGGTTCTGTTTTTGCTGCAATTGGTGCGGCCTTTGCTAGAACTGTAGAGGCTTATCTGACTTGGCAGGGAACCTACACTTCATGCTTTCTTATGGCACTTCAGCCAGGCGTTTTCAGTGTAAAACTGTATCATCTTACCGGAGCCATGATGATTACAGCTATGTTCGTTTCCTATTACATACTTTTCAACAGCATACTCAGGAAAGTTTTTAAAGCTTCTAAAACTATTACCTGGTGTATATTCCTTCTCACAACATTTATTAGTATAGAGGGAGTAGATGGCAAGGCTGAGGCATTTACTTGGTTTAACAGTGCTGTCCATTACACTTTTGGTCATGCACTTCTCATGGTCTTCTTGGGATTAACTTTTCTTTACATGCAGGATACAGAGCAAAAGAGGCCTTTACTTAATTGTATTCTTATTAGCATTCTTGGATTGCTAGCTGCAGGAGTAAATAATATTACTGTATTCGGTGGTCTCCTTACTCTCATTATTTTCATAGGATGCTCTATGCTCTATTTGACAATTTGGGGTAAAAGAAATTACAAGATTGTTTTTCGTATATTGCCAATGACTATAACATACATAATCGGCACTGTTATAAACCTTACCGCCATCGGAAACAAAAAAAGAATGGTTCTTGTAACAGACAAAACAAATGGTCTTTTTGTTACAGCAAAAAATGCCTTTGTATTAAGCAACGCTTTTATACAAAGACATTTCTCCCTAGTTACTTTAGCTTTTATTTTAATAACATGCATACTGACTTGGTACATGATCACGCAAGAAGAAGTCCTTAAAAATGTTGACTTCAAATTTCCTCTTCCTGGTCTGATTACCTTTATTAGTTATTGCCTGCTAAGCGCTTTATATGCACCATCAACTTATCTTGATGCATCAACAGAAATAACTATCGGTTATATAAACGGTAATCTAGGCGTTCGAAGGGTTGCCAATTGTGTATATTTTGCCTTTATTCTTTTATTAGTACTCAACATATTTTATTATTGTGCTTGGCTCTATAAAAAGAACTTTAACTACCATAACTCTATTCTAGGTACATCCATTGTGTGTATTTCTGTGGTTATGACTATACTCTCCATAAAGAGTCAAATCATTGAGACACCAGGCAAATACCTTACATCCGCTTCTATAAGCGATTTGTCCCTTAGCACAGCACAATACTATGGTTACCAAATGGCTCTCAATTTCCAAATATTGGAAACTGATGATGCCGTTGTTACTGTTTCACCAATAGCTGTTGATCCATTCGTTCTCTATCCTCGCGATGCATCAGACTGGAAAGAAGGAGTTAGAACATATTATGGCAAGGATGAAGTCAACTACGATCATGAGCCATACTTCTAATTGCGTTGCAATTAGAAGTTTTCTCTATAAAACTGCCAAGCATTCCCCCAATCAAACTCTACATCCTTGACAGATATTCCCGGCCCGTATTTCTCATTTTGATACACCAACAGATACCCCATTGTCTCTCCGCCACCGATATAATAGATATCATCTCTTTCGGAAAAAGCCTTAAATACATTACTTACCCCATTTTCATGTGCATAATACATTCCAATTGGAGAAGGAATCACCCAACCGCCAACAGCTATGATATTGTGGTAGAAGCCTTCATATTCAGTTCGATTTATGTCCCAAATATTGGTAGCCCCATTTAATCCGGCAAACATCTCATTTATGCTCATCACAAAAAGGCCATCTGTTTCATTTATGCTCTTAATGTAATTGTATCTAGAATAATCCCTATTTTCCCAACTCTTAATGCTATAATCAAGGTTCTCTTTTTGCCAAAAGAATAAAGCTATTACAGCACAAATAAGGCCTGCAATTTTTAGCGGCATTGCAACTTTCTTACCAAATGTTCCAAGGCTTTGGCTCATTGCAGTCCCTACAGCCTGTACTTTTTTACGATTATCACTGCACAACATCACCAGAGTCAGTATAAACAATATTCCTGCAAACCATATGCCAAACTCTGCTCTCCATGGTGCTCTGCGAAGGCATGCAAGATAATACATCTCAAATAGCACGCCACACGACAAAAATACTGAACCAATAAGCCCTGTCCAATTCTTTGATACAATAAAATAGACAACAGATACCAGCAAAACTACTACTGCCAAAATAGGCAAGTTACTCTCTTGTGCTGCCTTTCCAATAAGCCCGGCGGTATCTCCCGCAAGTTTAGTATCAAGCCTAAAGCGGTTCATCTTGATATCTTTACCAATCTCTGCCATGAGCTTTATCTTATCAAGGGAATAATTGTCGCAATCATTCCACATCCACTCTTCCATAAGGCGGAAATCCCACTCAGTAAATCCATTTGCTAAATACTCATCCTGAAAACGTTCAAAGTTATAGTTTCCAAAATCTCTCTTTTGGACCATGATCTTATCCCACTGATAATAACTGTCCCAATCTGAGTTCAGATGATATGCGATATAATTTGTACCCAATACCAGAAGACAGCCTGCTATAGGTATTAGCAGTTTCAATGTTGAGCCGAGCAAATTGCCTTTTATCTTCCTCATAGTATTGGCAGAGCATATCTTCGATTCAGTTTCCGCGCCATAGCAATGACTAATCATTAGTACAGCTAAAATTGTCACTATTCCCAATGGTGCAACCTGTACCATGCTTTCTTTTCTTACAGCCAGTCCAAGTGCCAGAAACAATCCGCCCGTAATTAGTCTGCACCAACTCCTCTTTTTTATGAAAATAGAACAACTGATCAAAACAAAGCCAGTAGCCACGTATATTGCTGCATTTTTGCTATACTGAACATTCACATAAAAATCTTTGAAAAGAAGAAGATTCACAATAACTGTCAAAACTGCCGTAAATGTCAGGCTTAGTTTTTCTGACAAAATCTGACAAATTATAAACATTGATAATAGATTGAAAAACAAAAAAGACAGTAAATAGCAGTTAAACCCCGGGAATAAAACATACAAAGCTTTTATAAAATATCCCCATAATATCCCGCTGTAAACCAAATATTGTGATGGCTCTCCATACGCACCAGCCGCTATCATATTTATTACTACATCATCATTGGTTTCATAACAAATATCACCATACGCAATACATAGAACAAATATGATAACTGATATAATGCCTATTTCAAGTTTTCTAACCGCTTCCTTGTAGTTGTTTTTATCTAATGCCATTGCAGCTCCTTAAGGTATCAGCACAGTGGTTGTATGCAATTTAAATAAATTAGCAGCACTTCGATTAACTATCCATTCACAATCAGAACCAATTCCCATAGCTGGTAGCGATTCAGAACCAGTATCCCACTGAAGATACAAGATTGCATCACTTCCCTCTTCAGCTAGTTCAAAGTAAGTCAATTCGTATTCCCTAATAGCTAACACTTCATTAAATCTTCCGCTTCTTAAGTCTCTATAGGTTCTTGCGCAAAAGCTATCACTGTAAATACTATGGCAAGTAGGTGAAATGATTAAAAATAGAATAGCAATAGCAGCCACACCGATTGTAATCATTTTCCCAATATTATTCGTTTTTTCTAGAAGCGCCGAATCCTGTATCCATTGTGAAAATATAAGCGACAACACGATAAGTAAAAGTCTTGCAATAATATAGTAGCTAGCAGTAACATGGCCTGTTAGTTGTACTCTATGGTACCCAAAAACTGCTGGGAATATAGTAAAATACTGCATTGCAAATATTCCAGCTATACTAATTAGCATCAATTTCCATGTAACTTTTTTTGAAATCACTTTTACCCCAAGAATTATTCCAGCTGTTATTACAATAACCATTACTGTAACCATTAAAGGATCAGCAATTTTCTTTAATTCAATAAAGTAGCACTGGAAAGTATCTCTAACAGCATCGACTACTGTCTCATGGCCTTCATTAAGATCATTTTGAGTTCGTTGGAAATTTCCTGGTGCTAGCACATTTATAAATGCCCCTATCATAGCAAAAATAAATGGGATAATAAGTATCTTACTTACTCTAACTTTATCAGACGCAAGAATAATAATTGCAAGGAGCATAGAACAGTTAATAGAAGTAATTACAAGTGATCCACCACTTGCCAAAAACGCAAACACTGAACTTAATACTAAATACAGAATTGCCTTCTTCCCTTCATTCTTAATAGCTCGTAGGAAAAATCCAGTAGTGAACATAGCCAAAGTGAACATTAACATATATCCAACATTGCCAGTATACCAATAAAAAATCATGGTCCCACCTGAACTTCCTGTCATTCCAAAACAAGAAATCATTGCAGCAAACATAGCTATGGCAAATGCTGTATTATCTTTTATCAATGTTCTAAGCACAAATCCCACTGCAAAAATAAAAAGAACCATATAAACCAGCATAGCCACATGAAAAGCTGGAAGTCCACCTCTATTGTAAGGTCTTACCATGTGGTCAAGGTACATTGCTGTATAACATCCTTGTTGAACACGATAAATATTTAATGTCTTGTAAAAAGATCCAATAACAGAGGACTTATACTCAGCAGCCCCATCTCTTCCTCCGCATTCATAACTAAAATCATCCTCTGCGGGAAAAGTATATAATGTCCCTGCCACCACAGAAAACATCATAACTATTGTAAGAATAGCCACCACAACGCCAACTATTTTCTTGATTCTACTTGTAATATCTGCCATTATCATCTCCGTTTGCTGTATCTATAAGATATCGAGTTAATTACTACATTGTTTCATTATCAGTTTTTTTCATTTGGAAGATTAATCCGCTCTTGCACGATATACAAAGGTCTCTCTTTTGCAACGTCAAATATATTACCGATATATATTCCCAGTACGCCAAGTGTGCTCAGAATAAGTCCTCCAAAAAAGAACACTGCTGCTGCCAATGTATTCCACCCTTCCGGATTAGCCACATGCATTGCCCAGGAAATTAGGACAAAAATAATATAAATCAACGAACCAATTGCTGAAATAGCTCCCACATAAACAGGAACATAGAGCACCCTGTTTGAGAATGTGGTCATAGCCCTTATTGCATACTCCACTTTCCTTCCAAATGTATAGGAAGATTTCCCTGCAAACCTTGTCTCATGCTCAAGATCAACAAAACCTTTCTTATATCCAGTCCATAACAGGAACATAGTAAAATCTCTTCCCTG
Organism: Butyrivibrio sp. XBB1001; assembly: GCF_000424505.1. Lineage (NCBI taxonomy): Bacteria > Bacillati > Bacillota > Clostridia > Lachnospirales > Lachnospiraceae > Butyrivibrio > Butyrivibrio sp. XBB1001. Next base: position 192,819 of record NZ_AUKA01000003.1, on the reverse strand, counting down.
CCCCTTTGTATGAACATAGAGATCTGTCGCTCTCTTACTAGCTATGAGGTATGTTCCAAGTTCATAATCAAAATCAAGTTCTGACAAATAGCTGAATACCTTATGAAAAGCCTTGGATAATAGCTGTACTATGGCTGAGTCCTTACGGTCATGGCGTCTGACAATTAGTACATCCAGTTCCTGTTCCCGCACCTTCTCATACAACATCGGAATATTTTCTGGTGCGTCCTGAAGATCACAGTCCATGGTAACAATCCAATCTCCTCTGGCCGCAGTCACACCGGCAGTAATTGCCTTATCCTGTCCGCAGTTCCTGGTAAGGCTTATAGCCTTTACATGTTCATCTGCAAGGGCTTCTTTCTTAATCGCATCCCAAGAGCCCATTCCATCTCGATCATCCACAAGAATAATCTCGTATCCAACTCCCATATTTTGCAGAGTTTCAGTATTTCTTCTAACTAGTTCAGGAATTGCCTCTGGGCAGCCATAGACAGGCACTACTACTGATATATCTATTTTCTCATTGTCGTTTTTTCCCAATTTCATACTCTCCTACAAAAAATTACTCACTCTTCACAACCACAGAATTCTTCTCATAGTACTTAGCTAAGTAATAGTTTATCCACTCATTTGGGTCACTTGTTGCATCATCAAAAGCTATGATTTCTGGTCTTACAGAATAAGGTTTCAAAACAACATCTTTGACGCTGTCATCTTTCAATACAGCAAGTCTTTCAACATTCTCATTATAGAAAGTCTTGGCATTTCCATTTACAACATCAGTAAATGCAGAACTCCAAGAATAGTAATATGGATCAGCTTTCACACACAAAGCACTTCCAAATACTAAAACCATTGTCAAAAGAGCTATCACGGTGCTACCAACCTGTGCAAAAGAGCCTTTGTCCTCTGGAACCCTTACAGAATATATCTCACCTTCAATCTTCTGCCTGCCCCAAGCTAGCATATACATAAGTTCCAACACCATCATAAGAACAAAGTTCATGAAAATATAGCCCCTAAGCCTTCCAGCATCTACATTAGATAGGGCAAAAAGCGGCGGAACAATAACTACTGCCATCATCCCTAATGCAAAAATAGAAAAAATAAATGGGTGCTCAAACCTGTGATTCAGTGTTCCAGCAAGTTTCCACATTATAATTGCAACTATAGCTAACAGAACTAGCACTTCCCATCTTGTCAGTGCATTAATGCAAACCTCAAAAACGTAGTAAAATGCAATTAAGACTGACTTAATAGGGCCAAATCCTTGTGTTTGACTCGCTCTCGAAGCGTTACCAGGACATAATACACTTGCCAGAAGTCCAATAAAATTAAATAAAGCCGGAAGCCACAAAAGCTTAAAAATCTTCTTACGTTCAGCATCCACATTTTCCAGTTTAATAAAGCCTACCTTCTCGAGAACAATCAATACAACTATCAGAAACGATATAACTGCAAGAGACAATGCTGTAAGATAGTTTGCTCCACCTAGCCAAAATCCCCAAAAGCATGCCCAGCACAACTTTCTAACTCGAGATCTCTTGTCATCACATAGAACTGCTCTTATTAAAAGGCCACTCCAAAAAAGTCCCATTCCCAGCATAAAAGTATAGTCTACGGCCCCTGTATACCAGTAAAACATCTCAACTCTTGGGCCATTTGCTGGCAATGAATGAATCATGATGATCAGCGTAAGCATTGAAATTATATTTGCAAGTTTCTTGTCTCCTTTAAAAACATGGACTATCAAAGTTCTAAAGAAATAACAAACTCCAAAAGTTAGAATAGCTATCATCACGTATACTACAAGAAAATACATTCTCTCTCCAAGTACACATGGGTTGAACCTATACATCAAACATGGAAAGAACGTGCCTTCCCATCTAAGATAAAAATCAAAAGCATAATAAAACGCCATAAAGAATGTTGCAAAAACATTTCCTGTACTCTCATAATACTTGATCATAGGGCCACCCTGAGCAAGGTCATCTGCTGAAAGCCAGTCAAAATGGCCAATAACCAACATCGGTATTATGCTTAGAATATAAAACACGGTAACTACTATATTAACTGTTTTTATACTAATATGTTTATTCCATTTAGGTAGAGAATAAATAAACATCTATATGCCTCCATAACTACATCTTAATTTGATAACTGTTCTTCAAGTTCATCTATGACTTCACTTATATTCGAACTGTCAACATGAATTCCAAACAACCCTTGTGGCTGTTCCTCTCCAAATACTATCTTTTCCATTTCATTTCCAACATATGGCCTAAAGTGTGATTCATCAAAATAGTACTTGCTAGATTCAGTATACTCATTAAGGCCTGAAAAATTATAAAAGTCAGTAACTTTCGCAACATCCTTTAGAAATTCCAGATAACCATTCTCAACGCCCTCGCGGTAAGTTTCCTCATAGATTGGCGTAGTCAGAACAACCAGCTTAATATCTCTGGCTTCACAAATATCCACAAGGTTCTGCAAAGCCTCTATACTTCCAGCTTTTTCTGTATACTCAAGACTCCTTGCTGAGCCTAAATTACGTACGTCTTGTCCAATACTCAAATCTGTATTCTTAATATCTACGCCATATTCGTAAAAGAGCTCTTTTTTCTGCTCGAATTCCCTGCTCCCAACTATTTTTTCAAAAATCTGTGGAAGGATTCTCAAGACAGGCTTTTGCTTAATATATGCATAATAAAACTTAAGTGGTGACATTTCATAGGTTTGATAGTTCACAAAAATCAGCTGGTCACGCTCATAGCTGATCCCTTTCCACATAGAAATCTCATCAATCATGATAATAAGTTCATCTATCTCAACTCCGCCATCTATCAAACTTTTCACTGTTTGATAATTCTCTTGCGGCGCTCCCATGGCATAAGTCATGTTGTACCACCGAAGGTCTTTCCCATCTTCTGTCGTCTGTGGTAGTCCATCTGGCGGTAAATTCGCAACTCTCGATGATCCTAAGATAAATGCATTGAACTTATCCTTATTGTTAAGTACATACTTGGTCTTAATATAGTTCTGATTTGGCGTAATATCTGTAAACCTGATATCCTCAACATGAAAAACATTGTAAGCATCCACAAACACGCTGATGCCCACATATATCAGCACCGGAATAATAAACAGACAAAGCTTCAAACTTAGTTTCTTCAATCTCTAATTCCTCTAAGCACAATCTAGAATCTATTATAAATGAATTCTGCACTATTTGCCGCCCCAAACAGCAAGATTAACAGAATCAACGCAAAATATCCACACCATCTTACTACAGCGTTCTGCTTCCTTATAATTTCAAGGCCGCAGGTCTTGGTTCCATAGGTGTAACTGCTGATAATTCCGAAAGCCACAAGGCCTAAAATGGATGTTCCCACATGAGCATCTGAAGTAACCATAAATAGTGCCTTCAGTCCACTAACAAATCCTTCAGTCCATGCTACGCCAGCCACCTCTCCAGGAATCTTGGCAAAAGAACTAACGATGTTCCAAAACTCTCCTACTGACGCAGAAGAGAACATAATCCAACCAATAGTTACAATCACAAAGGTAAGAATTACCTTTCCAATACTCAGCTTACCAGCGCTATCGCGCATTTTCCTTGAAGAGCCAAGCGCCCTTTCAATACAAAGCCACGCGCCATGATAAAGTCCCCAGATTATCCAAGTGATACCTGCTCCGTGCCATAGGCCACTGACAGCAAACGTTATCAAAAGATTCCTGTAAATCTTCCATGGACTAACCCTGCTTCCACCAAGAGGAATATAGACATAATCCCTAAGCCAGCTACTAAGAGAAATATGCCATCTTCTCCAAAATTCCCCAACAGACTGTGACAAATAAGGATGGTCAAAATTAAGCCCAAGGTCAAATCCAAGAGCCTTGGCTGCCCCAATAACTATATCTGAATATCCTGAAAAATCCAAATAAAGCTGAAATGAATAGAATATAGCAGACAGAAGAAGCGCTGATCCATACGATGTTTCAGCCCCTCTTACATTTTGAATATAAATGGCAAGATTATCCGCAATAACAAGCTTTTTAACAAGTCCCCAGACTATTAGCTTAAGTCCATCTGTAGCCTCATCATAATCAAAGCTTCGCTCCACCTTTTGTATCTGTGGAAGGAGCTTTTCTGCTCTCTGAATTGGTCCACTGGAAACACAAGGGAACAAGCTAACAAAAGTCAGCACATTTAAAATGTTCCTGTCAGCCTTAAGTCTCCCTCTATATACCGCATCAGTATATGTAAATGCCTGCAATGTAAAGAAAGACAGCCCTAAAGGAACTAAAAGATTTCTTGCACCAATAACTCCAACGGAAGAAAAAAGACCAATAAACCTTGCAACTACTATTGGTCCCAGTTCCAAGACCATAAACAACACATAAAGAGCTGTTCCCCTTGACTTCTCCCCGTTTCCAACGCCTTCAAGAACCAGGCCCGAAACATAGGTCACAATCCCAAGCACCAATAAAACAGGAATAAATCTAACATCATCCCAGGCATAGAAAACTACGCTGGCAAGGAAAATAAGTCCATTAGAAAAAAATGCGCCTCTTCGCGCATTTTTTCTAAAAAGCTGCAATATAAAATAAAATGTGAAAAACACGCATAGGAAAAATGCGATAAAAAGTTTGGTGTAAACCGGCATTTTCCACCTCTTTAATTCTGTAAACTCCAAAGGGATGGCCCATGGCTTGGATCATCCGGATTCTGTGCATAGATCATCTGGTATCCATTATCAGCAAGGAACTGATTCATCTGATCTCGTCTATATTGGCAGTATACCACAATAAGATCTGGAAGTTCCTCCTGAAGCTGTGCAAAGTAGTCATCCATAATGCTAGGATCAACTTCTCCAATAGGCACCTGGAATGAATATCTTGTAACATGAGGTCTTTCTGTCAGCACATAGATAGTGTCCCAGTTTCCAAACACTGATAAAGTCTTTGATTCATCTGTTGTATAATGAATAACCTCATAGATGTTGTTAGCTTCGCTACTAAGGTGATTTTCGTTTCTTTCAGCGTAAACCTTAGGAATACCAAGAACCATATCCTTCCATGAAGGGACAAAGACAAATGCCACAAGGCATACCCAGGCAGCAACTACAGCTATCCATGATGCAATGCTTGTAGCAGACTTTTTCTTATCTTCCCTATCTCTAAGCCCCTCGACTTCACTAAGAACTCCCGCAATAGGGTAAACCACTACAGGTACCAGGACCAGTCCGTAGTGCAAATACTCCCTACCACTCATGGACAGGAATCCAAACGACAATGCCATATAAACAAGATATGACACATTGAAAAATCTATTCTCTTTCCTGAAGCACTTAAGTATCATGCACACAGCCGCAACGATACTTGATGGAACCAGGAAAAATGACTTAAAGGCACTAATCTTCTCTGCCTTTGTAGCCACAGTATATTTCATATTGAAGAAAAGATAAGCATCCACGCATGCTCTGACATCATTGTTAACAAGAAGCCAGATAAATGCAGGAATTCCAACAACTGCCATTCCAATAAGAAACCACAGCACAAACTTCCCTAAATCTTCCCATTTCTTGAAAACTATCAGAGAAACGAAGATAGCAATGCAGAACACCACCCACACAGCAATCATATTAGGGCGAAGCATCAGCACCAAACCAAGGCATGCTCCAGAAATCACAATCCTAATCTTAGAAATAACATCATTCATGCAGTAGTCTGCAAATATGTATGTAGCAACGGCAATAAGAGGAATCGCATACTCCTCAGAGAAATTGCCACCTTCGAAGCATCTGTTCAGTATTGAAAGTCCAACCAGCGTAGCTACAGAAGCTGAAGTCCTTGATGAAACCAACCTTGCAGTCTTATACATAAAAAAGATAGCTACAGCTATTGTAACCACCTCGATATACCACACTCCGCAGTATCCACCAAGCCTTCTACCAAGCCAGTTCAGGACATACAGATATGGTCCCTTATGATCGAAAGTATCCCTATATGGCATGAAGCCACGCTCCATCATAAGAGCCACCGTCTGAAATACTCCCGAATCCACATTCAGTTCGCCCCTTATCCATGGGTGCAGGGGACTAGCAAATCCCTGAATAACAGCCAGCAAAAGAGATAACACTGCCGCTATTATATTTTCAATGCTACGCTTCTTTTCCATAAACCACTCTCACAACAAATAATTACTTACTCTTTTTCATCTGCCTCTTAAACTTCCTAAAATCAGAGCAGGCCTTAATTCCGATCTTTGTGATCTTCACAAGATCAATTGAGTTTTCCCCTCCCTGTCTAGGCTTAAAAGAAATCTCTTTAAACAAAGTCTTTTCCCCATAAAAGGCAAAGAACGTTGTAAACATAATGTTAGGAATATTATAATCCTCGTCAAATCTGTCAATGTACTTGGCAACTAATGAGGACTTCATAAGTCTAAATGGCGCATTTGCATCTGGCACCTTAACTCCAAAGTACATGGACAGCAAAAGGCATACCACATCCTCTACAAATGCCCTATCCTTACCATCTTCACGAGCAGTTCTGTTACCTATAACCGCATCGTAAGCCTCTCTATTATCCCAGAAGAAATCGAACTCCTTGGGATTTGTCTGCCCATCAGAGTCCGTCTGAAAAATATAGTCTGCTCCCTTTTTAATGGCATATCCGTAAAGTGCCAACAATTTGGGACCATGTTGCTTCAAACTGTCTTCTAATATCTCCAACTGCGGATATTTTTCTTGTAACTTCTGCAAAATCTCATGCGTTCTATCTGTGCTGCCACTATCTGCTACAACAAGCCTGGATTCTTTTGATTTTCCTTCTAACAACTTGTACCAACTTGTAACCACTGATTCTATATTTGCCTCCTCATTGTAGGCAGGCATAACTACATATAATGAATCCATTTTTTCTCCTAACAAACCCTTTTTCGGACTTATGTATATACTTTTTCCACAATCCATTTACAATACTGACCCACATCCATTCTGCTGGAACGAACATCCCTCAAATTCTGTCTGAATCTTCTTACCGTTTCCGAAGCATCCCAAAGACTCTTAATGGCATCAGCAAGTTTTTTTGCATTTCCACTTTCGAATAGTATTCCATCTACGTCATCACGGATTAGCTCCGGAATACCACCAATATTCGCCCCTATAACTGGAACTAGTCTTTCCTGGCTCTCCATGACGGAGAATGGATTATTCTCGTACCACTCAGATGGATATACAGTGCAAACGGCGTTTCGTATCAATTTATCAAGATCTTCTCCTGTTCTAAAACCAACTTCCTGCGCATAAGGTAGTTTCCTTATATCTTCCGCATAGTCTCCTTTGCCAGCAAATACAAAATCCACCTCCGGCAGCATACCACAGGCCTCAATCATTGTTCTAATGCCTTTTTCAAGAGAATATCTTCCAAAATAAAGGACATACTGCGATGGAAGTTTTGTACCATCACTTAAAGTAACGCTATTTCCGCTGCTAAAACTCTCCGCTCCTTTGAAGCCTGAACCAGGATTATTATTTTCAGCAGCTTTCGCGCAATCAACTTCACTCACATGTTCCACAAAATTGTGCATTGCAACTGTTTTCCCTGCAAACACCGGATTCATATCCATCTTGCTCTTCATAAACTCAGAGCAGCAGATTATCTTGTCTATATGTTTATAAACGCCCTTCCATTTCCAGAAGTATCCCTCCATAGCTCCAACAACAGACTTTGCAGTGGATCCATGAATACACTTATTCTTGATGCAATTACTGAAACGTCCACCAATACACTTCTCGCAATTATGGCCTGTAGATGGAATGTTAAACATATGATTAGGGCAAAGTAGCTGATAGTCATGTGCTGTAAAAACAATCTTACATCCATTCCAATTCAAATCAGTCTTATTCTCGGACTCAAGACTATTACTCAATTCTTTACTATATTCTTCCCTCCACTTAACAATCTCCAAAATTATAGAGGGTGTCAGCTGATAATTGAAATTGTTAAGGTGCACCACATCTGGCTTAAAGTCATCCAAAACCTGTCTAATTTTCTTCCTGGCTTCTGAGCTATATATAGTCTTAAGTGGATAGGTCAGCTTGGATATCTTACTACCACCATGAAAATCCATATCAGAGGTATATGCATCTACAGAATTTCCAACACACCTTCCCTCATGTTCCATACCAAAATACTGAACCTCATGACCGGCCTTCTCAAGAGCTTCGCCAAGTTTAAATATATATGTCTCTGATCCGCCATTTGGATAGAGAAATTTGTTAACCATCAATACTTTCATTTATTCAAAATCCTCAGCATAAATCTCTTTGATCATTCCAGAATACTTCGCAGCACCATTATGATTCATATGCCAATCATCAGCAAAATCCTCATATTCAAAACCTTCTGGTCTATAAAAATACGTCATCTGTGGGCAATGTTCCTGCCATAGGACTGCTCTTTTGTACCAATCTTCTACATATTCTATGCTGCAGACACAGTTTGGTCTTACAGGAATCATTACAAGTCGTGGAGTAATACCATTCTCAGCGCATAAATCCAGTATCTTCTCCATATAATAATTCTGCATTTCTCCAACAGGAAATGAATTATATTCAATAGTATCAGCACCTGTATCCCAGTTCTCATTTTGTGACATCCAGGAGCCTTTGTGTTCATTCACAACTATGTAGCATTCCATATTAGAACTATATCTCATAAAAATGCCACCGTTCATTAATGCAGATATATATTTATCCGGAAACCACAGCCTATACTTCTTTCTCTCATTCTCGTAATCTTCAATTAGTATTGACTGTTCTCCAAAGGCCTCTGCATCAGCAAATATAGCTTCTTCCTGCTCTTTTGAAAATCTATGAAAATAAAGAATACGCTTATATAAATTTTGATCAGTAATATATCCCTGATCTGAAAAGCCTATATAACACACCTTGGGAGCCTGGTTGTTCTCAAGATACTCTTCTAAAACGTAGTACATCTCTGCCGGAGAAACACCGCCAAGAGACAAATTATAAGTACTATCTGACAAATAATCTGGGCATAAAGCAGCATTTACTACAGAATCACCTATTACGAGAACCTTAACTGCTCCTTCATGATTCTGGCTACAAGCCTCCTTATTCCAACGAGAATAAGCGTACTCGCTATCCAAATAAAACATTCCACCATATATTATATAAAGCCAGACAAGACCCACTGGAACAACCGCAATTATCCCTGAAAGCCCCAACTTAGCTAACACTTTACATTTACTCCAAAAGCTATGCATCTACTGCTCCTTAAATCAATAATATCATCAGAACTGCATATATAAAAATTCCTCTGTAGATAGATTAAGCGATAAAACAATCATAACTACCAATGCCCAATAAAACGCATATCTGAATATCACACTTTTATTATTTAACCATACTCGCGGATCATCATACCTGTATGTTAGATTATCACTCACAATCAGCATTATCAGCGCTAATGCAAAGATTATAAGGCCAGCCATATTTGTGCCAATCATAAAAAGAGATCCATCAGATATCATACTAAAATCATTTATCATTATCATTCTCTTTAAGTAATCAAGAGAACTTGGAACATCAACTGACCTAAAGAATACAAACCCAATGCAGATTAATACAAAAGTCCTAATCCTCTGAAACCATATATAGACAGGATTCTCAGTGTTAAAGCCAATCTTCTTATATAGCATTGCCCAGTAATCTTTTGTCAACTCTGAAAAGCAGATAAAAAAGCCATGTAAAAGGCCTGATCCTATAATATATTTCCAGGCACCTCCGTGCCAAAAGCCTACCGAAACCCATGTTACTAACATAGCAAGTATAAGTGATAGATTCTTACTAAACTTTTTCCCGAATTTTCTCTTTGTTTTCTTAGAAATATTCTTGATAAACCTAGATCTTAAAAATGGATAATATATATAATCTTTTACCCACGCCCCTAGTGTTATATGCCATCTCCTCCAGTACTCAGCTACAGACCTAGCCATAAATGGTGCCTTGAAATTTTCAGATAATGTAATTCCTAATGCCTGAGATATTCCTAATACAATATCTGTATATCCGGAAAAGTCAGCATACAGCTGGATTGCAAAACATACTGCACCATAAATTAACGTTATTCCCTGATAGTTTTGATAATTTCCAAATATTTCTGCTACTACAATTGATATTCTGTCAGCAATTACTTTTTTCTTGAAGTATCCCCACAGAATACGTTTGAATCCATCATAAACATTCTGTTCATATAATTCTCTTGGTACGTCAAATTGCGTGCCAAGCTCCTTGTACCTACTAAAAGGCCCAGACAAAAGCTGTGGAAAATAAGTAGAAAAACATAGAAATTTGATAAGATTCGTTTCTGGTTCAACTAGCCCATACTTTACTTCCAACAAATAGCTAAGAATAGTCAGCGTATAAAATGATATTCCTACAGGTGCCATAAGCTGTAACAGTTTTATAGAACTAGAACCAGAAAAAAGTATCTGAATTCCCTGACCTATGCCAAGGAAGAAATCCACATACTTGAATACAAAAAGAAAAGATAATATCACTATAAAACCAATTACAAAAATAAAGTGCCAATTCTTCTTATAGAACCTAGCACCAACGTACGCCAATATTGACGCCAGTAGGAGAAATACTATCATCCTAAAGCCGCCCATTATATAACAAAACACCATGTTCCCAATAAATACCGTCAAATTCTGTACAGATTTAGGAACAAGATAATATATGACTATAAATGCCAATAATAAAACAAAATTTATCACTAGATTCTCCCAATCTCATCATCCATTCATCCACTTGGGAATCATAAGATAATATGCCCCATATTGATAGCTATCAAACGTATCCTCACTAAACAAATCCTTATCATCTGCATTTACAAAATATAAATATGCATTATCAGCATCAATACTATCTATTTGATCAGCTCTGCTGTAAACAAACTGCTCTTCATAACCATGATCAAAATGCCTGTCATAGCTGTTCTGCGTATTTCCTAGAACATAGTCAGAATCTAGATCAAATGCAAATAACACCCATATTTCCGTAACATCTTTTGAACCAGGCCATGCAGTATCAGGAGTAATATAATATCTATCGCATTCTATGTCTTTCATACGATAAGCTGCGTCAAGTACATACCTGGAACTAGCCTCTGGAACATAAAAAGACCTTTGATAAACTGTAGCAAAATCAAATACAAGTAATGCTCCCATTGCTAAATACACTGCCATAGTGATAGCAAATAACCGCTTTGAAGCATTCCATATACATCTGATTCCAATTACAATAAATATTATCTGCACATAATAGAAGATATTAAAACGTCTGATTAATCCGCTTAAATTCGTCACTACACCTTCACACAATGCCATAATAAACCAAAACAGCACCATGCTAAAGAAGCGGCTATTCTCATCCCTCTTTGTTGCCTTATACCAAGTATATACAAAGCCTATCACAGCAACAGGTACCATGCACAAGAATGCTGTTCCAAAATGCTCGACATTATCCCACGGAACATATTCTTGCTGAAGAATTGTTATGCCAAATATGTATTTGATATTTCTGATAAAAAAATCCAACTTATCATCTACAAAAAAGAGAATATCTCCAGCACGTTCATTCTCTACAAATGCAGGCAACGTAAATGGTCCCAAATGTATATCTTCCTGCACACCTAGGACATTTAATATCATCGTTGCAAAAAGAGGTCCCGAAGTAACTAAATATATGCCCATACTTATCAGCACTTCTTTAATAGTAACTATCTTATTACGCACAAAGTATATTGCCACAAGAACCAGAAATACCGGGACACAGTACAGGGATACCGCATATCCATACTGACATAATCCCATAAATACTATTCCAAGCCATAAGTACTTCCGTTTATCATTCTTTGCAAATAAATGCAGCAGGAAAAAGCCAATTATAAACAAATGAGGAAACGCATTGCAATCCAGCGCAAAATGGCTCTGAACAAAATGCCACGGATTCAAGAGACAAACAATTAACGCAATGATTCCAATTTCTTTTCCAAATGCACTCCTTAACAAAAGCCAAAAGAAAATTGCGCCAATCATACTGAGTATAACTGCCGCGACACGTACAGAAACTTCATTCATTCCAAATAGCTTTATAAAAGGGATAAGGTAATATATCAGGAAAGCGCTTTGCTCAGATGTTCCCCAAGCATACATATGAACAGGCCAAGTAATACCATGATGATCATAACCATGAATAAGCAAGCTCTTAGCATCATAGGATGACATAGCCTCATCCTGCATAAATCCATCTGGGAATGCAAAGACGCAAATAACGAAACCAATTAGCAATAGAAAAGCCACTATCAATCTTTCATGCTTTACCAGAAAAGAGTTTTCGTGTGCCTCTGTTTGTATCTTCCCTCCTGCCATAGCAAGCCTATACAGACTAAGGACTAATACAATTATTATGCATAATAGGCTTGCACTATTTACATATACCATAAAGCTTATCTCCAACCGCGCCTAATTCAGCATAGAAATTCATTAGGCCTCTTAATATATTACATAGTCTTCTGATACATGATGAACTTCTGTACCTTCATACACATCTACATAAACATCATCAACAATGTAGTGACATGTCTCGTCATAAACTGTTATTCCAAAGCCATTACAATCTTTGGTGTAATCATTACCATTTATCATATATCCTTCAAATAAATCGTCGGCACTTTTAAATCCTACAAAATCAACTCTGCCATCAAATTCTCTGTAAACATTGTACTCCGCAGATCCTTCAGTACTTACATCCACCTTGCCATTTCGAATGACAGCAAGTCCTCCAACGTCATACTCTGTCCCTAATCCCATGCTGGCAAAATCGGGTATTCCATCATATCCCTCTATTACCTTATAGTTTCCATTAAAAGAAACTATTATAGTGAATCTATCAGTATATCCGCTTAAGCTCTTCAAATAATCTCCAAGGTCATCTATCTTCTTGAGGTTAAAAGTAATCTTCCTGTCTTCAACATATCTTACATGAGTATCCCAATCTTCATATCCAGCCTTGCCAGCCTTATCTGCAAATTCATAATTAGAAACAAGATACTGTCCTAGTGCATTAGTCACTTTAGTAGCACCAAGGTCGTTTAAATGATTACCCTCTCGCAAATCTGTTGCAAAATCTATTCCACAAGACTCATAATTCCTGTAATAATCAAGGAAAGGAATGCCATTTTCAGCAAAATAATCTGATAGATAGTTCTGTCGCTTTTGTTCAAAAATATTAGCATCATCCAAAACAAATGGCGCATGGAAGAACACTAGCTCCACATCGTACTCTTTGCACAATTCAATTATCTTGTTGATATAGTACATATCTATTTCAGGAACATCTTCCCTGTCATCTACTATAGTCGGAGGTTCACATGGCAAACACTCATTACTACCATTATAGCCTCTGTTATATGTGCGTTCCTGAATAAAATCTGTCTTGGCCAGTTCCTTGTATCTTGAATGAACTATAGGCATTCTGAAAAGCATTTCTTCTAAATACTCTCTTGAATACCCCTGGTCGGAAGCTGTCTTAATAGCCCAATTAACATAATCCTTGGAATAATCTGTTGTAAGTGCAGATAAAGATAATGTTCTGTCCGGATTACTATAGTTAATAAAGTCCAAGGTCTCAACTAGCGCTACTTTTGGCTTATTCTTCTTAAATGCATCCTGCATAAAAAGATATGTACCGTCAACCTCCTGACTTCCAGACCACAGCGTATAACTAGCGATGCCGTAATCCTTCCATAAAATACTATTATCCACTGTACACACAGAATGTGATGCCCCAAATATAGCAACGTCAACAGGAACCTTTATATCATCATAAGCTTCTATACCGCCACCATTTCCGATATCCTTAATCCTTAGAACGTTGTAACAACAACTAAATGCCAATACGAATACTAGCACAAACGCTGTTATCTCAATTATTATCTTCCGTTTATCGTTCATTCCCAAACAACTGCCCCACAAAATCCCATGTAATAAATACATATGCCATCAAATAAACTATCGCTACAAGTGTATAATTTACATCAAAACAAAATAAAAACTTTCCATAAGTGCAAGCTGATACTAAATGCATGCCAAGAACTGCAGGCAAGATCTTATGTCTATAACAGATTGCAACATAGGTAAGTACTATTATCGCCAAATAATCATATCTTTCGTGCATACTTGGCAGAAATTCAAAGCATGTCATAACTACCCAGCCTAAGAGATAAAAAAACAACCTATCATTCCACTTTGGCTTTTTAACTGTTATTGCCAAGACCAAAACTGCAAAGATAATAATCGTAATAGCCATGGCAACATGATGATACATGTACTCAGAGAGTCCAAGATTCCATATTCCTGGCGAATTAATAGTCATTGCTCCATATTGCCTGGTCTGTCTGTAATATGTACCATACACTCTAGTAATACGCGCTCCACATATAATTGCCGGAAGCCCTGCTATAGCATATATCCCAGGAATCCATAAGAACTTGAGCACACTAAACTCTCTCAATACAAAGTAAGCTATAAGCAAAAACGGTAACACCAAAATCGTCTGCATTTTAAAAGAAAATGCCACCCCTAGAATAATGAATGCTACATTGTACTTCTTTTTAAGAAAATAATATATTCCACAGAGAATTATTCCAGAATATACAGAATCGCACTGTTTCCAAATGGCACTATTGGCAACCACCATTGGAAGTATCAGTGAAATAGCAGCTAATACCTTTACACTCTTGGCCTCAAGACTGTTTCTGCCACCTTCATATCCCATCAAAAGCATTACTATCTTGTAGATATAAAAGGCCATCACATAATCAAACACATATGAAAAGAAACAAATAAACCAATATGCCTCAATATCAAATCTAGAAGCCAAAATTAGCAAAAGATTATATGGCACATAGTAGTTTCCAATACCATTTGAAAGGCATTCTTTAACACTAAGTCCTCTGTAGTAGTCCACCCATACCGAGAGTTCTGACTTGTAATCAGAAGCTCCATTAGTAATATCCACAAGTGGCGTATATAGTCGTCTCAGCCAAACAGACAATAATATTACAACAATAAATACTATTTTATCTAAATTATTCTCTAAATAATTCAGAAGCTTTTTTTCAAAATTCGACATATCCGTCCTCTCCTACCCAAAGCTAAAATTGGAAATATATGAACTCCTTAGAATCAAATCCAGGCCCATACTGTCCAAAAACAATTGTGAAAATCAAAAGCGCTACAATTACTGCCACTCTGAATACCGCGTATTCTCCCATTAAGTACTTGCCAAAAGGTAGTCCCTTTCTAACACGGATAAAATCTACAACTACCAAGATCATCATGCCGATGGCAAGTATCCACATCTCAGTAATATCAAGTCCATAAGTATAAATGGTCCCATCAAATAATTTCCACCAGTCGCCTCTGGTAAACAACCTGTAATAAAACGTATATGCCTGCTCAAAAGAATCTGCCCTAAAGAACACCCACGCTGCATCAGCTATAAGTGTCACAATGGCAGCTCTGCAAAGCATAAATCCGACATTTCTCTTATTAACTCCCATATATTCATCTATCCTGCGTATCCATGGCTTAAGGAGATTCTCTATTACAAGCAGCACTCCATGCATAGCCCCCCAGAAAACAAAGGTCCAGTTTGCGCCATGCCACAATCCACTACATGTAAATACTATAAGCAAATTCAGTAATTTTCTGGCCTTGCCCTTTCTATTTCCTCCAAGAGGAATATAAAGATAATCTCTAAACCAACTGGAAAGAGAAATGTGCCATCTTCTCCAAAAATCAGTGACAGAAGTAGCAAAATATGGCGCATCAAAATTCTCCATAAGAGTTATGTTAAAAAATCTTGCAGCGCCTATAGCTATAGTGGAGTAGCTAGCAAAATCACAATAAATCTGAAGTCCAAAACCAAAGAAGGCCATTAAAAGGCCAACGCTGCCATACATATACACGTTATCATAGACATTATCCACAATGACTGCTACTCTATCAGCAATCACAAGTTTCAGGAACATTCCCCAGGTCATCAGGATAAATCCTTCCTGAATCCTTCTGACATCAAGAATATCCCTTCTGCTCATCTTGGACAGATTATCGATCTGCCCAAGGAGATTGCCGCTTCTCTCGATAGGGCCAGCAACCAGCTGAGGAAAGAATGAAACAAAAAGCGCATATCTGATAAATTTATGCTCTGGAGCAATATCTCCTCTATAACAGTCAATTGTATATCCCACTGCCTGGAAGGTATAAAATGAAATTCCTACAGGAAGAATAATATTAAAAGGGTCAAACCCTCTTCCTGCCACATGCATCATTGATCCAGCTACAAAGTTAAAGTACTTAAAGACAAACAAAATTCCAAAATTGGATATGAGACATGCCGCAACTATCAGTTTCTTTTTAGTTTCTGACGTTGCTTTTTCTAGCAACAGTCCACTTGCATAGGTAGCAGCTGTAGAAAACAATATCAGTACAATACATCTGTAATCCCAGCACATGTAAAAGAAATAACTACAAGCCAAAAGCCATATCTGTCTAAGTCTCTTTGGTATTATCAAAAATACCAGAAATACTATAGGAAAAAAAATCAAAAAATCTAAACTATTAAAAAGCATTTACCATTTCCTTTATAAGTTAAATCTTATCATTATATGATTAAAAACCTACTACCTTGATTTCTGAATATATCTCATTTTAAGGCAATAAATAATTCCAGCACTAATAGCAAACATAAATATTCCAAATTCTCTAACCATAAATTTAGAATTATGAACACAATGGTTCTTGGTAGCCATCCACCATATGAAACAATAACTTGCCACTACTACGAAAGGAATAAAAGCAAACAAACTATTCTTTATGGAGCGACCTACCTTTTTATAAGTAAAAAAGCTACAATATACACCGCAACCAACAATAATGTCCCTATTATTGCTGCTATTGTCACAACCAAAATGATACAAAAAAATGATTTTTAAACATCAACTACTTTACTTCTCATTTATATTTCCTATCCCAAATTAAAAAAATACATTTCGAAGGAACAAAGCTTAACGCAAGTAACAGCTTGTCCATAGGACTATTTACCTTGCATCTCGCTCTATCGTCTAAAATACTTTCTTTATCCTTGTTATTCTCATCATCTCTGTTCTTCGCAAATTGAGAATAAACCTGGTATAAAATAGCCATTTTAGCCTTGGCCTTAATATTCACTTGGGGATCATTAAGATAAACAGAAGACCTATACATCATTCCATATGGAGAAAAGATTTTCATCCTTCTCCCTGTTCTAGTAAGGCCTCCCTCTAAGTAATCACAATAGTATATAACCCGATTGATATGAACCATATTATAAGGTCCTGACATTTTTAGCCATACCGCATCTTCTGGCATAAACTTCTCTCCGTCAAACTCTTCAAAAGGATACATCTTTAGAATGTCAGTATAATAAACCTCTGCCTTATCTCCTAATAAATTATTATTAATCCTCTGCTGTCTATATGTATCAACCACCTCATCTACAGGAAACTCTCCTGTGTTAATCTCTCCATTGCTATATGCGCGGAGAAAACTAAATCCACATAGTTTATCTGATTCTTTACGATTATCATATAGTTCATGATAATCTAATATTGTCTCTACTGCATTCTCTGTCAGAAAATCATCACTATCAACGATAATTGTAAGCTCAGTTGTTATTTTTGAAATGCCTTTATTCAGTGCTCTATGCTTACCACCATTCTCCTGAATATCATATCTAATCTCAAAATTTGCAACTGCCATAAAATCTCGAACAACTTCTGCAGTATCATCAATGCTCCCATCATCAATAATCAGCCAGTTAAAATCTTTAACTGTCTGATTATTAAGAGATTTAAATAGTTTATTTAGTTTATCTCCCCTATTATACGTAGGAGTAATAATTGTCAATTTCATATACTTAAAGAACTTCAATCCATTTCTGAATAATGTTTTCCATTTTAAATCTTGAAATGCACTCTAAAGCCTTTTCTCTATACATTTGCGCCAAAGAAGCATCATCTATTAGTTTCATAATACCATCAGCAAGTATTCTTTCATCATTATCTGTAGTACACACTGGTACCAAAATTCCATACTCGGATACATCTACAGTTTTTGTTTCGTACCCAACATCTGTATTTGGAGCCAATATTTCCCTGGCCCCGCACTCTGTGGAAACACAAGGTAGTCCACATTGCATAGCCTCCAGAAGAACATTGGGCATTCCCTCAACATTTGATGAGAGAACAAATATATCTGCCTTTCTAAGATAAGCAGCTGGATTGATCACATTGCCAGCAAACATTACAATATCCAAAATTCCAAGTTCAGATGCTAGTTTTTCCAAGTCCTTCTTTCGTTCTCCATCGCCTAATATCAATAGTCTATATTCTGGATACGCTTTACAAGTAATAGCAAAAGCTTTCAGCAAATGATCCTGGCCTTTTTGATCTGTAAGCCTTCCAACATTAACTATGACTTTGTGCCCATCGATAAATTTTGAAACAGAATCCAAAAGCTTAGGATTATCATTCATATCACATATAGCATTATGAATTGTTACCACTTTATCTTGTGGAACATCAAAGAAATCAATGCAGTCTTTTCTTACAACTTCAGTAACTGCGACTATCTTGTCGCAGCGCTTATATGCGGTCTTGACATAAATTTTCTTAAAGATATTATGAGTAAACAGAGACTCCTTATTTCTAACGGAAACAATCTGTTTTTCACCAATACCAGAAAACACATTGATAATATCTGCCCCTGGAAGAAAACTTACACAAGTATCTATGCTCAACTTCTTCTTAATATTCCTAACTTCAGCAATTTGTCTCAGTACGTTAAGCCCTTTTTTTATTCTACTATCATCTTCATCAGATTTATGATTCAAAACAATAAGATTTTCAACTTCATCATGATAATCCGGATCATCATATACGACACAAACATAAGCCTTCGCGCTTATGTCATGATCATTAATATACTTAGATAATTGTCTTACAGTTTTTTCAGCGCCACCACCACTTAGAGAATGGGTAAAAAATATCACATTTTTCATAAATAACTCTCTCTAAATCGCTCACATCTTTTCTATCATTTTTGCTTTATTATCCATTTTTCTAAAAACATTCATTGAAAAAAGCATATACATTAATACGTATGGTATAGATAACCATACAACAGACATCTCCATCTTAAACAAGTATCTACTATATTGCGCTAACGATACCACATTTACTATTATCGCAATCCAAACATTACTATACTCAAAGGCCAAAAGATAAACAGATAATAAAACAACAGCCAGGAAATCATACCTTTGTCTCATACGAGGTAAAAACATATAGCAAGTCCATGATATCCATGTTGCCATCATCATAATATCCTTATCATCAACCCTCTCGCTTATGGTGTAGAATTTATAACAATACAGTACTAAAACCACTGCAGTAATGAGAATAGCTGGCATCGCACATACTTTCGGGTCGATGAAACCAAACTCATATATATTTGTTGTATTAGTCATCATTGCAGCACCTTCACCAGTTTGAAACAGATATGTTCCATATGTGTCCCAAACACTTCTTCCACAAAGAATTGCTGGCAGTCCACTTAGGAGAAAAATAAATGGTATCCATAGATATGTAAGAAAACTAAATTTTTTCTTGATAAAATACATTAAAAAAACTAACGGTAGCAGAAAAATAGCCTGGAGTTTAAAAGCAAATCCAATTGTCCATGCAATAATCGATTTATTGTATTTCTCTGTAGCCATGTAGTATAGAAACATGACACAAAAAGCTGTATAAACAGAATCACATTGTTTCCACAACGCTCCATTTAGTAGCATACAAGGTAAATATAGTATACAAACTGCAATCAAAGCAGCTCTTTTCTTGGAGATATATTTTTCCAATGCAGGTATCGTTAGGAATCTATATACATATAATGAACAGAGGCAATCACAAAGAATTGAAAAAAGCGCCATAATATAACACGGTTGCATTGGAAACAAGGAAGAGAATGCTACAATTAGATTATATGGTACATAATAATCGCCTATAGTCCTACCTAAACCGCCAATCACTCCATATTCCTTATATTCCAACCACCAGGGATACCAACATATTGTATAATCAGCACTGTATTCTGTAATGGGAATAAAATACGCTCGAATTAGTAATGCGATAGAAACTACAAAAAACAAAACAATTGCAAAACCCTTTTTCTCTACAAAAGAATGGATTTTTTTATCAACTTCAAGCGTCTTCATTTTCCCAATACCTCACTTTTTTCCCTCCGAGTCACTTTGCCTTCTCCAACCTCATATACAAGATCAGCATTCTGTATGGTAGAAAGCCTATGCGCAATAATAATAATAGTTTTTGTTCCATGAAGTCCATCAATCGCTTCCATAACAGCTTTTTCAGTCTCATTATCAAGCGCAGATGTAGCTTCATCCAAAACAAGTACTTCTGGATTATGATAAAGAGCTCTTGCTATACCAATTCTCTGTTTTTGTCCTCCAGAAATTCTTGCTCCTCGTTCACCAACTACAGTCTCAAAACCTTCTGGAAGAGAACTAACAAAATCCAATAACTGAGCCTTTCTTGCAGCTTCCTCTACTGCCTTATCATCTATTTCATCCTCTTCAATTCCGAAAGCTATATTCTTCCTGATAGAATCATCCGACAAATAAATCGCTTGTGGAATATATCCGATATTTTTCTGCCAGCCACTCATATTACTGTTGATATCTACTCCATCAACTTCAACTTTACCCGACTTTGGAATCAGTAGTCCTAAAATAATATCAACAAGCGTAGTCTTTCCTGAACCAGATTCTCCCACAAAGGCCACAGTCTTCCCCCTACTGATCATAAATGAAGCCTTTTTTACGATTTCCTTCTCAGAGTCATCATATCCAAAAGAAATGTTCTCAACCTTTATGGAATCTGTAAGTTCCATCTTGCCAAGCTTAGCCACTTGTTCCTTCTTTTCCTGGACAGACTCTACGCTCCTTAAATCCTCATATATCAGGTTCACCGATGGATAGCAGTTATTGATTGCAGATGTATGCTCATTGATTCTTCCAACTGATGGCATAAGCCGAAATGCAGCTGTGGCAAAAACCGCCAGCTGTGGAATAAAACTGCTAATATTACTACTGTCTGTCTTCATCTTAATGATAACAGCCAACATAAGTCCTATAATACAAATCGACTCTACAAAATACTTAGGAAGGACCGAGGCAAGTCGGCTAAGTCTGATACAGCGCATATTCAGTGAAAATGAGTGAGAAAACTTCTTGATAAAATACTCTTCGCGGTTTAAAACCTTGATTTCCTTGACTCCACCAAGAGCCTGATTTGCACACTCTAATATTTCAGCGCCATATTTCTGGCTCTGTCTTCCAACTTCTCTAAGCCATTTTTTAGAAAATAGGACATATAATGACACTGCAATAAACAAAGAAATAGATGTTATTATCGTAATCATAGGGCTAACGATAAATAAATATACTATAAGTGCCGAACAGACAACTATCTCCATTATCAGTTCCAAAGTATGAATAACCGCCTTGGTAAAATAGTCAGTATCCACCTGAATTGTTCTAATTAGTTCCGCTGGATTTGTTTTAAGATGATAAGCATAGTTTTCTGCCAAATACGCTTTTAATAGTCTTTTAGCTACTCTATGTTGCATCCCATAAGAAAACAAATAAACAGAATTCTTTTCATATGTAAGAAAAAGGTTCTTAAAGACATAAACAACAATAATAAATACTGCTATGCCAATAATAAAGCTATTTGTGTCTCTAAATCCCATTATCCTATATGTATATGACAAAAACTTGTTTTCCTCGATAACCGTAGGGGCAGTAATAATCTGAATAAAAGGAGTAAATACCGCAACTCCCATAAGTTCCAGTATGCCTCCAATCACAATAAGAAGCGCAATATACGCCATCTTAAACTTTTCCTGTTTGGAAAAAATATAGGACAATGTCTTAATCAATTCTTTTTCTCCATATCAGCCAGTATTTCTTCTATAGTATCTAGATAGTTCCTGAATTGGAAATTATCACATACATGTTTGTAAGCCTTGGCCCCCATTTTAGGGATATTATCCTTTTCAGATAAAATGCCATCCATTTTTGCATAAAGATCATCTTCATCACAATCCATGAAGACTTCTCCAGTTTCACCACAAGCTATATAGTCAGCAGTCCCATTATCTGTTCCACTTATTGTGGGAACGCTAAACGCCATAGGTTCAATAACAGTAATTGAGGCAGGTTCTCCCGTGCTAGTAAGGACAAACAAATCTGTCTCTTGATATATACGTTCCACCTCAGCCTTAGGCAAATTCTTAAACAGAATTATTCTATCTTCTAAGCCCTGCTCCTTTATATACTTCTCAAGCCTATCATAATATTCCTGATGAAATTTATCTGATAACTCGCCTGCTATAGTCAGCTTAATTTGGGGATATTTCTCAGAAAGGCGCTTAATCACATTCACCATCAGGAAGTGGTTCTTTCTCTCTTGATACTTCCCAATTTCAAAAACATTGATATTTCCATCTTTGTAATAGCTTCGTTCTTCTGGTGCAACTCTAGGCTCAACTATAAATGGCGCAAAGAAAGACTTGCCATCACGAACCTTGCCTTCCATATCTATTCCAATCTGTCTGGTTGGAGATATTCTGTATTCTGGCGTAAGCTTTCTAGCAAGTCTATGAGCCAAATCATATTTATAGTATCCAGGCTCAGCAAATACAGGGCTGAGATTATAGAGAATCGTTCTATATCCATTCTTTTTGCAGAAATGATAACAAAACATTGTGTATAAGGAACGTTCCCTCAGTACTATAACATCAGGATTAAACTCTTTAATAATCTTCTTAATGCCCTTCATTGGGGGAATTCCATACCTAAGATTAATATCTTTGGCAAAAGGATCATTTTTCTTGATCACATTAACATACAATTTGAAAAATACATTAAAAGCTTTAGAGTATCCCATAACATGAGGTACAACATATTTGTGATCCTCCACTTTTCCCTTATATTGGCTAATTACACATACTTCATTGCCATTCTCCTTCCAACCTTTCATGGTTGAAATCATATTAGTATGGTATCTGTGTAATACATATAATATTCGCATTATGCTCCCTCGAAACAATAATAATATTTTAACCGTAAATCATTTTCTGTATACTCAACGGTATATAAAGTTTTCTGTAAAACCGGCCCATCAAACATACTTCCATAATTAGCTTCAAAATCATCATCTATACTAAAAACATACACATATGTACATCCGTATTCAATAAGATGCCTTTTCCACTCATCCAATGATAGTTCACTGCCATCCGCATTTTCCATCATCTTGTCTTCCTGCAAATAAACATAATTGCCCGGTGTGATTAAATAATAAAAAGAATACTTATCAACTTTATCTTTCTGGTCAACTAAATATATGGTGTCATTCTCATTAACATTTATAAACTCTGTGTAGTATGTAGTAATTCTATCAAATGATGCTACTGGAAAATTGGATGTAGCTAATAATACTACTAGCAATATAGAAATTACTACATCAACCAGCTTGGAATCCTTATATTCTATAGTTAATATTTTGTACAAACCTATAATCACGAATATCAGTATATAAGTAAATAAATATCTGTTACATTCAGCAGATCTGGCTGTTTGTTCAAGTGTTCTTGTCGATAAATTCGCATAATATACAAATAAAGTATAGATAAGAAATCCTATATTTATCCAAGTAATAAAATTAGTATCCAGTTTTCTTTTCGTTTTATCCTCTTTTCTCAGGACAAAAAAATAACATAAGTCTACCGCTAAAATAATAACATAAAAAGGTATTAAAATCGCATATCCAAATCCATAAACTACATATCTGCCGTTGATAGAAAAAATACATTTTAAAAAACTATTTATAGTACTCTGTCTTATTTCAAGGGGGATAAGCATAGTGACTCCAGCAAATCCAAACAATAGAACCCCTATGGTTAATCCTTCCATAACCAGCATCCATTGTTTTTTTATAATAATTACCATAGCCAAAGCGACAACAATAAGTAAACTTGCTATACCCGCCAGATCAAGTAATGAGCCATGAATTAGTTCACTAAGAACAATAAGATACCTCAAGAGTGATGAATATCCGCTATCAATAAAACACAATGCATCCCAAATCAAAAGTGATGCAAGCACTGCAATAACCGCACAGATAAGCACTCTATTAAATTGCTTAGAAAATCTCTGTTTATTATCCGAAAAAGCTTCGCAACATAGCAAAACAGTAATTAACATCAAGGCTAATACAAACCCTGCTTTCTTGGATAAAACTAGAATTACAATTCCAAGGCAAACCCCTATAGCGTCTATCCTCGTTTTATATAGCAAAAAGTTTCTAATCTTTATTAGTATATATGCAGCTAATACACCAATAAATGTATCTAATGCCAAGGAATAATAACCATATCCGTCCTTTGATAAACACGGCAAAAGTATTGCTACTAATGTGAGCATTATCTTAGTAAAGTGATTCTTAATTTTTACATCTTCAACAATAGATACCAGCATATATGCAGTAAAAAATGCTTGACCTACTAAAAGAACAGCATCTGATTCATTTTTCCAAAAATATAAAGATAAGGTATTCCAAGAAATCATTCCAGGAATATAGCTAAACCTGTTTATTCTGCCAAAATAATAAAATTCCTTAGCAAATCTCGCCCATACTAATTGGGCATCTTTGTCAGCTATATAGCGGTTTTGCATAACCAATAATAACCATATAAAGATTACTACATAAGCCAACACACTAAAACCGTATTCTTTTAGCCGTTCATCAAGATTCCCTCGTATTCTCTGAACTACATATAGCAGTGACACTAAAGCTAAAACAATCAAAAGATATTTTGCCCAGATAAATCCTATTGAAGCTCCAAATGCATAAGCCACCATAGTTGTGCACATCATTACTATGGGCGCAATATACTCAAATTTTACTTTTTTCCACAAAGATATTGCCAAGATTACTGGCAATAGAACTATTGGGGTCACTATTCTTCCTCCTGCCTAGTACATTCGACCGTTGAAAAAGATCCATCCACTAATTCAACATCAAACGATACTCTGTCAATAACTTTTCCATTTCTAGAAATAGTAATGTCAACTAAATTAGAGTAATTACCTGTCTTTATGCTTAACTCATTGCCTGCTGCCTTAGTATTATCACAAAGCTTTTTAAAATATGTATTATTCAGTACCATATCATTACTTGTTTTTATTTCTGCGGCCACCTTTGATGACGATGTAAGCATTAGATATTCATCAAGAGTCTCCGATTTTCTGAATAAATTATCACAATACTCCTCATATTCATAGTAGTCCTTATTCCATCCAACGTAACTTTCCTGACTTCGCCTATCTTCCAGACCATACCCTTCACTAAGAATCTTTCCACAATAATCTGTTACTTTTCTGGCCCCCGAAGGATTTAAATGCCCAAAATTATAAAAATCTGTTTCGTAATCAACTATATCTAAATCAAGAAAATCCAGATACTGTAAATCATATTCTTTAGCAATAGCTGATAACCTCTCTGCTTCCTCCCACCCTGTCTCATCTGCGACATAAGGAAGATAGGTCAGAACAACTCTTATATTCCTAGCCTGGCACTCTTCTATTATCCTTCTAAGGTACACTTCAGCAGTCGTCTCATTATTCCACGAGTAAGTTGAAATTTTATCCGTTTTATTGGCCTTACATATTCCAACTCTAGACTCGGCACCCTTTTCAAGATTAACAGCAGGATTAAAATCATTCTTGGTTAGTTCATTCCATCTTGAATGATAAACTGAAAAGTTCCATAATAATCCTATTTTTGTTCTTTTCTCATCACTTTGACGAGCTGTTCCATCCTGAATTGATTTCTCAAGTCCCTCATCATTAAGCAAATCGTTTACTGCCATTATTTTTGTTTTACTAATAGGAAAGGCATCAAATGACAAATGCAGGTATGAGAATATATCTGAAGCTTTCCACTCACTAGATAATAAATAACCATCTATGACAACAACTTTTGGTGTCTTATAGTTTAATGCATTTTCCATAACCCAATAACTAGTTGCTATCTGACTGGAATGGCCTCCGAAATTATAGGAAACTATCCCATAGTCTTTCCATAATTGCATTGGAAATACAGCATTAAGCATATGACTACTACCCAAAAACCAAACATCTATGTCCTCTCTCTCATCGAAAAAATCTGCATACTTCTCATAGGATGCTTTCCTCTCAAACAGTGGAGTAATACTGCCTAATGCCACTCCTAAAAGTATAAGCGTAAACATAAAAACTAGGATTTTCTTAATCTTATCCACAAAACACCTCAAAACTGGAAATAAATAAAGTTAGCATCATTATATCCAGGTCCCCAAATTCCAAAAACAAGTATAAAAACAATGGCAAAAGCCACAACCAAGCTCCTAATTATCCAGCATTGGCTAAGAATAACTTCTCTTAATCTTATATCTTTATGTTTACACCAATCAACTATAGCCAATATAAAGATAGCAAATATCAAGAATAATAAATTACTCTCATCCAAACCACAATAACATAGAGATTTATCCACCAATACATTTGGATTATTAGCTGTAACAATAGATTTCACAATATATAATGCTTCCCTAGCACTAGATGCCCGAAAGAAAACCCAAGCAAAATCCACTAATAAAAATGTCACAAGTCCTTTAAAAAAATTGAATATTGCAGAATCTTCTTTGATTGCCAAAGCATCTACAACTCGATTTCTAATAGGTTTTATAATATCTCCTATCACTTGATATATACCATTTAGTCCTCCCCATATTATGAAGGAAAATGCAGCTCCATGCCACAGTCCACTCATCAAAAAAACAAAAACTATATTGAAGTATTTCCTCAGCGTTCCCTTCCTATTTCCTCCAAGAGGTATGTAAAGATAGTCTCTAAACCACGATGTCAATGAGATATGCCACTTTCTCCAAAACTCAGATACTGAAGTAGAAAAATATGGCGCATCGAAATTCTCCATAAGATTTATACCAATCATCTTTGCAGAACCAATTGCAATAGTAGAATATCCGGCAAAATCGCAATATATTTGCACTGCGAACAGTATAGTAGCCACTATCAAATAATATCCTGTATATGCAGTCGAATATCCATATATAGTGTCTACAAAAATCGCTGCTCTATCAGCTATGACTATTTTCAGAAAGTACCCCCATAGCATCATAAGTAGTCCATCTCTAAAGTTATCATAATCAAACTTATGAGGCCTTGATAATTGCTTTATCAAATTACCAGATCTCTCAATCGGCCCGGCAACAAGCTGAGGAAAAAAAGATACAAACAATGCATAATTAATTAGACTCTTCTCTGGCTCTATTTTTCCTCTGTAAACATCAATGCTATAGCCCAATGCCTGAAAAGTATAAAACGAAATACCTACAGGCAACACTATATCAAAAGCTGGTATTTTTATTGTAATGCCTGCTCTTCCGAATACACCATCCATAATATATACAAGAAAATTAGTGTACTTGAAAACTACTAAT
The DNA here is from genome assembly GCF_000424505.1 of Butyrivibrio sp. XBB1001. Lineage (NCBI taxonomy): Bacteria > Bacillati > Bacillota > Clostridia > Lachnospirales > Lachnospiraceae > Butyrivibrio > Butyrivibrio sp. XBB1001. Next base: position 165,032 of record NZ_AUKA01000003.1, on the reverse strand, counting down.
ATTCCTAAATTCATGGCGGCACACAGATAAAGTATAATTTTTTTTATTTTTATATTATCTCTATATCTCCCAATTAATAAGCCTGATGCATACGTGATTAACGTTGACGCCATTATCAACACAATATACTTTGCATTCCAACACATATAGAAATAGTAGCTTGCAAGCAATAGCCATATGTTCTTCAGCTTGACAGGCAAGCTAAAATAAAAAAGCATTACTATAGGCAAAAAAACTAGAAAATTAATTGAATTAAATAGCACTCCTTATGCCCACCTTTTTCCAAAAACAATTCTAAACTTAGTATTATCGACAGTCTCATTAAGCCAGTAAATGCAGATAAGGCTAAGCACAAGAACAATAGCCTTACTGATAGTCCCAGCAATAGCCCCTCTATTAAAAATATATAGTAGTAGTAAAATTATCCCCTGGTTAAGGCAGAGATATACTATAGAATTTCTTCCTACGCTTTGAACAAATCTACCAATAAAGCTCTTTCCAAAAAATCTATCAATATACTTTGAAATATTAATCCAAACAAGCATGCCAAGTAAAGCATTTATCAAGAACAGTGGGACTATACCGTAGTTTTCTGTGCGTATATTGGCTTCCTCATTCATAAAAATTAGTATTCCGCCGATTATAGCCAAAATAAAAGTAGCTATATAATTCATATTAAAAAGAATTTTTATAAATCGTTGCTCTTGTAATCTAAAGGATAAATCTCCAATAAAATAAAACAGTACCCCCACCATAGCCTGATTAAGCGCCCACGGCAGTTCTATACCAAAAAACTGGTGAATCGAATATCCAATAGTAAAAAGCAACAAAACAAGCACTATTTTCACAAACGTATTATTAATTGCATGATCAATCCCCCAATAAATCACAAATACAAAAAAAATAGCCGAAAGGAACCAAATAGCTCCAACAATTGATAGTCCCGACGTATTAATCCAAAATAGCTTCAGAAACTTTTCTATTCCAGCTCCATATATTACAGCATCTATCACGTAAAACAGTATTCCAAACACAAAATATGGGATAATAATAGCTCTTGCTTTGTTCTTAATAAAGTTTCTAAACGAATTATATTTTTTCTTTTCATGGTCATAAAAAAAACCTGACGCTGCAAAAAACATAGGCATATTAAAGGCATGAATATAGTAACTACCCTCAGTCCAAATGCCAACATGCCCCATCATCATAAAAATGATACCTAAGCCACGAAAAACATCAATATATGATAATCTCTTATTCATAATATAGTCCCTGTTTCTTTGAACTAAAAACCATTGTATGCATCTATTATTTTTTTAGTTTCACATAAACATATTCATCATTAGCATAAACAGTTTCATACATATTATCGATTACCAATGGAAGATTCAGCTTCTCAAAATCAAGAACCTCATCATAAGTAAAACGCGTATTTAATCCAAAATAATTATATAAGTAAAAGCCCTCACCAAATAAGAAAGAAGGATCATCTTGAACATTATAGCTTAGCAATTTTCTAACATAATCGTAATGATTATTCATTTTAGTAATAACTGGTGAATAACCAATATCACCTGTTACCCCCAAGCACTTAAGTTCCTTCTCATTATAATCCAATGTGTTTAAATCACTAATAAGAACCTGCATTCTAAAATCTGTATATCTCCCCTGTTCCTTCATTGCATTTCCATATGCAAGCGCATAAACAAAAAAGCACCAGTTAACAATCAAAAAGCAAAGCTTAGATAAAGTAGGCCTAGATAAACAACTTAGCTTTATAAAAATAATGGCAATTAATGTGCCTAATCCTAGCATTCCTCTTGCATCTATAGAGTCTCTACTCATTATTAGCATCACATTCCACACGAATACACTGCTTAGAAAAGAAGCTGCGCAACCTAGCAAAACAGATACTATCTTATTGCGTTTTGTTTCACAAAATATCTCATACAGATAAAACAATCCCGCTAAACCTATAAAGAATAACCATAGCTTTCTAAAATCTACAGCAACCAACCTATACATATCTATGTAACGATATACAATAGTGGAGAGAATTCTATTCACTGGTACAATTGCAGTATCTCCTGGCTGCATTAGTATAAATGCAAATATCAGAAGAGCACTAACAAAAGCCAACATTGAAACTCCAATAAACTTTCCAATATCCTTGAGTTCTTCATCCTCACAAAACATGTCGACTGCAAGAAAAACTACTATAGTTGGGTAAATCCCTGAAGAGGTCTGATACGTAGTTATCATCAGCAACAAGCAAATCAAAGATATGATATAGAATTTTTTATAACCACTTTTTCTAAACAAAAATGGTAATATAGAAACCATTATAGACATTGCCATATATGGTGAGTCATACTTAAATGAAATGCAACCAAAAAAGTATGGGCATAATCCAACCGCTAAAGAAGCAAGCAAATTCATAAATGACACTTTTCCGGTCTTAGAAAAGACTTTAACTAGCATTAGAGATGAGACTGCCAAGAACAAGCAGGCAATAATCTGTGGAAAAGGCGAGATATCTATCAAATCCCAATCTGCATGCATTACATTTGATAGAATTGTTGTGGTCCATCTAGACCAATCCATCCAGCCATGATAGCCTATGTACTTACGCATTATGTCATCTGCATAATTGAAATCAGCTCGTAAAATAGAACTAAATGCTATCAAATAGATGAAAAAAAGTATTCCCGTCAATCTACCATTTTCATTAATAATTTTATTAATATATTCAAATGTTCTTGCCTCTATATTCTTTAATCCTTCACGAAACTTTGTAATCATAATAAAACCTTCCTATGCATCCACCCAAAATAATATAAAATAGTAAAAGAAATACTATTTCAGATAGTCTCCATACTAAGAGTTCACAAAACTATACCAAGAAGCTCATATAAACACTATTATCGGTTTCATACAATAACAATAATACTGGATATTGCTTGATTTACCGATACCTTATTTTTTCTTAACCTCATCAATAATAAAAGGCGGTCTTTTCCTTGACTCCTCAAGCGTTCTCCAGAGATACTCTCCTAAAACAGAAAGCATTATAAAAATCGCCCCAAAACCAAATAAAACTACAGACATTATCGATGCGTAGCCAAGAATTGGTGTCCCTTTAGTTATTTTTTCATAGATGACCATGATTATTCCGATGAGAGAGCAAAGAGCAAATAATGAGCCCAATGTTGCCATGCATCTTATAGGGAAATACGAAAAACTCATCATAGAGTCTACTACCAGCTTTATCTTTTTGCCCAATGTCCAGCGTGACTTGCCAACCTCTCTGTCTTTCCTATGGAAGTATATCTTTTCGGTTTTAAAGCCCACCCACATAACCTGAAGAGTGAGGGATGAATTCTTTTCGTCCATAAGTTTAAGAACTTCTATAGCCTTTCTATCTACCAAGTAGCAATCACATCCTCCTTGTGGCATATCCTTGTTGATAGTCTTTCTAACAAGCCAGTAATAGCATCCTGCAAAAAACTTTTTCACAGAGTTCTCATCTCTTGATTCTCTGATAGCCAACACTACCTTATTGCCACGTTTCCAGCTCTCATACATATCGAGAATCAATGTAGAATCTTCCTGCAAATCTGCCTGTTTGGTCACCGCGCAATCGCCTGTACATACAGAAAGTCCTGCAAGGATTGCTGCATGTTCACCAAAGTTTCTAGAAAGTTTGGTGCATACCACTCTGTCATCTTGAGCTGCTATTTTCTGTATAATTTCCCAGGAATTGTCCCCTGACCCGTCATCTACAAATACTATCTCGTAGTCTCCGAGCTTTCCTAATATTTTCTCTTTCATATCTGCATATAGCAGTTCAAGTGTGTCCGCGTTGTAGTACACAGGTACTACGATTGATAGTTTAGACATAATGCTCCTTATTGCTTAATTTTTCCAAATGCATTGATACAATCAATTACTTTATCTTGCTCTTCACCTGTCATTCCGTTATACATAGGCAGCGAAATAACTTCATTCGCATAATGCCCAGTTATTGGAAGGCTGCCTTCAGCCATATTTAGATATCCATACGCTTCAGATCTATGCGGTGGTATCGGATAATGAATTATTGTAGCTATATCATTATCTTCCAAGTACTGTTTCAAGTCATCTCTTTTGCCTGGGACTCTAAGCACATACTGGTGCCAGACAGATGTTGAATTGGGTGCTATAGTAGGCTTGATAACCAGTGGATTATCGATACCTTCAGTATATCTCTTGGCAAGTTTCTCTCTTTCCTGAGTTATCTCTGCCATATGCTTCAATTTCACTCTTAAAAGCCCTGCCTGAAGTTCATCGAGTCGGGAATTAGCACCTACAACCATATTGTAGTAACGTTTCTCACTACCATAATTTCTATATATCTTCATGAGCCTAGCCAGTTCTGGATCATCAGTTGTGATTGCTCCGGCATCTCCAAATGCTCCCATATTCTTGGATGGATAAAAAGAAAAGCAGCCAATATCTCCAAAGCTTCCTGTCATCTTCCCATTATGACAAGCCCCATGGGATTGAGCACAATCCTCAACAAGTTTCAGATTATGCTTCTTACAGATTTCCTGTATTTTAGTCATGTTTGCAGCCTGTCCATAAAGATGCACTACAAGGATAGCCTTTGTCTTATCTGTAATCTTCTCTTCTATCTTATCAGCATCTATCTGATAGTACTGATCAGGTTCTACAAAAACTGGAGTTGCATCATTTATGGTTATCCCCATCACGCTAGCTATATATGTGTTCCCCTGCACAATTACTTCATCGCCTTTTCCTATCCCAAGCACTCTAAAAGCAAGCCAAAGCGCATCCAGCCCACTGGCAAGACCTACAGCATACTTAGTGCCCACGTATTCTGCGAACTCTTTTTCAAAAGCCTCATCCTCTTTTCCAAGTATGTACCATCCAGAACGCAGAACTTCTAAAGCTTTCTGTTCATATTCTTCCTGATATTTATAAAAGCCGCGATCCATGCGGCTTTGCATTATTTTATCCATATTGAATTTCCCTTAATTTATTATGTTTTGCCAAAGCAATTCTTTGTATCATTGAGTATGTATTGAAATACTTGAGATGATATTTATGATTTCTATACTTGACAATTCAAGCTAGTAGCCCTCATTTCAAATGGGTGGTTGCTACGCTCTCAATCATTCTTCCTGCGACTCAACTTCTTTAATGAATTCATCATAATCACGTATATACTCGCCCTCAATATAATGCTCACTAGCCAATACAAGCAATACGGAATCCGGCGAAAAATCATACATTTCTTTCCAAACCATCGGCCCAAGATATAATCCCATTCTAGGCTTATCCAGAACGATTACTTCCTTCTTTTTACCATCATCAACAAGAACCTTGCTACTACCACTAACATTGATGAGAACAAATCGCGTATATCTATTAGCATGATTACCACGCTTGATATCAGGGTCTGATCCATACATATAAAATACTCTCCTAATATCAAACGGAACATCAAAACCCGAGCCTTCAGCAACTACTAAGTTGCCACGTTCGTCACCGTATTCTTTAAATTCTAGAACTTTGTAATTTGTTGAACAAACCATATTTTGTACCTTTGGTATAGTTATTTATTTTACCCAAAATCTCTATAATCTCTTACATTATCACTTTCATCATACATTCCAAATACCCACACTATCAGATCATATTACAGTGCCTTATGCTGTTGATTACACCATCACTGTATGGCAAAAAAACGAAATCAATCCCTTACTAAGCGTACTATTTCCTTCCTAAACGACGGATTTCCAACATCTATGCCATATAGCATATAGCCTCCAGATTTAGAAATTTCACCTGTAACGCCTTTATAACCTTCCAGCAGATTCTCAATCTCTTCTTCATCTTCTGGTTTGTGATAAGTACAAATCAAAAAACTGCAATTATCATTCGCTAATAGTTTCTCGGCGCCGGCAAGCACTTTCTTCTCCCTGCCCTCAACATCGGCTTTTACAACAAAGTGCGGTGCTGTATCAGCGTTCACGTCACTTATGTATCTAGCAGATACTTCATCAAGCATTATATTCCCATCGGAACAATTATCTGAGCAGTAACATGATATGATTTTAATTTTATCTTTGTATGGCTCAAATGTTTTATTTAGAGCCTCTACCCACATGGGGTCAGCCTCAAACAAAACGGCTTTTTTAATCCGCTCTATTATTGACAGACTGATTATTCCCTCCGCAGCCCCAACATCTAGGAATACACAACCATCAATAAAAGAGTTATCCTCTGGAAAATACCGATGAGGACTCCGTTTATCTTGTTCTTCAACAAGAGACATATAATACCTCTTCACAAAAGGCTTTGCCCATCCTCTAGGAAAAAACAGTTTCTTCTCTTCATAAAGAACATAAGGCATATGACAAGACAAATCGATAAAAACCTTAACATCAAGATTCTTGTACTCATCATGGAATGGGTACGGAAAGGCTACAATTGCATTATTATCTATCAAGTATTTCCATTCCTCAGGATAGTCATCCTTAAATCTTCCGGCCTTTATTTCCACAAGAAGGTAAGCACTCAACCGTGAGTACCTTATAATACTACCACGTTTATGAGATGATTTCTTCAGCTACTATTGTCGTGTTGCGCGATTCGCACAATTCGTCATATCAACTAAAGGAGGTTCATCTCATGAACACAAAGCAAAAGATTCACCATGCCAAAATGGCCAAATGGGCCGCCATTATCAAAGAGCAGTCCGATTCAAAAGTTCTTTATTAAATTTTGTATTTTCAAAATAATCCTTGGATTTATATTAAAAAGACAATCCTTTATTCTTCTTTTCAGAACATCTATATTTCCTTGCTCTTGACGCTTTTCTAAATCCAAGCTAATCCCCAGTTTTTTAGCATAATCACCAACTCCCAGAACCCACTTTCCTCTAAAAATAGCTCCAGTTTCATCAATTCTTTTCCAATTACTATTTTTTAGTTCTAATACTCTAACATTTCTTCCTCGTTCATCAAATGATAACACTCTTTCAAAATCCCAGGGAGATATCTCCTTATTTGTCATTTCATATAGATAATCTTTTCGAAAAATACCCGGCGCACAGGATAATCTATATGGTGCCCCAAATGGTATTTCGTTATAAATATCATCAATTGCTTTTGCTTGCTTTAAGCCTCCAATTTTACTATCTTCAAAATAAACTATCGCTATTTTTAAATCACTTTTCATTTTAGATATTGCTAATTCTATCGCCTTTTGATTTATCTTCTCCACAGGCCACTGATCTTCTAATAGAAAAATAACATAATCCTGTTCTATTTGATCAAGCGCTTCATGAAGCATCAATGCCCAATCCTTAGTATTAACATGAATTACCTTATCAAAGAAGCCATGTTCTGGAATCGGTTTACTCTCAGTTAGCAATGCTCTTTCATATGGACAGTCTCCCCACTGCTCTTCCAAACACTTACTACAGATTTCCCATGTATCTTCAAATTTATCGCATGAACATACCAACACTACTACATTAGAATTCATTTGAGTTCTCTCCAATATCAATTATCTTAAACGCATATCTCAATTTGTTATCGTAAAACGATTATGCTTTTTTATCCCTTCTACAAACAGAATCACAGTAATTGAAAAAAACATAGCCCCGCTCATAATCAATGGAATAGTCATCAACTTTACTCGGATCGCTACAACTAATATTATTAGTACCAAACCAATTGTCGCAGAAACAAATGTGAATACCTTTATCATATCTTTAGCAATAACAAACTGATAAAAAACAAAAAACATACCTAATGTAATGGAAAAAACAACATTTGGTATAATATATTCACCTGCTCCACTATAATTGTTCCCATATAATACAGCAATAATATCCTTGCTAAGCAACAACAATAATCCACTATACAACATCGAAATAACACAAGTTATTCCTTCTGAAATGAAAAAATAATTGTACTGCTTTTTAACATTATCCCCACAAGCCACTACTTTCGGTAAAAGAACCGTCGAAATAGGTGATGCTATCAAGAATATACTTATTTTAGCAAGATTACTGGCAACAGAATAAAAACCTAACTCTTTCTGAAAGCTATACATCTTACCAAGAAGAATATCTCCACCATTCATATACAATGAAACAATTCCATTTAACACCAATAAAAACAGGTAATCACATATCCGAGCTTTCTCAAATTTAAAACCTATAACACTTGAAACTGTCCAGCTATTTGATATCTTAGGAATCAGAACAAAAATCAATACTATTTCAGCTAATCCAAATCCAATAATCACGGCCATGGGACCAATTCCCAAATATCCAAGCAACACGCTAATAGCTAATCTAAGACTATATAAAGCAATACTTAACCATCCCAAAAAAGAAAAATCTTGTCTTCCTTGTACTATCCCAATAATAACATTGTAAATATTATTGACAAAAACCAATATCACAAACAACACATATTCTAGATAAGAAACAAGATCCAAATAATGCATAATATTCACAGCACACACAAGCAATAACACACTCTCAATTACACTTAATAATAATGCCAGACTTACTGCATCGCTTGCTTTTGAACTACATCCTTTATCCTTAGCCACCTCTTTACATACCATTATCTGAATCGGTATCATCAAAGTAGCTACCATTGATAAAAACGATTGAAATGCCATAATATTTGCATATTGTTCAACATTAAACACGCGTCCATAGATTATGAGTGATATATAATTAATTCCCGACGCTACACTAGATAAAAATGTAAACAGAACCGCTTTTTTCTTCAATAAGTTCTTTATCATATATTTTCCAAACAAAAAGCTATTACGTAAATCTACTTAGAATTTGACTATTTCTTCTCAAACACAAACATACCACAGTCATACTCGTTAAAATGATTTTGTTTAATAACCTCTACTGCCTGATCTCCCAAAAACTCATTCACTTTATAATCATGTATATATGCAAAACTAATCAACTTCATTTCACTGAATTGATCTAATATATAGGTTGGCTTAAATACCCTGTGTGAATTGTAAATTATGCCATTTCGATAGCTAATAGGTACACTAAAGTATAAAAAACCACCTCTTTTAATTACACGTTGCACCGCCTTCATAGCCTTATAGCTAGCAAATGCATCTGCTTTATCTCCATACCTAGATAATCCAAAATGCTCTACAGCATGTAACGTAGACAGCGATTCTATAGATGAATCCTCGAATTGTGATAAATCTGTCGCATCACCTTCAATAAATGACAAACCATCAATAGATATTGGTAACGGTCGAATATCTATCATTGTCACCGGAACTCTGTTACATAGCAAATGACTAATGAATCCATCAACTCTGCTACCTATATCATAATGAACACTAGGCTGATTCTTCATAACCTTTTGCGCCATATAAATATCTTGTAAATAATAATGTCTATCTATATTTCCGGCTTCCATCCTGTTATTACCAATAATAGGAATAATGCCTACAATAGGAAACAACTTATCTTTTTTTGAACCAAGGCGAATCAAGCCATATAAAAAGCGAACAATATCAATTGGTATATATATAATTCCTTTTATCTTGCAAATTAACAGCCACACTGCTTTCTTAACATAAATCCCCATTTGTTATAGGCAAAATGCCCCTCCTCAATTGTTAGAAAATGAATTACTTACCATAAGACTTAGGTCTCTCATTTATTTTTAATAACTTCTTCAAATATGAAATCGCTATTTGAACGCAAACATAATACAAATAAAACACATGCAAAAGCATCGTGCAATCCTTATGCTTTATAGCCAAATAAATGCTGTCACAAATAGGTACCGGAACGCATAATGCATATAAGCAAAACATCATAATTCTACTTTTATTTCGTTCCATCTTGTATGAAGAAAATCCGCCTTCATTCTTATATGAAATATTATTTATCACACGAAATTTCAATTTTTTTAAATATGTTTTTAAAGATGAACTACAATTATGACGTATCTTATCACGCTTGATGCATCCATAATATCCTGTATCTGTTATTATTCTGTCAAATGCACTACAAGTAAACGCTATACTTCCAAGTTCATCATTATAATGTGTTCTTACATAGTCCAAAGAATATGAGCACGTACCACTATCTGCCAATGGCAGAATATCTCTCGCTGTATACTTCATCACCGCATATCCGTCATGTTCTTCTTCTATATATTTTCTGTAGGTTTCATATTTATCGCCACGTGTTCGATACATAAACCGAGAGAATGGATCACCATATATATTCATGTATTGTGAAGATACTCCTACTATTTCTTTTCTCCCCAATACATACAAACTACTCAAAAGAACTTTACATTTAGGATTTTCTTCATAAAACCTTTTCTTATCTGACAATTGTTGTTTATATGTCAGTTCTTCATCTGAATCCATCCTAACAATATAATGCCCAATTGCTACTTTCTCCCCTATAGCTTTAGCAAATTCCGGAAGTTTTTGAGGATTATTTATTATTTTTGCTCCATATTTATTTGCAATATTGATAGTTGAATCTGTTGAGCCACCATCAACAACTATTATCTCTAAATCGTTTTTATCAATATCCTGTCTTTTTATTGATTCCAAGGTATATTCCAGAGTATTTTCAGAATTATACGTAGCTATTATTATCGAAAAAAAAGGTTTTATATCTGCAACATTATTTTTTAACATATCTATTTTTATGCAATCAACTCCATTACTCTATTAATCTCTCCATAAAATCCGCAATTAAAATAGAAGGCGATGCATCTTCAATAACCTCGCACATTTTATCAGAATCTCCTAATTGACTTATAAACACTTCGATATCACTTGCTTCCCCATTAAACAGTCTTGCATTAGCTCCTAGCCCTTCTTTTCTTTCAGTTACTTTTCTAAGAATCAAACATGGCTTTCTCATATAATATAGCTCTTCTTGATTGCTTCCCCCATCAGTAATAACAAACAATGAATTATTGAGGAGTTTCATAAAATCAAAATAGCCAACCCTTGGAAGCAAAATCACATTAGTCAATGTTTTAAGCTCATCCAACACACCTATTTTCACAAATGCATTTTCCGTTATTTTATGCATAAGAATAACACACTTTGTTTTTTTAGCTAAATTCTTAACCTCATTTACAACATCAATCACAAACGGCTTATTTGCCAAATTTTCCTGTCGGTGCATTACAAAAACGCAATACTCTTCTCCAGAAATTTCTTTAATAATCTCATTCTCAATAGGAATCTTCTTAGAATATGTCAAACTATCTAAAAGCGTATTTTGATAGGTATTTATTTTTCTACCGTTAGCTTTTCTTAAATTATTGTAAGCATATTCCCCTGGAGCAAAATGAACTCTGGCGATTCTACTTGTTAGCAATCTATCTATTTCCTCCGGAAATGGAGAAAAAATATTATGTGATCTTAGTCCAGCTTCAACGTGGCATACTGTCATCCCCAATTTTTTCCCGATTCTTGCCCCCATATATGTTGAAACAGTATCTCCATGAACTATCATATATGAATTTGCATAATCCATATCAGGAAATGTCCCTATAATCTTTTGCCGACTAATTCTATATGTTTTAATCCACCATTGAAGTAATCCCAAAGCAGTTTTTTTAATATCTTTTTCGTTACTTAATTCTAATTCAACTTCCCCACAATCAGTTTTTTTAATAATTACGCTGTCCTTAATGTCATTCTGACCACTTGCAACAATATGGCAATCAATATTCCTTTTTCTACACTCCTGTATTACCGGAAACACTTTTATTAATTCCGCTTCCGTCCCAATAAAAAACAAAATGCTTTTCATCTACTCCTAATCCTTTTCCATCCATTAGTCCCTAAGAAATTACAGATTACTCTCTCTTGTTATATAAATTGGTCGCTCTTTTACTTCCATGTAAATTCTAGCTATGTATTCTCCAATAATTCCCAACACTGTTATTGTAATACCTCCAAAGAAAAGAACTAACAAAATAATAGTTGTAGTATCCTGCCATTGTCTAGCACCAGATAACGTGTCTTTCAACAACTTAATAGCATATACCATAGATGCAAGAACAGCCATCATCCCAAGGTAAATCACGCCTCTTAATGGCGTTGTTGCAAATGCAATAAAACCACTTTTAGCATAATTCCATAAGCCTTTTATTGACCATTTGCTAGTTCCATGTAACCTCTCAACATTCTCATATTCTATCCATTTCGTCTTAAATCCAACCCACGAATAGATACCTTTTATAAAACGTTCTCTTTCAGGCATAGATGCTATTGCTTTTACTACTCTGCGTTTCATTACCCTATAATCTGTCATGCCAGGAACTAATTGCATACCTGTAAACCAATTAATTACATAATAGAACCCTCTGGATAGTATGCTTTTTATAAAAGGCTCTCCCTTTCTCGATATTCTTCTTGCCCCTATACAATCATAATCTTCACATTCTAAAAGTTTAAGCATCTCAGAAATAAGCATAGGAGGATGTTGCAAATCTGCATCCATTACAATCGTGTAATCGGCATCGCTCTTCTGTAACCCTGCATATAAGGCAGCTTCCTTTCCAAAGTTTCTAGCAAACGAAATATATTTGATGGGTATAATCTCTTCGTAAAGATTACTACATCTTTTTATCTCATCCAACGTATGATCAGAACTGCCATCGTCAATAAAAATAATCTTCCAATAGAAATTATTATTTTTCTGCACTTCCTGATTAATAGCTATTACAAATGCCTTGATGCAATCTTGCTCATTAAAACATGGAACCACAATATCTATACTTTTTTTCCCCATTCTAATCGTCCCCGCATAGAAAAATCATTTAATATCACTAAATTTTACTATTATATAATCTCTAACTTTTACAACACTTCCATTAAATGGAAAACATTCCATGTCATCAACAATACGCTTTATCTCTTCTCCATAAATATCATTATCTGGATTATAGACTTTACCTTGATCATAAACGCCTTCTATCCCATAATACTTTGTATTATTCGCAAATCCATATACTCTATGCATATATGCTCTAATAGTAGAATAAGTATAAAAATGATTATTATTTGACTCCGCCTCGTATGATACGTAAGGAACTCTTTCCAATAAATCTCTTACATCATTATCATAAATAATCAAATCCTTTTGATAATAATCAGAATCATTTATAGCTCCAACTAGTATCACTGTCTCTTCTCCAGAATAACCCTCGCAAGCCTCTATCCTATCAATCAACTGGATTGTAATCCTATCAGATACCTTTTGCATTTCATCTAATCTTGCAGATATCAAATTTGCCACTAATATTTCTTTAAATAACATAAATACCATTGAAAAAACTATGATTGTAGGTATGATTTTTCTTACTATTATATCAAACACCTTCTTATTCAAAGGTGTTATATCATTTACTCTATCTGCAATTTTGATATAAACCAAATAAATAGCAGAAAAAGTAAATATCATCAAAAAATGAACATTGTTAAACGCCAATACATAAATTGATCCTGCCGAAAGCGGAAATACAATTAAAAGAAAAACTAGCAACGCGATAGTCAAACACTTATTGCTATATTTTTTCAATTTTTCTTTTATTTCTACTGCCAAAACAATAAAAGCACTAATCAGTAAGACTATGCTAAGCCAAGTTGGAAATTGAACATAGGGTTCCCAATGTACATATATTCCAGTGAATCTTTGAAAAGATTTTTTATAGGCATTCAGAATAAAACTGATGATTTCTGTAAATGATGCCCCCGTAACAAGCCTATCTTCCCCCATATATGACGTTATAGGATTATCATTAATAACCGATGTCAATCTGGCAACTAAATAATAAACCAACAAAGAAACATCAAAAGCAACAATATACTCTATTCCTTTCCTCAAAACTAATTTATTATTTTCTCCATCCAAGACTTCAAATAATAGAATAATAATAACTAAAGTAGGAGCAAACGTAGCATATGAACCATACGCCCCCAAAGCAAACACCAGCGGAATAGCCGATAAAATGATTCGTATTACAATGTGATTTCTTTTCTTAAACCACACAAATACAGAAAAACAAGCTAAAACTAATGGAACAGCGAAACTATACGCATAAAAAAAATGTCCAAACATAATTGAATCATTAGTGGACACCACCACCGCAACTAAGAAAATACTCAACTTCTTCTCTAACCCAAGAAGTATGACAATTAAGTAAACTGATAATGACAAAAATACAATAGTCAAACAACCATCTAACCATGGAAGTTTACTACCTACCGTCAGCCAATTTACTACTCCAGAAAACCATCTTGCTCCGTCATATAATTTGACAACATGATAGTTCATAAAATAGTAAGGAAAGTCCCCATAAAAAAAATAATGCGTATACATAAATCCGTATGCCGCCAGGCAAATAATCGCCGTGAAAAAAAAACTATTTATTAACTTTTTGTTGTCACCTATTTTTTCAAATATATCAAAAATCATTTTGTCTCCTTTAAATGTATTCATTTTCATATTTGGATGTATCTATTTGTTTATTATTTTCACACCTAAAAAATCAATTCTCTCTTGTCTATACTCACAGCTTTTCCATCGGCAATCTCGTAAATAACATTGCAATTTCTGACAGTAGATAATCTGTGCGCTATAATTATCATAGTTAGTTTCCCGTAAAGACCTTCAATCTCAGACATAAGTGCTGCCTCTGTATCATTATCAAGAGCTGATGTTGCCTCATCTAAAATGAGAATCTGTGGATTTCTATATAATGCTCTAGCAACAGCATGGCAAAGGTGCCAGACACATTTTTCAAGGAACATACTAGATAAAACGCCTTCCAAATATCAAAAAGGATTACATTCTGAGCTGCTTGAAATGTACCATGCTTCAACCATCACTGAAGCACGAAAAATCCGTGATCGCATAATCAGCGACTACAATGATGTTTCTCCAACAGCGATGGAATGTCTTGATGCTGGCTTTGAAAGTGCAATGACCATCATGGTATTACCTGAGCGTCTTAGGATATATCACCGAACATCGGTAAGCCCTCAAAAGCTCGTACCTGTCCATTGTAACAAAAATCTGAGATGATTTCTCCAAATACTTTTTTGGAGGTTATCTCATGAATTCTTCTAAGGTTATCCATCAGGCAAAATTAAATGATTGGGCTGCCACGATCCGTGAACAACAAAACAGCTCATTGTCAGTTACTGCCTGGTGCAAGCAAAACCATCTATCCACAACTCAGTTCTACTACTGGAAGCGCAAGCTCAAAGATAAGTACGTTGAGTCTCAGCTTCCGGACATTGTTCCGTAAGCACTCAACCGTGAGTACCTTATAATACTACCACGTTTATGAGATGATTTCTTCAGCTACTATTGTCGTGTTGCACGATTCGCACAATTCGTCATATCAACTAAAGAAGGTTCATCTCATGTACACAAAGCAAAAGATTCACCATGCCAAAATGGCCAAATGGGCCGCCCTTATCAAAGAGCAGTCCGATAGCGGTCTCAACGTCAAACAGTGGTGCAGCCAGGAAGGTTATTCCATCCATGCTTATAACTACTGGAAGCACCTTCTAAAAGAGGAAGCCATGAAAAGTGTTTCCCTTCCTGAAATTGTTCCCTTACAGCAACCTATAATCCCAGAACAGCCGCTTCCCGCTCCACTTTGTATGCAAACACCCAATTCGCTCGATTCGCGCAATTCGTGTATTAGCGCATCCCCATTATCTGTTTCTTTTGGGGATATACAGATCAACATCAGGCCATCCGCTTCTGACGATGCCATTGTAAGCATCATTAAGGCGGTGCGTCATGTTTATGGATGCAGATTTCAGTTCATTTGCTGCCATCTATGTTGTCTGTGGCTACACTGACATGCGCCTCGGTATGGATTCCCTTGCTGCGATCATTGAAAGCAGATACCACATCTCTCTTTTTGTTCCAGGATCCATGTTCCTTTTCTGCGGTCACAGATCAAACAAGATAAAAGGTCTTGTTTGGGAAGGTGATGGATTCCTACTCTTCACAAAAAGAGTCGAAGATGGACGTTTCTCATGGCCACGCAATTCACAGAAAGCAAGAAGACTTTCACCCGAACAGTTCCGTCTTCTTAAAGATGGCTACAGCATCGATCCAGGAATAAGAGTCGTCCATCCTGAAAAAACTGCATAAACCTTTGTGCAAAACATAGAAATTTTCTTCGGCTATTACAGCCATCTTCCACTTGCCTGCTGAGCTTCATAATCTCTTCATAGCTGTCATCTACAGGGAATATATGGCCTTCTGCAGGCTTTTTCTTTTTCTCTGACACTCAACAGCTTATGCGAATATTCACATAAGCTGCTGAGCAGGCAATAAGACCATTCACTCTTGGCCGCAAGAACTGGGTAACAATGTATTCCCCCAAAGGAGCGTCCGTCAGTGCAATCATCTACAGTCTTGTTGAAACCGCAAAGCCCAACGAACTCAGACTGTATGACTACTTTGAATTCCTGATTGCAGAGATGTCCAAACATCTTCGTGAAGAAGCCAGGCAAAAGAAGCTGTTAGGCGAAGACTATATCCCCGACCGAAAATACATCCAGGATCTTCTTCCATGGTCTAAGAACATCCAAAAGCAGTTCCATCTCCTGAAGAAAAAATCTTAATTTTATTATCAAAGTGCAAATCTATGAAATCGCCAGTAAAATGGCGGTTTCTTCTTTATGTGGTACTCATGATTGAGTGCTTACGTTGTTTTGATGCCATCATAGCATTAAAAGGTAATGTTAATTCTGACAACGCACGTCGCAAAATGGATGGACGAGCCTATCAAGCAAAATAAAAGCATTAACAAACTAAAAGTCTGAACTCTCTGCATGATAGTCAGAGCGTAACGCAAAGCAGGCAAACGTTAAATAGCAATTCATAAATGATAAAGCAAAGATATCGTTGTTTTCCTTATACCCCAAGCTCGAATATATCCAATACTTGAATTATAAAGTAATTGTGAACTTGCCACGACACTAGTCGTTATTCAAATAGTTCTTTCTTGTCCCTTTCCACAGCAATCCCATTTCTTATTTCATATATAACATCACAGTTTTTAACCGTAGTTAGTCTATGAGCGATTATTATCAACGTCATCTTTCCATACAATGATTCTATTTCTGACATTAAAGCAAACTCCGTTTCATTATCGAGCGCTGATGTTGCCTCATCCAATATTAGAATCCTCGGTTCCCTATATAAGGCCCTGGCAACAGCTAGTCGTTGTCTCTGACCTCCAGAAAACTTTACGCCCCGCTCGCCTATAATCGTATCCAATCCATTGTCAGTACTCATCACAAAGTTATATAACTGGGCTTGCTTTAGCACCTCCATAACTCTATTATCATCAATATTCTGTGGTTCAACACCGAAAGCTACGTTTTCTCTTATAGTACTGTCCGTAAGATATACAGATTGGGGGACATATCCAATTACTTTACTATACCCCAAAAGGTCGTCGTATATGTTTTTACCATCGAGCAATATCTGTCCAATCTTAGGTATATGCAAACCCAAGATGATATCTGCCAAAGTAGATTTTCCTGCACCAGATTGGCCAACAATACCAATGGATTGGCCTTTTTTTATCTCCAAATCGAGTCCACTAAGTACTTCCTTCTCAGAATCTTCATACATCCAATGGATATTTTTTAATACTAGATTATTATCAAATTCTGTTGCAACGTTGATTTTTTTGTCTTCAGTAGTCTTTACCTTATTAACATCTTGCTTCCTAATCAAGCTTACATTGTTGTATACAGATTCAAGCGCTGGCAAGAAAAACGTAATATTATTCATATTGTTTGAAATTCTTCCCATAGATGGTAACAACCTGACTGCGCCCACAAGAAATGCCGCTATTACCGGAAGAGATTCAAAGAAATTACTATCAATATTTGCTCTAATACCAATATAAAACATTATTCCTATAACAAAAATCCCTTCTACTACATTAGTAGGGGCAGAGACTGCAATAGCTTGAACCATTTGAGGTTTCTGGGTTTCTAAAAACGATTTGTGGAAATTCGCAAGGAAATAACCTTGCTTTTTCATTACTTGTATTTCTTTTACGCCTTCTATGGATTCAAGAAGAACCTTTTGATTCTGCGCAGATTTTATTCTTGACTCATTACCGCTTGTAATGACTGCTTTCTTGAAGCCTTTGTACATAATAGCAACACACAACATACCAAGCGCACTGATAAGAATTGCCATATGCCAATCCGACATAATCATATAAATAACAATCATAACAACAGTCAATGATTCTGTAATCAGATTTGTAATGCACGTAAGCATGTTATTTACTGCTCTAGTATCACTTTGAACATCACGTAATATCTTAGTTGTTCCATAGTTTAGAAAAAAGTCATATTCTCTATTCATATAACTATCTAGAACAAGTTCTGATAATTCCCTGCAAATTTTAAAAGCATACCTGTTGCTATACCACAATTGAAAAGTAAGCACTATTTCCTTTAAAAAATATAAAATAGCAACTAAAATGCATACACACAAAAACGATTTATGAAAATCTGTAATTCCAGTTATCTTTGCAATCATTTCAGCTATATTACTGCTCATATAATTTTCAGCATCTGTCATTGCACTTACAACAGGTGTAAAAATATATACACACAAAGTATTAAGAATAGCACAGAAAATAGCCAATCCAACTAGAACCAACCCCAATACTTTTTGTCTTCTCGTAAGTATGTATATTAGCCTTTTGATATGTAATATCCATGATTTAATATGTATCAACATTATTATTCCTTTATCACTTGTCCCTTTATAATACTGCATATCTTATCTACAATATCATTTGTCAAATCAGCATACATAGGCAATGTTAGCACCTTCTTGCTAATATCAAGTGCTATTGGTGTATCATTTGCATCATATTCTTTACTATAGCAGTCACATGCATTTGAAATTGGATAAAAGTACCTTCTTGATCCTATTCCATTATTAAGTAAAAGATCATGAAGATCATCCCTAGTTTTCCCATAAATCGAAGGTTCAATGATTATTGGAAAATAGGCGTAATTATACTTCACATTCTCCTGACTTCTATTAGTTTTGATTCCTTGAATACCCTCAAGATTTTCTATATATCTATTGTATACTACTTCCCTTTTAGCAATTTCTTCATCAAAATGCCTAAGGTTGCAAATTCCCATCGCAGCACAGAATTCATTCATTTTGGCATTGGCACCAATTCCATTAATGGTCTCTTCATCCACGATACCAAAATTTTTTAGCTGATATAATTTTGTACCTAAAGCGGTATCACTATAGCAAGCAGCGCCGCCTTCTATAGTATTAAAAACCTTAGTCGCATGAAAACTAAAGCATGATACATCACCAAATTCAGCAACACTCTTTTCCTTATACTTCTCGCCAAAAGAATGTGCTGCGTCATAAATCACCTTCAATCCATGCTTATCAGCTATTTGCTGAATTTTTTCGACATCACAGATATTACCATATACATGAACGGGTAATATAGCTACTGTTTTGTCAGTAATTAAATCCTCAATTTTTTCCACATCAATCGTATAATTATTGGGATTAATATCACAAAAGACAGGCTTAAGTCTATTTCTAACTATAGCATGCGTTGTCGAAATAAACGTATAAGGAGTTGTAATTACTTCGCTACCTTCTTTAAAGCCAAATGCTTGAATTGTCAATTCCAGAGCCATATGTCCATTTGTAAACAGCTCAACGTTATCTGCTTCTAGCATCTTCTTCAATTCACTTTGTAAGAGTTTATGCTTCTCGCCCATATTTGTAAGCCAATGCGAATCCCATATTGCTGTTATTTCATCTATGTACTCTTGCATTGGAGGCATAGAAGATCTAGTTACAAGTATATTACTCATTTTTAACAAAACACCTCTCTCTAATTATCTCCAGCTTTACCAATAGCATCCTTCGTCAAGTCCCTTTGAATTATTTGATGTGACGCCACTTTCTTCAGGTGTAACTCTAATCCACGAATCATTATAATACTTACTAAAAAAAGGATGATCATCCCACCTTTGTCCTCTAATGCCAAAAAGCATCTGCAATTCTCCAGCATATTGTATTGCCTGTTTGCCAGCTCTCTTTATCATAGGAGCCAAATGAATCGCAAAAGATCCACACGATAAGATAGCTATATCAAAATCATGCTTCATTATCTCATCATACAAATAATTTAATGCATCAAACCATGTTTGAAACTGACTATTTTTCTGTTTACTAAAATACCATATGCTCTTAACTGGTATTAGCTCAAAATCTGGGAATTGCCACTCCCCATTATAAAGCTTTGATCTCTTTTCATATTGCATTTCTAAAAAGTCTGCAAAAATAGATACAACCAATACTTTTTTTCCAGCGAGAGCTTCTGACCAAGGTCTTTTTGCTCTGATAGGCGCCGTATTGCTCATAGAAACAAATTGAGCTTTATTAACATACCTTTCTGCTAAATATTCCTCCGAAATCATGTCTTGAAACACAGAAAAAATATCACTATCAGCAATATCCCTTCTAAAAATCATGTTATATTCATCAGTGCGATTTCCAAACAATTGAAGATTATTGGTCCAGTTATCACTTCTTCGCTTATATATTCTCCTTCCAAATAGTTGTTCTTCTTCCCACTCCGCAGCAAAAGAAACCTCTCCGTTTCCCGGTCTAGTCATAGCAAACGGTTTTCCTGACGCAATAGCATCATATATTATCCTATTAGTTTCTTCAACATTAGGAAGCTTTTCACCACAAAACAATTGAGAACTATTTGCTACTATACCAAGCCTATCCCTAAGTATCTTATGCTCAATTATTTCTCTAACGAAATAATGTTTGTATCTTTTTTTCCAATATGAATCATAGATTTCTAAATTCAAATTTTCATCTCCTTTTTGTCTAACTATCTAAGCATGTATTCTATCATATATATATTTTTTTTTCATTATAGTTCACAGCTTGGCCTTCGACTGTCTTCCGATTATAGGGTCACCACCATAAATGTTACTTCATTTGCCTTGAGTAGTAAATTGAAGTAGAATAACTAAGTAACTGTTGATAAGGAATATGAAAAGAATAAATAAAAATTACTAAAGGAACTGCCAATGTCTTCAAAAAAACTCGGAATAATGCAACCTTATTTTTTTCCATACATCGGATATTTTCAACTAATTAATGCAGTTGATGAGCACATCATATATGACGATGTTAATTTCATTAAAGGAGGATGGATTAATAGAAATAGGATACTTGTGAATGGTGAACCCTCTTATATCAACGTTCAGTTGTCAAAAGCTAGCCCAAACAAGCTTATCAACGAGTTATCCATCTATCCAGATTCACGCTTACAAAAAAAACTACTGCTCACTTTAGAAAGCAATTACAAAAAGGCCCCATATTTTGAAGTAATATATCCATTTTTGGAAGAAATGATATCTACAATGGACGGACAGTTGTCAACATTCTTAGCAGAATGCCTGAAAGCTGTGTGCAACTATCTTGGAATTCAAACAACAATTCTTTTGTCTTCTGAATTAGAAAAAGATTCCTCTTTAAAATCCGAAGCAAAAGTAATTGATATATGCAAAAGACGAGATGCTGACATATATATCAATGCCATCGGCGGACAACATCTTTATGATTATTCTCATTTTGCATCAAACGGAATCACACTAAGATTTATTAATTCTGCCCCTATTGTATATAAACAGTTTGATAATGATTTTTGCCCCAATCTGTCAATAATTGATGTTATGATGTTTAATTCAGTTGAAACCATAAAGAAATACTTAGACTCATACACCCTCATTTGAAAGGAAATGTTTAATGAATACTACAAACCCAAAACAAATTATTATCTTTGGCGCAACTGGAGATGTTGGAAAATATCTAACATACTACCTTCTAAAACATATTAACAAAAAAGATTTTGAAATAATTGCAATTGGTTCAAAAGAATCACATGTATTTGATGAATTAGAGGTCAATTATATTTCTGTAGACATAACAAATGCAAACGCCTTCAAAAAACTAGAGAACGTGACTAATCCTTATGCTGTAATTCACCTTGCTGGTATGATGCCCGCTAGGATGAAAGGTTATGATCCTCAACGTTATATTGATGTTAACATTACTGGGACTCTCAACATTCTAAATTATTGCATAAATAAAGGTATTGATAGAATACTCTATTCTCAAAGTTTTGGGGATATCAAAGAATATTCAGAAAAAAAACCTGTTCTGCATGCTGATATGCAACGTAGCTTTTCTTTTAATAATGATCATTCTGTATATGTAATGACCAAAAATATGGCAGTTGATCTTATTGAACACTATCATCAAAAATACGGAATCAAAAACTTTACTTTCAGACTACCCACCATTTATCTATGGTCCGAAGTAGATACATATTATGTAGATGGGGAAATCAGAAAAATAGGTTATCGTGACCTTATAGACAAAGCCATGTCAGGTGGAACAATTGAAATCTGGGGTGATAAAACACGCAAAAAGGACATGGTATATGTAAAAGATTTCTGCCAAATGTTGTATTTGGCTCTTATATCCACAAACAACAATGGATATTATAATGTGGGAACAGGTATCGGCACCAGCTTAGAAGATCAGATTAAAGGAATTATAGATGTTTTTTCTCCTAATAATATGAAATCCATAGTAAAAGAGCGTCCAGACTTGCCGAACGCTCCACAATACATTATGGACATAACTCCTGCCGTAAATGAACTAGGTTATAAACCTAAGTATAACTACATTGATATGCTTACTGATATGAAATACCATATGGAAAACAAAACATATTTTGGATGACGATTAGCCTTTATTATCAAGTGCCATTCAAATGGCACTTGATATAATATAATCTCATCCGTTTCTTTATCATTCAGTACTCTCGCCTGCCTATCAATTACAGTCTATTATTCTAGTTGCTCCGCAACAGAAACTATTTTCATATTATCTGTAGAATAATCACCACAAAAGTTACATATAGATGAATATCTCTTATCACAATAAAAATTTCTTATGGTTGTATAATCCAACGGTTTGTTCAAATCAAGCCAATCATCATTTTTCTTTGTCAATAGTCCATAGTCTTCTAACCCAGAAGCTCTTCCGCAGGTATAAATTTTCCCTTTCGCAATCATTTTGCATGCAACATTATCCATACACATGTAATATTGATAAGACAATTCTTTTTCACTTCTGTTGTTATTCTTAACATCTGAATTTCCAAATCCATACCATATTGGCATTGATATTTTTTCATATTTTATCTTATTTTCTTCAAGTACAGCAATTATTTCATCTCTCTTAGCAATTCTGCCATAATCACTAAACTTAAACAAAACTTTTGATTGTCCTTTATTTGAAACAAAATTTAACAGTTCATCACTAGGAAAGATTGTTCCATTAGTCGTTATCTCTATCATTGCAACCTTATCGCTCGATATCAAAATATCCAAAATAAAAGTCAAATCACTATATAAAAGCGGTTCCCCGCCAACAATATCAACGCATACACACATATCTATATCAGATAAAAAATTATTTATGTTTTGAGCTAATACTTCTTTTTCTTCATAATAATGTTCCCTTGCATAAGGGATAAGTTGAGAACATTCTTTACATCTCAAAGTACAATAATTTCCAACACTAACCACTACTCTCGGGAGTACTTTTGAGTATTTAGAAAAATCTAAATCAGAGTCAAAAAAAGATTCAAAATGTTCTATCTCGAATTTTATCTGATTCAAAAATTTATATACATATAATGATCTCTCTCCTTTTATACGCCCCCCAAAAAATCTCATTCGTCTAATACATATCTGTGCAAAACTGTAAGCCTTTTTTTCTCCCAAATGAACACCTCCCAAAAATCAAACTATGTTGTAATCAAACTTTAAATTTTCTCGATAAAAGCAACCATCGAAAATAATTTAAACAAACTATTTTATTGAATATAAAATCATGAACATTTTTATCTCCTTTGCTCCGCAACACTCTTTTGGAAACATTAGTAAATTTGTAGTCCTTTGAATAATCACGTATAAAATTGGTTTCGTCGCCTACTCTTGAATTCTGTCCACTTCCATCCAAACCAATATTCTCTACTAGGTTTTGGGCTGGACAAATTGCATAATAATTCATCTCTATCATGTACATACATATAATAACATCAGTTAAAGCTGGAATTATTCCATTGTCGAACAATGTCTTGGTTTTTCCTACTAGCATTCCCATGACTATTATGTTAAACGCACCAATACTATAAAACCTTAGCTTAAGCATTTTCATAGGATTCAAGCAAAATTTAATAACTTTGTCACTGCTTCTCCAACGTTCTATGTCTCTCATTTTCTCTGTAAAGTAAACAGTCCCCCATGTATTGCAACCTCTCATAAGAAAGTTAGATTCTATTTTCTCAACAGGTAGATTCTTACTCACATAGCCACAAACTGCAAATATATTATTCCCAGCATCTCCTACTAATGAATAGCAATAATCTAAAAAAGCTGGTGCTACTACAATATCATCTTCCATTCTTATAAATGCTTTGTACTTTTTTTCAGCATATTCTATCAATTGCTGCGCATTATTATTGGGGCCTAAATTGGTTGACCTATATATAACTATCATTTCAAAAAATGGGTTATTATTGACTAGTTCGTCTAATAATTCGCGTGTTTTATTATATCCAACTATGTAATCCTGACTAGGCGGATAGTCTACGGCAATATAAACCTTTGTCTTATCCGCATATTTGCAAGTTCCTAATGCCTCTAGGCATTTTGCCAAATGCTGATACCTATTACAAGTTGTTATTAGTACTGGTATCGTTTCTTCGACCATTTCCATATTATGCTATTAACCTCTCTATGCACGAATAAATCCATATTTTCCTAAATAATGCTCTTGATGAATCCATTCTCTACAATCATGTCTGTATAAATAATTTGCAAATAAATAAATTAGACCATGCAAATAAGCCCAATTATATTTTCGACGCATACCTTTTTTTTGAACTTGATTTTTAACTATGCATTTTACAATAACTAAAAATAGTTCGCACCATCCTCTAGGCTTTCGAAGAAGTGTATATGCATCTGATATACCACATCTATACGCTATCTTTTCAACATATTTAACTTCAGTTCTATTTTCTCCAACTTTATGCTTTACTCTACATTTAGGACTTATTACTGCCTTATAATTATGCTGTAATGCATAACCACAAACATAACTTTCTCCATCCCCCCTATATCTTAACAGGTTATCAGGAACTCCATCTGGGTGAAAACCTTTGCACTCTGTCAGTAACGCCTTCCTCACACCAAAATTACATCCCATAATATAATATGGTGAAACTCTTGAAATACAATCGTAATCAAATATAACACAGCTCAAAAGTGAAATGATTTTCGTTTTCTTTCCATCACTAAACTGAACAAATTCATTTAACCATTCTGGTTCTTGTTTCAAGAATAAAGGCTCATTATTTCCACCCACAAGCATAACTGTATCATCTTCAAATGCTTCAACCATTCCTTCTAGCCAAGTTGAACACGGAATAATATCATCATCTGCGTATACTATGATTTCTGAAGAGGAATGCTGATATCCCCAATTTCTTCCTACATGTAAGCCAATATTCTCATCATATTCATAAACAAAGTTTTTTATTTTTGTTGCAAACTCTGTACATACATCTGCTGTATTATCAGAAGAGCCATTATCAAACACAATAACTTCATAGTTGTCCTGTGATAAAGTTTGACCTACAATGGCTGATAATAATTCATCTAAATCAGCTGCTCGATTTCTCGTTGGAATAACAACACTTACCTTTTTCATTTATTATGTCCTTAAATTTAATCAAGTATATTTACCCCTATATAAACATCATAATGAAGCAACAAAATACGCTGTCCAACTATCAAAAGTTGTTTCTTTTTGTGTGTTGCAATCCACACATTCTAGCAGCTTAAAGCCAACACTCGATAGCATTCTTTCCACTTCTGGTCGAAATAAATACCTCATTTTATGTGTTTCGGAATTTTTTTTTGGGGGGGTAATTGTCTAAAACGTCTGCTTAATATTCCATGGAAATAATAAAAGAACTACCTACTCTTTTATTATTTCCCATATTTTTCTTAGCTTATTATTTATTCCTTTTACAGGTTCCCTAAAACAAGTGGTCGTAAAAATCTCATTCCATACCATGTGAGTCAGTGGAGGTGTATGTACATTCATAAAACAATTTATTAAATCGTTCCGTTCTTTGTTTACAAATACCATTATATTCTGTTTATACCACCAAGGTATGTTGTCATCTTCTTGAATCATTGGGCGAACGACGTCAAAGGGCTGAAACCCAGACTGTTCAAATAAATCAACCCAATATTTCATATATTGTTCATTTATATGACCCACTCCTGTTTGACCTATAGTGGCCGCAGAAAACAGAACACAATCACTCAAAGAAATCAAATCTTCAACAAATGAGCGCGCTCTTGATTCAGGTAAATGCTCAGCAACTTCTAAAGAAATCGCTAAATCATATCTGTTATCCAATTTTAATCGCTGTTCCAAATCACGAGGAATAAACCTATCCTTATCTATTACTAGGATGTTCTCTGTAACATAGCTTCCATCTACGCAATTAGCAAGACAGTCTTTAGGACAGTTATTTAGCTTCATAAACTCATCAATCCATACTCCTATTCCCCCTCCGACATCAACACAGGAACTAATTGGAGTTATATCATCTAAGATTTGAAGAATTTTATTAGCTGAATGCCTTGTCATCTTATCTCTACCGATATGAAATTCTTCATTGTATATTTCGTTATTCATAACACTTATCTCTCCTTAATAATTTGATTTTTATTATCATCTTTTGTACAGATTGAACGCTAGCTTTTGAGAACGTTAGCCTAAAACGTGCCAAGTATTTTCCCCTTATCCCCTAAATAATCAGTCTGATATATCCATTTTCTACAATTGCGATTCATAAAGTATTTTGATATTAAAAATAATAATCCTCGCGTATACTCAGCTTCATAGAGTTCTTTTGCTGTAATATTCTTTCTCCCAAAATGTTTGATTTTTCTTGTGAGCACAGAGTACAACAACTTGACTGCCTTTCTATTATTTCGGAGGTCAGAGTATGCATCTGATATGCCGCACCTAAAAGCTATTCTTTTTACGTATCCCAAGGTAAGCCTACTATTGCCAATTTTATGTTTAACACTTGCGCTTGGAACATAGACGGCTTTATATCCGTTATCCAAAACATATTTGCTTACATATGATTCTCCATCACCGCGATAACACAGCAAATCATCCGGCATCCCATCTGGATGAAAACCATGGCATTCTTTTAATAATGTCTTTCTTATGGCATAGTTACATCCCATGACATAGAATGTATTAATCTCTGTAATATCTTCATAATTGAATTGTATGCAACCAAAGAGGGAAAGAATTTTAATGTTTTTATCATCATCATAATAAATGAAATCATCAAACCATTCGGGCTTTCTACCTAGTAAAAAGGGGGGGGCATTATTTCCACCAGCTATCATTACTTTAGGATCTTCAAATGCTAACAAAACTCCTTCGAGCCAAGTTCCGGATGGGATAATATCATCATCAGCATAGACAATTACATCAGAACTAGAATGCTCTAGTCCCCAATTTCTTCCAATGTGAAGACCAGGATCTTCACAATATGTATATCTGAAGTTCTTTATCTTTTTGCTATACTTTGAACATATTTCAGCTGTATTATCAGAAGATCCATTATCAAAAACAATTATTTCATAATTATTTTGCGACAAAGTATGATTTGGAATTGAGGATAATAACTCACTCAAGTCAGATGCCCTATTCCTGGTTGGAATAACTACACTTATCTTTATCATTTACAGAATCTCTTTTCGACCATTTTTATAATGCAGCAACAAAATACGCTGTCCAACTGTCAAAAGAAGTGTTTTTCAGAGTGTTGCAGTCAGAACACTCCAACAGCTTAAACCCAACACTTGAAAGCATCCTTTCGACCTCTGGGCGGAAAAGGTACCGCATACTGTGAGTTTCTTTGATTTCTTTTGCCTCATTGGTACGCTTGTTTATTACATAAACGTCATAGTTGACATCAACGATATTCCTATCTACGTGAAATTCTGGCGTAGCAGTTCTAATAATCAAATTATTATCATCTTCCACCTTTTTAACCCTAACAGCTGGTTTATCTGTTAGGACACCTGGTCCATACCACGCATCGAAAATGAATAATCCATTAGCCTTAAGATTGGTCTTAGCAGTCTCAAATGCTTTTATAAGGTCATCGTCTGTTGTCTGGTACGACATTACATGAAACATAGAAATTGCAGCATCAAATAAAGTGTCTCCTCTATATGACCTAACATCAGCAACACTAAAGTTCGTATTTG
Source organism: Butyrivibrio sp. XBB1001 (assembly GCF_000424505.1). Classification (NCBI taxonomy): domain Bacteria; kingdom Bacillati; phylum Bacillota; class Clostridia; order Lachnospirales; family Lachnospiraceae; genus Butyrivibrio; species Butyrivibrio sp. XBB1001. The sequence continues at coordinate 136,448 of NZ_AUKA01000003.1, read as the reverse complement.
CATGCCTATTAGCATTTGCAATCTGAATCATATTTTCAGAAAGATCTATACCAGATGCTTCGTAGCCTCTTTTGGCAAGCTCAAAATCATGGCGTCCCGTGCCGCATCCCATGTCTAATATACTCTTTACAGATGGTCTATATTTATTAATAAATCCTGTAACAACGTCTGCTTCGCTACTGTAATCTTTATCTCCATAAAATGCATTGTAATAATATGCATAATCATCAAATGTTTTCATTTTATCCCACCTTTTTTATATGCAAATCCTTTATTAGCTGGCAAACGTAGTGAATATCTTCTTCAGAAAGATCAGAACCACTTGGCATATAAAAGCCATTGTCTGCAAGCCAATCAGTTACAGGATATTCACCAGAGCAATCACACCCATAATCTTTTAGCGCCTTCTGTTTGCTCATACTATTGAACAAAAGCCTGGTTTCAACACCATTGTCTTTTAGGCGCTGTATAACTTCATCTCTGTTAGCTCCAAATTTTTTAGGATCAATTACTATTGTGTTCATCCAATTTACATTAACAGAATCTTTCTCATCCTTTTGGAAAACAATTCCTGGGACATCAGATAATTCTTTTAAATATAAATCGTGATTATAAATTCTCTTTGCACGATAATCGTCAGCTCTTTCAACCTGCGCCAACCCTAATGCTGCATGCAAATTGCTCATCCTATAGTTAAAGCCAATATTATCATGCATATAATTTCGCGGACCCACGAGTGGAAAGCACATATTTTTATAGTATCTGCACTGTTCAGCAATCTGTGTATTGTTGGTTACACACATACCGCCTTCACCAGTAGTAATGTTCTTGTTAGCAAAGAAGCTAAACGCTGCAACGTCAGATAAGCTACCAACTTTTCTGCCTTTGTAAATAGCCCCATGAGCTTCTGCTGCATCTTCGATAACATATATCCCATATTTTTTTGCCAAAGCATTAATTTCATCCATATCACATGGATTGCCAAAAATATGAACAGGAATAATCGCTTTGGTATGTTCATCAATTTTTTCTTCTATTTTTTTTACATCTATATTCCATGTTTCTTTGTCAGCATCTACAAAAACAGGCATTGCGCCAGTGTAACATACTGCAAATGCTGTCGCAATCATAGTAAATGAAGGGATAATAACCTTGTCACCTTTCCCTATTCCCAAAGCAGTTAATGCCAAATGAATAGCAACAGTACCATTAGTTACAGCAATGCCATGTTCAGTTTCACAATATTTTGAAAACGCTTCTTCAAATCTATTAACGTAGCTTCCGCTGCTAGAAATCCAACCAGTACTAACTGCATCCATAACATATTTTTCTTCATTTCCATCTAACGCAGGAGTACATACATGAATAGTCTTCTTTTCCATTATTATCCTTTCTACTACCTAATTGGCTCAAATCTAGTTTTATCTTGATCCCCCGTGTACGGTCCTTGCTTTATTTCATACATTTCTGTTTCTTCTAAACATTCAAAACCATGACCGCCATCCACTAGCAGAATTACATCTCCTGCATTAAGCTCTATAGAACTGACATATTCATGATTATTTCTGTAGAAATCACAACGAAGTAAACCACTTTTTATAACTAGCGTTTCTTTTGTATATAACACCTCTCTTTTCACAGGATTATGAACATGAGGCGCTATAATGTGTCCTTTCGGATGATGCATATATGCTAATTGCTGAGAATAGTCATTAGGAGTACAGAATTTTATTCCTTCTTCATTAAAATCATGGGTTATTACTATTGCTAGTACTTTGTCGTTATCCTTTATTTCTAATATTGGCATATATCATACTTCCTTCCACCGTTTCATATTGGTTTCAAAATCCTGAATTATTTTTATAACTTCGTTAGTATAGCTATAATTCTTTTTCTTTTCAATATAATCCTTTGCTTTATCCAGGAGCATCAATCTGTTACTATCATCAAGAATATTTTTCATTGCTTGTGCAAGATCATCTGCGCTATATCGATCAAAAAATATAGCAGCATCACCCAGCTGCTCTTTATGACCTACTAAGTCTGAAATCAGCACTGGGCATCCCAAAGCAATCGCTTCTAATGGTGGCAAATTATTGGGGCCAAGCAAAGATGGGTACACTAAAGCACGTGCGTTCTGATAAAGATATTTAACTTCACCAAGCTCCAAAAAGCCTAGAATATAAACCTGCTTATCCACTTCCAGCTTTCTAGCTTTATTCTCGATATATCCCTTTGTTCCATAATCGTGTCCAGTAAAAACGACATTCGCCGTGATAGCATAATCGTCTTTTAACTTCTTTAATGCTTCCAAAATTAGAGTGTGATTCTTATGCGCCCAAAATTGTGCTGGATAATAAAAAAACAATTCTGGAAGATTAACCGTTGGCTTAATAGCGTCACCCCTAAAAAGGCTAGGAACCATAAACTCTATTGTATGTATTCTATCTGCTGGTATATTATAGTTTTCTACTATTTCATTTTTTCCACTATTATTGCCCGTTATGATATAAGATGCACGCGGCAGCATACGCTGATACATTTTTTCTCTGCTATCCCACTCAAACGTTGAATTTGTCATTTCAGGGAACATTGGCAGTGTTCTATGGCCAAGATCCCATACGGTAAAAATGTATGGTGTTGATAATATCTCACATACCGGCATTGTAAACCAAAAAAGACTAATCCCTTCTTTTTTGGCAAGCATATCAAAATATGACGCCATGCTCTTTGTTGGAACCCTCATCCAAAGTCGTTCTTTAAAATCTTTAAAATGATAGGTCATCTGTATTATCCAATATTTCAAAAAGATGGTTAATTTAAATCTATTGATATTAATATACTCTATATTATTCTTTTTGCTTTTCAGCTTATCAAATAATCCACCTCTATAGATTACGCATATATCGCATAAATAATTCGATTCCTCTATCTCAGAAAGAATCGCACTAAGCATAGTAGACGTTCCCCCAAGTACGGGATTCTCATCTGGCAAAAAAACTCCTATCTTCATTACGCACCTGCATGACATTTAGTAAACTAAAAATCATACTTACCTTTCTTTTTTGGGTTAAAACCATTTCGAATACTATTAGCTTTTTAATTACCTAATTCTTATTTTCTAATTCTACACTGCTTTAATATTTTAATAATCTTTTTGTAGAAGCCAAACAGCTAGCTATCGCAAACGCCGCTACATAGGCAAGTATTTTTACAGCATTACTATCATTGTTGAAAACAACTCTAAATGCCTCTGGCATATAGTTTGTTATAGGGAAAAATAAAAATGAATTCATTCCAACAAATACCAACGATTTTATGATCAATAATTGTCCTGCATTCTCACATATTTCCAGTATCAACAATTAATAGATTTTTTCATTTACCACCGCTTAATAGTTGACATAATAGCGGTTATTTTTAAACCATTTCTGATGTTATGTCAATTTCATACCCCATATGTGATAGCACATATCTTTTCTTGTTATTTACCATTCATCAGTTCTTCTATAATTCTTTTTACATTTTTTTCAGAATTATAAACTAAATCCGCCTTGTACATCGATCGTTTTGAGGCAGTATTAATCCATTCTTCATTCGTTGATATTATTATATTAAGCTTATCTATTGCTTCTGCTTGATTATCATACGAAAATACATATCCATTTATTCCATTTTCTAATACTTCTCTACAATTTCCAACTTTATCTGATATAAACAAAGGCAAGCCGCACCAAAGAGCTTCAATACATGAAAGAGGATTTGGATCAGAAAATGAAGGGAGTAAGAATATATCACTGGCTGCATATAGATCTATCATTTCGTCTTCATTTTTATAACCAAGAAGCGAGACTGGAAGATTCTCTTTTTGAATCCTCTTCTCAAGTTCTTCTCTGAGTTCACCTTCTCCAGCAATAGCTATATGAACATTATTTTTGCTTGGACATTTTAATAATATATCCAAAAAAGCATCTATCCCTTTCACCTTACTTAGACGCGCTGGCATGATCATAAGCCGTTTATCCAATGGAAGCTTGTACTTTTCTCTGATAGCCTCTCTTTCTGATTGAGGTTTATTCTGTGCCTTTACAAACTTCTTTTCGTCAATCAGATTGGGGACAAATATGCCTTCAGCCTTGTCACCTGCATATTTCTTGATGAAATCATAAGACAATTCACCGGCATAAAGAAATGCATCAAATTTCTTATAGATATTGCTTCTTAGATATTCCAAAAATAGACTTACTAATTTATTATTGTCTCGCTTCTGATTGATATGGGATTCACTCCAAAAATAACATTTATAGCCTAATTTCTTTCTCTTTTTAGCTACTGTCCATATCCCTGGGCAAAGATAACTACCAGAACAAATCATAACATCTGGATTATAATCCTTGATAACACTAATTAAGTTTTTATTAAAGTGAATATAGGCATGTTTTATTACAAGTGTTCTTCCTTCCAACAGTTCTGTGTATGACGCTTTGTATTCATCATAAGTCCATTGCCTGTCTGGCTCTGTTGGTGCCATAACAAATACTTTGAAATCTATATTTCTTTTACGGCACTCATCGAATAAAAGATCAAAAAAATGTTTTCTGTATGGACTTAATATATTTGTATATAGAGCAATTTTCATATATATTCTCTTCTTAAATTTCCAACTATCAAAATGTTAATAAAGCGACGCACAGCGTCGCTTTATTATATAATTATATTATCTGCGGTGCAAATTAGAAATGATACAAGCTGTAGTAGAAATGTAAAATGTACTATTTCATCTCTACTAAATCAATTATTTTCCTTGCTTGATTATCCCAGCTAAATTCCTCAGCCCTCTTCCGATTGTGACTGAACAATTCATTTTTGTGTTTCGTAGATTTTTCTTTTGCCTTAAGTATAGCATCTGCCAGCAATACAGCACTACTATCACAGAACTCAAAACAGTCTGTAAATTTCTCCCAACCAGCAAATTTCGTAGATATAACCATTCTACCCGCCGCTAGATATTCCAAAACCTTCGACGGAAAATTGTTCTGATTCTGCTCCAAATCCATATTTCTCGGGTTTACTAATATGTTCATCTTTTGCATCAGTTGATAATATTCGTCATCCGGAAGAAAACCAATGTATTTAATACGAGTATCTCTAGATGCCGCTTCTTTAACCTTTTCTTCCAATGGCCCCTTTCCAGAAATATAAAATACGCTACCTTTATCATGATTCATGGCTATGGCTTCTAGCAAGATATCTACGCCTGTAACATCTGTTAGAGTTCCAGCGTACATATATCTAGTTATACCTTCATCACTTGGAGGTGCAAACTCCTTAAAACTATCTAGATTGATGCCGCCTTCCATAATTTCTATATGCGCATCTTGCGCCAAGAACCTTCTTGCTCGTTCAGAAAGCGCTATGACATATTTAAACTTCTTGTAGTCCTTGGATATTGCCTTTGCTATCATTCCACGAATGAAGTTGCCATTTTCCTTCATATCACCTGTGTGATCCGCAAGAATCAAAAGTGATTTGATACCCCTTTTGTTTAGCTTCGAAATAAGACCTAGATCATAGTAAACAACGTTATAGAATATAACTATATCATCCTTATGAACTTCCTTTAATATCTTTTTCTGATATCGTAATACTGACCAAATAATTGTCTTGTCTTTATATATAATGTCATTATCGTTTAACTCTAACTGTGTATATGCTTCTTTAGCACCAGGTATAGCCACATATGACATCTCTACTATTTCATGGCCCAAATTAGTTAGTACATGTTCGAGGTTTCTTATGTATTTCCCAGCTGCCGGAGATGCTCCAGGAAGAATCTGCTCAACATCAGGGTGAAGCATTGTGGAACATATAATAAAACGCATAAATAGTTTCCTTTACTTATTTTCTATCAACAAAGATTTTTCCATTCGATTGTGATTATAATAGTCAAACTCTAATGGAATTCTGTATCTCGAATCATTTTTTACTATTGCTACCACAGCATCCTGGAAATTTATGTAATTATCTAAGCTATATTTCCTATCAGTAGATTCCCTAGTAATCTTGCTCCAAGCACACTCCCAACTAATGGTTTTTACCCCATAGTCTTTTCTTATCAGATCACGCATTCCAGAATCAAGAGGCACATTACAACAAGTAAAATTCTTGTAAATGTCTGTGTCATAATATTGAATATATAGGTATTTCATTGTCATATTGATAAGTTTTTGAATATTACCAAATGTGAATTTTCTATATTTTTCTTGCTCATAAAGCACATCTTCTATTTTTTGCTCATAATAATAAAAGCACGGATTATCACCATGGACAACACTTTCCGCATACTCTTTAACAATCTCTCTTACAGATTCCATGCCTTCAATACTATGCTTCAAACTTGCTGCCTCAGTACGCCTTGTTGCATCATCCAAAGCCTCTAAATATATAAAGTTGAAAACAGCCTTTCGTATTTCTATATTTGACATAAAAACCTCCCCAAAAAGAAGTGGCGTATATAGAGATTACTAAGAGATTATATATTAAACATTCTTTAAAGAGACTAATATGTTTTTAGGTCCATAGTCAACAGTTATTCCTTTATTATAATCCAGTATCTCTTCGCATGCAGTGTCTTTGTAAACTATTGAGTATGTCCCACAAGCCTGAGCTTCTGCTGTAGTAAGTCCAAATGTTTCTTCATAACTTGGATTCACAAATACATCTGCTGCCGTATAAATCTCCGCAAGTTCTTTTGCACTGCTTGTTCTTGGAAGGGCAAGAATACTTGGTGCTTTCTTCGACAGGTCTTTTATCTGTGAGTCAGACAGTCCCACTAGAACAATCTTATTATGTCCATGCATTTCGGTATTCTCTTCCAGAAGCCTTGACAGCTCAATAAAATCATTAAGCCCCTTGCGCTCATTCCATATACTTGCAACGCCTAGGATCATCTTTTTATCCTGAATTCCATGGCCTTGCTTGAAGGTGCTTGGGGTAGGTTTGAAGATTTCTGTGTTTATTGTATTGTAATGAACTTCTACCGGGTATTCTGAGAGAAAGCTCTGTTTCACTTTTTCTTTTAACCAATTGGAAGGGGTAACTATAGTCAGATTTGGTACTCCGGTGAAGGCCTTTTTCTTGCGGCTATAATTGTCTGCGCTATTGTCTGTAATAGCCTTTGGGTACTGGTCTAACTGAGGACAATTATTGCAACCTGACTTCCATTTATCACATCCTACATATGTAAAGTGAGAACAATGGCCTGTAAATACCCAGCAGTCGTGAAGGGTCCACTTAACCTGCATTTGAGGCCGTGACTTGATCCATGCAAATAGGAGTTCGTAGTTTATGTAGTAGCCATGTATATTGTGAAGCCATAGGATATCTGGATCATATTCATCTGCCCACTTTAGGAACTTCTTCGTGGCTGCCTTTGATGCAAGGCCATGCTTATCTGTAAGTCTTGAGTATATGAGGTGGGAATAGACATCGATATTATTGCCGATGCGTATTCCATATTTCTGTATATCAGGCAACTTGTCTTTGGAGACTTTGAAGTTCCTGCCATATGCTGCTTTTACTTTGTATCCGTTTTGCTGGTACTCTCTGGCAATGTTCAGGACTATATTGCCTGTGGAACCAAAGCCCAGGACAGAATTTATGATGAGGAGTCGTTTTGACATGTGTTGTTATCCTTGGTATAGGGTAGTGATTGTTGCTTATTGGTTTTGCGATTTGCTTCACCTTAACAGGTTTCACGGGAGGTTCTTGGGAACGGAAAAAAATCAAGCGGTTATGCTAACGCATAACCGCTTATATTATAGCATATACTTGAGATGGAGAAGGTAACATATTGTAATCATATTATAGGGCTGTCCATTATGATTGGTGCTTGCTTGCTATCTTTGTTATCTTTGAGAACGCCCTGCAAATATGAATTCACCTATAATATTGATATGCCCGATGTAGCGCGGCGCACGCCGCCTTACATCGGGTTGATTACCCATTATAGCATCACACAGCCTCTGTCAAGGCTGCGCAGCACCGACGAAGGAGGCTTGGCCTTGATGGAGGCTGGGGGATGCTATATCTGTAAGTCCTCAAACGCACGTATGTGTTCATGATACCATAATTATGTGATGATTTCCCAAATCATTTTTATGGAAGTTATCTCATGACCACTTCGAAAATCGTCCACACGACAACCTTCAATAAATGGGCTGACCTTATACGTGAACAACACTCAAGTTTTTCTAACTACTAAAGCCTGGCGTGAACAGCATCAGGTGTCAAAGGACAAGTTTTTTCTACTGGAAGCGTAAACTCAAAAATCAATTTGTTGAATCACAGCTACCAGAGATTGTTCCTTTAGCATCGCCCATCTCTCAACCGTGTTGTACAAGTTGTGCAACTGATATAACCATGGCTACTTCTTCTCATAACAATCGACGACATTTCAATTGAGATTAATGACAACTCCTCTGAATTTCTGCTCTCCAAGGTTATTAAGGCGGTGCGTCATGCTTAAGGATGCCGATTTTAGTTACTTCCCAGCAGTATATGCAGTTTGCGGTCGCGCTGATTTAAGATGTGGGATATACTCACTCGCTCCCATTATCGGGAGAAAGTACAAAGTAAATCTTTGTGAATCTTTTCTCAGAGCCGAAATAAGATTCACTTCAGACGACATTATACAGAATTCATCAAGTCTGTGGGTGCCATAGCAGCAAAAGGCTCCATAGCTGCAGAAGCATATGCCATGCTAACTGAGATATTGCATCTGGATAACAACTTTGATGACCTATCTACCTCAAAACGCAAAAAGCAACGTCAACTAGTTCTAAAAGAAAAGGTTGATGCTTATTTCGCATGGGTAAAACTCAAATGCAGTCAGGTTACCCATGAATTGCTTGTAATATCCAATAATCTTGTGCTAATTCCATATTGTTGTAGCAGAGATAACTTTTCTAAGGGTTTCATCGTCCTATTAAATAGTTCTGGTAGCCTGTAGCGAGCCATTTCTACCAAATATTTCTCCAAATTCAAAATAGATATATCTATTGAACTTTTCCTATTTCTTCCTATCGATGGAAGAAGTTTATAAGCAGTTGATCCTTGCCCTCTAAACAATAGTTCCTTCTTGCATAGTGGTCTATCATTTTCTAATGCTTCCTCAACTGATACCACTTGTTCAATATACTGTGAAACACTATTTACCGAAGATATCTCTACGTCCATAATCTCCTCCGTCTAATATAATTGCGCATCTTCCAAAGACATCGCGTTTTCAAAGATAGTATTCTGTTAGTAGCGCAATAACTCCGCCAAGCACAGCTCATCCTTCCCATGAGCCTTACCCCTAAGCTTCTGATACTGTTTTATTGCATCTACAAGCACCTCAACATTATCTCCAAAGTAATCCTCATAGAACTGAGTGCTATTGTCGTAAGCCTGTTTACCTAACTTGATATTAGCTTTGGCATACTCTTTTGGACTTACTTTGGACTTTACCTTTTCGTAATCCTTTAGCTTACCCTCAGCTATAATCAACAACATTTCGAGCTCAGGTTTAGTGCAATACTTATCCACTTTAGTTATCTTTGTTTTATAATCTTTTGGAATATCTAACTTCTCATTCTGCTTATCGCCAATGCGTAGCACTTCCACTTCTCCAGGAAACATGTTAAGTCCCAGTTTGACCTGAGCGTTATTCTTTATCTGTCTAGCGTGAAAAATGCTTAATCCTAGCAGATTATCTTCTGAAAAAGTAAGGCAGCCATGTTCCAAAAGAATATCCATTACCTTCTTTTCATTCGAGCCTTCACACATTACTAGCAGTCTTTTCATTTAAGCTCCTTCTTCAATGACATCAGAGCTTCGTAATTTACCGCTGTCTCGAAAACGTTATTATAGAACTGCTTACTCTTTAAGAGTTCCGCTCTTACATCATAGTCTTTGTACATGTTGTGGATATTGACCTTTTTATCTGCCTTGGTGATGTAGATATTGTCCTGTCTGCCAAAGAGATCCAATAACTCACAATAATGAGTTGAAAATACAAGGGTTGAATTGTATTTATTTACGCTCTTATCCTTGTAAAGACTTATGATGTTCTCAACTAGTGTCTTATGGAAATGATTCTCTACTTCATCAATGATGAGGTCATCGCCTTCGAGCAGAGTCAGCACGACTAATGTATAGAGCAGTAGTCCCTTGGTTGTACCATTTGATAATCTTGAATATAGCTCTTTATCTGACAGAATCTCAGTCTTGCCGCATGATGTGAGTTTGAAATTACTATCATCTACCATCTTAAGGCTAGTAATGTTCTCATCAAAGATTCGGATGATGTTCATGAGCACTCTATCTGGCATATCTATTATTCTCTGCGCCATGAATGCAGCTTTATAAATGCCATATCCAAGGTCAAAGCTGCCATAGTAAAAAGCTCTTCTACTGAGTTTTTTCATCACAAAAAATACGCTGGATGTATCCTCAGGAAGTTCTCCATCTAGCGGATACTCTTCGTAGCCTTCTTCATCAAATATGCTATTTACGTTTGTTTTATAGTATTTCTTGTATGTGATCTTCTGATCAGCAAACAGAACTTTATCACTTATTTCATCTTCTTTTAACTTGGTCTGATATTTGTAGATTTTACCTTCATGATAAAAATATATGGTTAGCTTTACGCCATCTAAACTGTATTCCTTCTTGTTTACGCGAAATGTTCCTAGTATGTCATAGCACACGCTGAGAAGGTCTAACACAGAAGTTTTACCAGAAGCGTTTTTGCCCACAACTCCTATTGTAGAAAAAACAAAGAGTCCATCTGCTATCTCCTGCAATTCATACTCTTTATCTTCTGCTGTTTTCCTTGCTGTAGGAATGTAGCTGATTTCAAAATTATCTGCACAGTTTTTAAATCCAGAAGCGATTACCTTTAAAATTTTCATAAGTTTTATCTCCCTTCTGAGATTATTTTACAATATCAAATGATTTAAAACAACTTTTTTGTTTGAAAGCTTTTCTAGCATACTTAAAAAGAGCTTTTGGATGCATCCAAAAGCTCTATAATACGAATAAGGGACGCACTGCCTGTCACCGTGAAAATTCTGTGAACATTATACCACACCTCTCTACACTCCAGAATCTTCACATTCCTCACTTGCTCTGCTTGATTACCAATCATCTACCAGGTAATAGGAGTCAACCTTGTGCTTTGCACACCGCGAAGCGGCTTGAGGTTGACTCCTATTACTTGGTAGATATCATAACTACGGCAGAGCAAGGGTAAAAAAGCGGTGTGGAGAACCACACCGCATCCGCTTATGTCATCAGACCTAATATTTTTTCCACATCCCATAGCTCGTTAGGGAAAATAGAAACATCATTTTTATGTTTTCTTATTATTCTCACAGGCTCGACTGTATTGTCATATACATGCAATATATCGCATATTTTCATGAGCTCTTTGATATTTTTAATAGATTTATAGTATCGTGCTCAGTGAGCACGAACACGCACTTAATAAAATAACCTTCTTCCTTTGCTTTTCGAAGAATATTCAACTTGTAATCTGAGGAAAGCACTGTCTCAAAAGTAAAATCTTTTTTCTGCGAAAGAGATTCATATCTTTTATCATCAACGAATTTTGCTGCCTGCAAGTTATCCATGCCAGTAGACGCAACTACATCATCAGCGTTAGTATACTCACCCACAATTTCAAAATAGCTAGTAATAGTACTTTTTCCTGATCCGTTGGGGCCTGCCAACACCAAAATCATAGGTTTTTTAGTTGACATATGTCTTCACCCCATTAGCATGCTTCACATAGGCCTGCTTTGTTTGGAGATCATATCCTGCAATAGGTTTACGACATATTTTAGCTTTTTTAATGGCTGATTTTACTGCTTCAACTGCCCTATTATCCATTTCTTTATCTCTCTTACTAATAGCTTCAGCCGAAGTATTCTCTCCCGTGATTACTTTTACTTTATATTTTCCAACCTTACGTACATTCTCTGCCATAATTATCACCCTTCCGTTCAAAACACTTCCCCTTTTCCTACCTTCATTATACATCCTACCATTGGTGCCTGTCACCAATGTGGTACACTTTAGTTTCGTTTATTCTTGCCTGCGTATATTACTTCCCTCTGCACCCAGAAGCTTACAAAGAAAAGCACAGTATCAACAACGATCTTCACTACAATCTCTGGTAAAAAGGGCATCATTCCATGAAGTACTGTAACCAACGTTCCGCTAAGAAGCATGATCACAATAGCTAAAACACAGTACCCGAGAGCTGCTCTTAACTTGCTGCCCTTACCCTTAAACACAATCTTGTAATTAACTAGAAAGTTGTAGGTCGCAGAAATTACCCTCGCAAGGATAGTTGACAGCATAATATAGCCCATAGGTAGGGCCAGTCCTCTTGTCATGTGGCAAAACAGCATGAAAAAGCACGCATCCACCACGCTTGATGAAAGGGATGAAAAGATAAACTTCAGGAACACCACATAAATCCTAAATGAATCTCTTATTGGGTTAAAGTGGCTGGTTTTGTTTCCCTCAAGATAAATAGTCTCGATGGGCACCTCCACAATCTTAATCCCCAGTTCCTTGGTGGCCAGGAGCATGTTAGTCTCAAACTCGAACCTCTCTCCCTTTTCCGTCAAAAGATATTTCATAAACTCTTTTGGGATTCCTCGCAGGCCTGTCTGGGTGTCACTTACACCAATTCCTGTAAGGACCTTCATAACCCGGGATGTGGTCTTATTGCCAAACTCAGATCTGGAAGGGACATTCTCACCATCGAAATTGCGGCATCCCAAAATAAGAGCATTTTTTTCATCCTCCAGGGCCTTTATACATCTTTTTATATCTGCTACGCTGTGCTGGCCATCAGAATCTGCCGTCACAACGCCAACTAAATCTTCGAACTCATTGAGGCAATAGTTAAAGGCAGTCTTTAGCGCTCTGCCTTTACCCATGTTCACCGCATGCCACAGGACAATAGCGCCGAGATTACGGGCTTTTTCAAATATATCGTCGTACTCTTTTCCCACGGAACCGTCATTTACCACGACAACCGGAGAAAGCCCCGCTTCATTAACTTTTTCAAGAAGTCCTATGAGTTTTTCATCAGGCTCATAAGACGGAATCACAAGTGCAGTCCTTACCATCGTCACCTAACCATCTCAAGTTTTATATCATCGCCAAGAGCCTTAACCCGATAAACCGCGCCAGGCTCATATATTTCTCCCTCATCCAGCAAAAGAACTAAGTTCCCCGGATCAAAATCCTCAAAAAGAACCACATAAACGTAGCTTGCGTGGCTCTTTTTGATCCTGTCAGCGATAACTTCCGCCGAGTCTTCATTAAGAACAACGTCGTACACTGCCGCCACCGGGCTAAGTTCCTTACTAATGTACGCATCATGAACCCAGTGGTACTCACGGCCATCCTGGATTACAAGAACTCTTTTGCCTATAAGCTCGGGATTTGACAGAGCTTCAAGGATTTCTCTTCCCTCATCTCCCACCATGTCCTCATAGGCAGCTTCATCTTCCGAAAGGGTATTTCTGTACCCATACAAATAATTATAATCGCCCACATAATCCGCAGTCAAAAGTATGGCTACTGCAGCAATGGCAAGTGGTGCAAGGCCTCGAATCTTGGGAGCCTTAGCTCCATGCTCATTGCCTTCAACAGACTCTACACAAACTGATCCAGTTCTGCCTCGCACGTACATCCCTATCAGGAGCACCGACGTTCCCAGCGTAAAGGGACTTCCATACCTTCCCAAGGAATTGGCCATGGCAAAAGCATCCAGATACTGCTCCTCAGTCTGGAAAATAGAAACATGGGCAAGGAAAATCACTCCATAGGTCACAACGAAGGTAAATAAAAGATACAGGTTCAGCTTCTTATTCCTAACCAGGAAAAGAGCCACAGCAAAAATCAGCACAACAGCCACACCGGTGGAAATATCCAAAGTCCAGTTGTGATCTGCATGCATAGGCATAGTCCAAAAGCCCTGTATGAAGTACATCATCTTTTCCGCTGTGTTCTCAGGCAGATGATAGCCGGACTTTGCCATCTTGATCCCGGCACCTGTCAGCTTAGCAACTCTCCTATTTATCAGGCAAAAGATAAGCCAGCTAGCATAGAATCCACCAGATACTGCGATGGATGCCCAGATACCTTTTCCTTTTTTACCAAAGAGCACATAAAAGATCAGGGCAAAAATAGCCCACTCAATACCTACAGACTTGGTAAGTAAAAGAAGAGTTGTAAATACAGCAATGCGGCCGAAGTAGAAGACATCACTTGCGTCCTTCTCATAGTCCACAATTGCAAGGAGCAACGCACCATAGATAATCGCCATAGTAATATCTGCAGGTGTTCCGTAGAATATGATTCCACTAAAAACTCCTGGAAGAAGTAATACGATAATATACCATACAATCTGAATAAAGCAAGTTTTGGCACCAATTACAGAAGTCTTGTCCATGGCTTCACCTGATTTAATTGAGCTTCCATGCACACTTTCAATCCCCGCCAATGGCATAAGAAACATAGCATTCAGCGCAAAATACCCTGCGAACTGCAAACTCTCACGATACTGCATGCTACTAATCTGCAAAAATATCCACTTCCATATGGTGGTCACCGGAGGATAATCTCCAAACTCCGGTGAAACATTTCCGTATTTTCCAGGAAATCCATTTATAAAGAACATCTCTTTAGCATCAGAAGACCAAAAGTTAATGTCATCCCACCAGGTGAACATCTCGCTTCTTGTCATAAAGGCAACGAAAGCCACCACAAGCCAGAAAGTAATTGGGATTGGTGACAACAGCGGCTTTACCACATCCTTAATAGTAGATGTACGAAATGAATAGACAACCTCGAAAGCTATATAAACAGCCGAGATAACTCCAATCCACTTCATGCCCCGAAACATGGCCAGCACATACAGGATCATTATTAGAATCCCTGCTGCCACTGGTGCTGTATCCACAATATTCTCTTTAAATCTGTTTGATAGCCTGGCTGCAAACAGCCACAAAGCTATACTCGTAACAACAAACATGAAAAATCCTCAAAAACAAAAATCACTTCCCAAGAAGTATCCTCACATAAGGCGTCAGGGAATAAATACACGCATGCCCCAACCCAAAATTCTTTTTAAGGAAATAACACAGTGGTGCCTCGTGAAAATTTATATCTTTGCAATCTATCTAAAATAGATTTTATAGAGCTCTATACCCTGTTCCTCTGCCCACACCAGTTTTCTGAATGTAACCATCTTGATTCATCTTGTTTAATAACGCGACAATCCTGGTTTTCCCAAGTTCAGCTTTTTGGGCAATCGTTGTGCTTGAAAGACTTTTGGGGCCGTTTTCCTTAAGAATTTTCAATATTAGTTTTTCAGTGTCTCCAAGAACTTCTTCTGATTTTGTAAGAACTGGTAGGATAACCTTGATCATATTATCTGTTACAATATACTGAGGTTTCATAACGTAGTCCCTGTATGTTTCGCCAATTCTTCTAATACCGGTACCAAAACGTTCAATCATTTTAAGTCTTAAAAACACATTGCATATAATTCGATTCCTAGGAATAGATATTCCTCCATTCAGATATTCCTCAAGTGTTATTCCTTTGGGAAGTCCCCCTGGCGAAGTAATCTCTATTTTGTCCTTAAACATATATACTGTTATAGCAGCGTCTACATCCCATGTTCTGTGTGCTAACGCGTTAGCAATAGCCTCACGAAATGCTGCCTCTGGAATCAATTCTTTGGCATCTCTGGTACTGCCAGTGATTTCTTCGTATTGATAGTATTTCTTGAACATATCAATAGCATCAAAATACTGAGCCAGTATAGACTCATTATCATAGGCTTCGCGATCCATAATCACATTGATAGAATCCCCAAATCTAACTACGTTCACACCAGGAAAGCTGTTTTCATCAGCCAATAATTCTGCTGCCTTATTAAAACCTGATTCCTTAGAATATAGTTCTAAAGTTGTAAGAATATCTTTTGATATTTCCTTTACTCCTAGTTCTTCTTTTAATAGCTTTTCTAAAACATTAAAAGATAGGCTCTGATTTTTAGCCTTTAATTCCTCATAAGACAAATTATCCCCTTCAAGAATCAATCTACTAAGTTCTAATCTGTCCATCTCAACTGTGGAAGTATCATTCCTTTTATAAGCCTTTGAATCGTAATAATATGGCTTGTATGTCCCTTCGTAGACAGTTAATTCAATAATCTGCTTCTTTTCATCAACTTCAATGGAATAATCTGGTTTAGGTTTTATGTTGTCATTTATTTTACTTTCTATATCAAGGCACCTTTTCTTAGGATTACTGATTCCTATTGTATTTCCATCGTCATCTATGCCAAATAAAATCTTTCCAGTTCCATAATTTGCATATGCACTTACAGTCTTTAAAAATGTATCTGAAATTTTAAGTTTAAACTCAATACTCTTGGATTCTCTCATAGTAGGCCCTTCTTTCTTGGGCATATTATAGCATGAAGTGAACGAAAAGTGAACGCAAAAATTTGCGTTCACTTTTCGTTCACTTCGTAAATAATTATGATTATTTAATTTCCTAATAAGCCAGCAAGCTCTTCTTAATACTACGCCCTAATGGGGTATACTCTTTAAAATCATTTATGAAGTCAGCTCTTCTTGGTTCATTGAATTTCAGTGCACCTTGTTCTTCTAAACGGTTGAATTTGCATTCCGATTGAATAAGTAAGATGTCCCTTGCTAAAGCTATGTTAATGTCATCGTATGTGGAGTATATAGACTTTACAGGCCTTAGCGTTTCACCAAGACGACCAAAATCAGTCATATCATTTAACATAGCCATCAAACAAATCCTTGTTCGCTCATCCCTTGCTTCCTGAGCTAATTCTCTGTTTTCTTCACAATACAAGGTATAGTCCATTGTTTTTGTTTTGCCTATTTCAACTGTCATGATAAGTCTGATTATCAGGTTCTTATCATATGTACCTGAGTATCTGCAGTATTCCTCTTTTTCCAGATTCTCTGGAAGATAGAGCAACGCAATATATGACGCTTCGAGAATCCTCTGTCCATAAGTTTCCTTGTGATCATCTTCTTTCAGCATTGCTTTACGTTTCTTTTCAGATATAGGCCCCTTTTTATTATTAATATTCCACCCGAGAATAGGTATATCAATAATTCCACGAACTTCTTGGAAAATTTGCGCGCTATATATCAGTGGCTTTTCTATATCTTCTCCTGGATTAGCATCCAAATACTTTTTAACTTCTGTAAACAAGGCCTCCATTTCTTTGAAATAGACAACTAAGATGCTTTCTTCCCTTAGATACGAATCAGTCAATGCATCTTTTTCTTCCAAATAATTATGAATTAGATTAATTGATTCCTCTAATACCTCATGGGCATCTTTTGCAGTTTTAGAATTATACCTCTTGTTGTAAAAAAAGGATTTTTCATCAATCTCAGGATTATCTATCTTCACTTGAAGCAACCTGGAATATATGAAGTCACACAGCATAAATAGATCATATTCTAGGAGTTTATATCTCTTTTTGCTGGCTATACTCAAATGAATCTTACTTGAGACAGCGCAAAAGAAATTGTTAAAATCAAGTCCGGCATGAATGTCATCAATAAAAGCATCAACATTTGTAAGTCCCAACCCGAAATCATGGTTCCTATCCCCATAATAAGCTAGCTGGAACGCTCTGTTAAACGCTCTTTTTTTAGAGTCACCAATCAGCATGATCAGGTATTTTTCGCAGGCAGAAAGATCTCTGGCAGAAAAAATCTCTGCTAAATGCTTGGATCTTTCTACATAGTACAACATCTCATTGGAATCAGTATCCTCTTTCAGGAGCTTATCTATTATTGCATTACTATTTGTATTATCTTGTCTTGCATAAATGTAGATAAGCATTGATTTCATCTGAGGAGGGACTTTATCCAGACCAATAGAAAGCGCATTGATTGCCTCCGGCTTGTTCTGAAGTTCGCGCCTGATCATAGTGGAAATATCTCTTGAAATGAACATTCGCAAAATTGAGTTTTGTGCTATTTCTACACCTGAGGATGCTAATTGTTTGTAATTAATTACCTCTTGCACATAATATTGTGAAATCAAATATTTGCACAATTCAGGCTTACTCTTAATCTTGCAAAATGTAGCATACGAAATCTTATTATCATCGCTTAGTTCATTAAGTTTGTCATATTTTTCCCCATAGAAATACCAGAAATATGCCGCTTGATTTATGAAGTTGCCATAATTCTTGCCAAACTGTCTTTCAATATCATCTTTCATGATATTACGATAATATTTGATAACTTCGGCCCCCAATGAAGGATTCGCCGCCATTTCAGAGATAGACTCATAATTCTTGTACATAAAATTCAGGCTTATCTGTGATTTTTTGTACTTTCTGATTATGTCCTTTACTTTGCTGATCTTTCTTTCATCGCGAATCTTATTCAATGCTAAATAGGACTCTATAAACCTATTAAAACGGCGCGCTCTTATACCGTCATAAATAACATTTACCTCGTTGATATAGATTACGCATCCTGAGTACTTATCCCATTTTTTTGAATACTGGATATAGTTATATGTATTAACAGCAGTTATTATCCTATCGTCCTTCTCCGAGATATTCTGGGCATGCTCAAAAATATCCCCGTCTATATAAACATCATCTGACAGGAAGTTGCCGTCATCAAAGCCATCTAAAATGTAGACTGCATTAATCTTTTTTCCATGGGAATACTCACCCAAAACTTCTCTGGACTTTTCCATGAAATCATCAAAATATTTAAGAATACTCTCCTGAATGGTTGATGGTTCTACATTCTCAATAGAAAATTCCAGCTCATCTCTTCTTAGCAAGTCTTCTATATTGAAATAAAAAGGAACATAAAGAGACTTACCTGTAACAAATTTATTTAGAAGATAGAAATACTCTATTCCTAGAAATGTTGTTTTTCCTGAACCGCATGTTCCAACCACGTTAAGAATATGCTTGCCATCTCCGGTAGTACCTCTTCCTTCAATTCTCTTACTAACCCATTCCAGTAGTGTTGCGCTTCCTAAATCAGCTTTATGCTTTTTTACTACGGATTCATACTCCATGCATCTGCTGCATGACAAGAACAGGTCAGAAATATTCTTAACTAAGCCCTCATCCGAATTAAGTGCATCAGTATAAGCTCTGAATTTCTTTCCGCTTTTTACAGACAAAAGCTTATATGAGCTTTCCTTTATAAAGGGCTCAGACAACTCAAACGCCTTCTGTGGAAGTTCTCCTACTGAGGCTGCCATAATCTTTTCCTTGTCACAGTCACAGATTTCCCACGTTGGAAAAGCCAAAGATGTGTTGCTTTCCGCAGAATACTTACTACTAGCAGCAAGTGATTGAATACCACAAATAGCCTGCTTATCTAAAGAATAAATAGGCGCTCCACTATTTCCATTATCCCCAATTTCTTTAGACAAGATCTTCAAGTACTTTGTTTCACTTGTCTCGCCATTAATTTTGCCACTAGCGTTTACCATCTCATGATTCACGGTACTACTAAAGCAATAAGTAGCAACATTACTAAGGGAATTGATGTCACTTGGCTTTTCAAAGAGAATTGGCATATAGGTTGAAAATTTCTTATCTATGGCCAGCAGCGCATAGTCATGCTTGTCGTCATGATGTCTGGAAATAATATGTGCATCAGAAGAAACACCGCAAGAATCTAGTGTGATCTTGCTGTGCTCATCAATATCGCCAAAAAGGTGACCAGCTGTAAGTGCCAAGTTATCAGCACAAATCCACCCTGTTCCAACATCATTTTTATCTATGCTTATCTTACAGCCACATTTCTTTAACCGTTCATAGTATTGATCACTCATTTCTTGTTTACCCATTTCATCTTCACCCTAAAATTACCTTCGACTTTTCCTGAGATCACTACAATTTTGCCTTCAGTGTTAAGGCTGATACCGCATTCAATTTCAATTTCGTCGGCAGTGCTGGATATTTCGCTTACTTGGCTCTTTATGCCCTCATAAATATTCCCGATAGTTTTACCAACATTGTCTATAAGATCCTGAGTAATTGCTTTTGGACCTACTCCTGTCTCACGCATGCCACTGCCTTCAGTTTCATATGGTTCGATATAGTACTCCATTTCTTCATTTTCCACTTTTAACATCATAGCTTTTCTCTCCTTGTCATCATTTTTTGTCCCAAAAGCTCTCCGTGATCAATTAATAGCTCGTAAAACTACGTAAAATCACCGTGTCTACAGTAAGAATCGCACAATAAAATATCAATTGTCAATCAAAAAATTGAATATTTATTTCAAAATTATAAAAAAGAAATAATCTGGCTTTTTAACTGGATTTCTAGCTACATTTGACCACTAAATAATCAGAACCACCGGCTTAGCCGGTGGTCAGACCGAAGATAAAGTGGCTTTGAGAGCGCTGTTCTCAAAGCCACTTTGTCTTCGGTCTGAAGTGAACGCAAGATTTTGCGTTCACTTTTCGTTCACTCTTATGAACGATAATTCTTTTTTCGTTCACTCTCAATAATTCTCAGCCTTAAGCTGGAAGTATGCCTGTGGATGGTTGCAAACTGGGCACACCTCAGGAGCTTCTTTTCCCACTACGATATGGCCACAGTTGCTGCACTGCCATGGTGTTATCCTCCTAAAAAATTATACTGCTTCATTAACCGCTGTCGTACTAGTTATTCCCAGCTTACTCTCTATGATTGGAAGTGTTATCTGTTCTACCTGTTCTTGGGTAAATGACTTGATTACATCCCTCATGGTCTCTGAGCTCCAGTAAATTTTCAAGCTCTTTTTGGCCCTTGTTATTGCAGTGTAAAAGATAGAATGGGTTATCTTTTCAGCATTGTTGGAAGGAATAATAACCTTTACAGAATTATATTCAAGTCCCTGTGCCTTGTGGATAGATACCGCATAAGCTATCTGGAATGGAATAACTGTCTTTTTCTTTTCTTCATCCGTCAGCTCATCATCCCAAGCAATTACATCAAAACGAATCACTGATTTGCCATTAGGAGTAATACTTACTAATTCAATACCCTCTTCAGCACATTGTTCTGATGTAAAAAAGGCCTCCACTTCAATGGTAAATGTAATCTTTTCGTCTTCCTTGTCAATATCAACGATTTTGCCTTTTAGGTTATTGTACAGTAGCTCAAATCGCTTTGTGTCCAGGAATAATATCTTGTCACCGGTTTTAAAAATCCAATCATCCCAAGTATATTCCCTTCCACTTGTATTGGCATTTTGAAAGTATCTGTTTATATTGTTGAGACCAAATACTCCGTCGTAGTTCAGGCACAACACCACTTCATCTTCATCAATTGGCTTAAAAATTGCTTCTCCCAATTCTTCAGAATAATCACCATCCATAGACAATTTTTCTTCTATAGTTGGCTTCTTGTTTCTTACTTCATCCCACAATGCCTTCAATAGTGGGCTATCTGTACGCCAGTTATTTAGTAATTCGACATTGGCGCCTTCGGCTCTGATAATATCTTTTGCATAGTAAAACCAGTTTCCAAAATCAATTGATTCTATCTGGTAGATGTCCCCCGACATAACAATCATCTTGGCGTTATACATTTTGCCTATTGCCCCAATCATAGTTCTGTTATCAATTGTGCTGCACTCATCTATAAACACAATCTCTGAATTAACGTATATGCTAGATTTTGCCACACTATCAATTGTAGAATACTCAACATTACTATGATAACCAATGCGTCTCTTTAAATTTTGTAATGCAGTATGGGTCTTAGTCAGGAAAAGCTGCGATGATCCTCTCATCATATCTGATAAATATTCAAGGAGTGTAGTTTTCCCTGTGCCTGCAGCGCCATATATAAGCATTATTCCTGAATATACAAAAGCATATTTAAGAGCTATTTCTTTGTTAATATCAGTGATTTCAGCCTTTTTGCTTCTAATATAATTTTCATTCAATCGAAGTCTTTCGATATTTCCAGACCTGGATCTACCAAGTAAATTGCCTAGAATATTGACAGTGTCTCTTTCGTATGAATCTATAACTGCCAGATTGGTGCTTGGATCCATATTTATTTTATACCCGTTGGCTTTTTCCCATAAATCCAAGCTATCATTGTAATTTATGATAGCTTCTGCACCACCAATTTTATCTATATCAAAATAGAGTTCCCCTGTTTCTTCTGTGAGAGTTTCCATCGTGGAATATGGCTTAACACAGTCAACTTTTGTTTTATTATTAACCACTTCAGATACAGCCTCTACATAGTTCTTGGTTGACTTAGTTCCAGTAAGATTGGAAACAAGCGGATTATATTCAAAAGGTTTACATTTTGAGCAAATATGAGGCTCATCATACATCCAATAATAATTATCTCGTGGCATGATGCTTTCGAGGATTTCTTCTTTCATGGACAAAAGAGCAAACCTTACTGTATGCTTTCCATTTTTAACAGGGGAAGCCTGGAAAGAATAGTCACGGCGCAATTTTATGAGAACATCTCCAAATATATGCGTCTTAGCAGACTTATAAATATAGTCATATATTTTTGCGAAATCCTCATCGGAAGAATTGATAATATCAAGCAAATTGGCACTAGTTCCTGTCAAGTAGTCCATAAGGCTGTCATATTCACCGTATTTTCTACTGATTGCCGAAGGCACTTTTACCATCTTCGCAATCCTATTCAAGCAAGTAGGTGCGATGGATATTTTCCAGTTATTCAGCACCTTTATCTTACTATTTACACCTAAAAGAGTTAGATCTCTTTCTATATAACTTATCTGTATAGAATAATCTGTATCTATATCAATTTTGCTAAACACAGTAATTCTGTTATATTTCGTAGCATACATTCCTGCAAGCTGAAGAGTTAATTCATAGTACAATTCGCTGCCGATCTTTTTTTCCATTTTATTCTGAATATAATATCTAGGAGCAGCCACAACTCTTTTTGTCGTGTCAGCTTTTTCTATAATATCCGCAACTGCAGTATAATATTGTTCATTCAATGTATCCGTGTCTGTAGGAAAATCCTCCAAGTTCCCTAGTACACTTAACCCACATTTTTCTTTGAGGAACTTCCTAATCTTCCAAAGGTAGCTATAGTATTTGAGCATAAGTCTTTCTGACTGTCCGGCTCTGGGAATTCGAATTCCAATATACTTAAGTCCTTTCAGAAAATCGTAAAGATACCTTGTTTCCGGGTCATACTGAGCTATTCTCCATGCTAGCTGCTGGCTAACATCTGTATATCCTAATTTTATTGCATTCATGACTAGGGTTGCATAACACAATGAATATAAATTCCTAACCATTTTTTTTGAGCAACTATCTCTGAGTTTAACATTCCCTTTAACTTCGTTTATTATCTGAGATAGATCATTACATGTTTCATTTATTATATCTAAAGCCTCTTCCTCAGTTATCTTGCTACTATCAAGATTGTTTAGGAACAAATGATTATCCGCAATCTCAGAGAGCTTGCTCCAAAGCTTCTCCATTCCTGCGTAATCGGTTTTAATCTCATCCTGAGGAAATAAATGAATAGTCGCACTTTCTTTTGAAAAATCTATATCATTTATAAATTCAGGAGAAACATGCTTCCAAAAAAGTCGATGCGAGCGTCGATCTGGCGAAAACAGAACTATAAACAATATTCCAGGATTCGACGTCACCTTATATCCTATAAAAGCTGGAAATGCCAGACTGGTTAGACTATAAGATATTACGCCGCCACTTTCCCTATAATTACGGGTACCTTTTATCTGAACATCGAATATCTGCTCAGGAATTCTAGAAACGTCTGGTTCCGGCACAAATTCAAAAAAGCCATCATGATTAGGCCATTTGTCATTTGCCTTAAAATCTGAATATATCCGTCCTCCAAATGAAAGGTCAGAATTTAATGCATTTACCGCGTCTTTGTCTTCTGCTTCTCGCTCCGAATGAGTTGCCACATGCTCATTATAGTATTGTTTGAGCTGTGCCCTTTTAGCTGCATCCATATCCCCCATACCCCTTTTTCACATTTTTATTTTTAGTTTTTGTGCTAACCACCTTAAATACTGATTTACTACATTCTAGCAATTGGAAAATCCAGCGTCAATGCGCTTTTTCACCCATTTCGCCCATCAATAACTCTTCCATAGTGCATCCCAAAGTTTTCCTACGTCTTATCATGTTCATTGTATCTCTACAGAGATAGTTAACACCCAAGGCATCTATATCGCTACAGCGATACACTTTCAAGTTCGTAAATAAAAATGCAATATACCGCCAAGGCTGTACTCTCATTACACCTCAGCAATATATTGCACTTTAAGTTAATTCCACTTACCCATAATTCACAATTATGGCTTCCTTCAGATATATCATTCCATCCTCAAAATCAAGAGTCCTCATCTTTTCCACACAGTAGTGCCTGTCACCAATGTGGTCAAGCGCTTGGCGTGAGGCAACTGAAAAGATGCAGCGTAGCTATTCCCATAGCGGTTATCCATACGATAATGCCTGCATAGAATCCTTCCATTCCTTGATTAAAAGGGAGTGGCTTAACCGCTTTTCTATTATCAACTACAAGCACGCATATAGGCTTGTATTCGAGTATATCGAAACCTTTTATAGCACCGTTAGGATCCACAGCCACTGTGACTATATGTCTCCTAATGAATTTGAAGAACTATATGAGAGGGTTATGGTTACACCTGCTGCATAAGCAGGTAAACCTCTCATTTTAATTTGTACTTTTTATTGACATAGGGCCAAATAATTTCAAAATCCTATTGTTCACGAACCACAACAAAATTATCCTGTATAGATTCTCCATTTGTTTTTTCTAAAATCAAATCTTCTCTATAATTATTCAAACCATATGATTTTAAAAACAAACCTATGTTTTGCCTTTCACTAGGAACAATTCGGTTTCGTACCCAGACCATGCTATTTTGAGGGCTCATTGTGTACTCCCCCTTGCTCGCACTAGCCCTTAACATCATTGGAAGTTTCTTTAAATCTTGCCCCTGTGGTATAAATATACGAAACTCACGTTTTCTTTCATCATATTGCAATGTAGCCACCGCTGTATTCTGCGAACGTTTATTTGCTATTCTGTATTTCTTCATATCTCTGCCACCTCTTTGTTATCATTCCCCATATCTTTTTTCCATATACAGAAGGCAAGATTTCATCAATACCTCTCATAATATAGCCATAATCATCCTGAGAAAGAGAATTTAGTTTAATATCTTTAGGAATATAATTAAGGTTTTCCTCCAGCGAACGTGTAAAAAAATAATTGTTACACATCCTATCTTTCATTACATCATACTCAGAAGCCATTTCTTCATTGTCGTAACACGAAAATAACAAAGAAACTCCATGATCAAATAACGGTGCTAGCTGTATTGTCCCATCCTCATTTTGAATCAATTCAATATTTGCTCCATGCCTATCACGATTACATATAAGATAATCAAAAACCATCATCTTATAAATCTGCTCATCCCATCCCCTTTTTTTGCAAAAATCAATAGGCATTTCTTTCCCCTGACGCATCAGCTCAAAATATGCGTCAAAGGCCATTTTCTCCTGGCTATTTTTCCGAAAGTTTTTAGATGAACACATCCATGTTTCATATTCATTATCATCAATATTAACCAATGCATGTATCAATCGATAAGACACATGATTTATTCCCAACACGTCCAGTAACCTCGATGCTATAAGTTCATTCACAGATTCGTGACCAATTATGCCTCGATAGTCCGAATTGGATAACTTATAATAAGTCCGATTAATCCCCGTACCCACATACGTTTTAAGAAAACTTCCAGGTGTACCTTGGGACGTACGTGTACGATCATTCCATTCGAGATATCTATAATCCTGAAGCTTAAATATAATATCGTTCTTTTCTATCATTTTCATGACTCCATTTTGTAACTCACAGTCTGACTACGTCATCAAATCAATTAATTCACATCAATTTCTATCTTTTCCTGAACAGAGTTACCTATTTTAAATCGTGGCAATACCAATCCTTACGTAATTCTTTAATAATATCATTTACGTTCTTTGTACTGCCTGTATCACTGTCAGTTGGCAACTAATAAACCACTTCATATTAATCAGTAAATGATTCGTGTATAACCATTGTAACAGATTTATGTGGTGTTTTTTCAAATATCACTGGTATTTATAATAATCTTATCACCTATAATATTGCATCGTGCAAGTATATACTGATTACCACAATTCACTTCTACTGCATAAACATTTGGGTCCATCTCAACAATATAGAAATTATTCCTCACACCTCTTCTTCAAAGTCTTTTTCATAAAACAAGAATTTACGGCAGGCCAAGAGGATTGTAATGCAGACGATCCTGATCAGTATTTCCAGTGGAGCCTCATGCTCAACTACAAGGCCTCTGGCAAGAGCGAATATCAGTACTTCCACTATGGTATTCATAGAGTGCTTGATCAGCATTCTGATGAACTCTATGACAATGACTGCGTTAAAGGCTGTGACCAGAATGTCCTCTATGTAGTCATCAAAGGCCAGCTCCGTAAGAGAAGCCACATGTATTGCCAGCTGCAGGCAGCTATAGGCAACGCCTATCAGGAGGATGGCAGCGACGACCTTTTCCAGAAAGCTTGGCATTCTCAGTATTATATTATGAATTCGTTCTATATATTTTTTGCTCATTGCTCCAGTCCCTTTCTGCGTAAGCAACTGTATTAGTATCGGTATTAGCATTGGTACTATTACCGTTTATACTATACTCGTCCGGTAACAAATTTATATTTGTGTCTAAGCACATTTAATGTCCTATCTGTATATCCTACCTTTTTATCATTTAGTAGCCTTCCTAATACAATACCTGGGTCTCTACCTATTCTGTCCGCAAATTGTTTTATAGATTCAGCATCAAATCTTCTCTGTCTCAAAAATTCTTTATAATCTGTTGGATCAATCAGCATGTTCTGCGCATATGTATTAGCTTTTTCTTCTATCTCTCCTTTCTCCATTTCAAAAGATATGCCAAAATCTCCATTCATGATATGTCCTATTTCATGAAACAATGTAAACCAAAAAGTATCTGCATATAATCTTCTATCATTGACCATGAGCATAATATTATTTCCAACCTTCTTTGTGGCGCCATTTGTATTTGAACCTGCCATATTAGGCAATACCACAAATATAACTCCCGCATCGTAAAAAGCTTTTTTTATTCTTTTAAGAAATTCCTTGTGATTAGTTGTCTGAGTCAGCGCATAACAAACTGCTTCTTCAAATTTCTTTTTATCAAATCTAGGAGCTTCTGCTTCCAGGGCTTTATTTGTAGCTATCTGAACCATAGCATTCGCCTTTACTATACTTGCCTCATTCATTTCAAGCTTACTTCTAAAGTTTGCAGCCATATCTTCTTTTTTTAGGACTGTTAGTGATGAAACTTTCAGAAATCCTCTTGTCTCTGCAATTTGCGCTTCCTTTTTCCTAGGATGATCCTGAAGCCCATAATTAGTTCTGAAATACTTATAATCTAGATATTCGAAAACCTTCTTTTCATTTTCTAATTCTTTATCTGATTCGAACTCCGCTACTAAAGCGTCATATCCTTTTTGAAGATTGAGCCAATATCCAATGGTCGTACCAGTAAGCCTTGATAACTTCATTGCAATATCATTTGACAATCTCTGTTCTCCGCGAATAAGAATGCTCAAATTCTTTGGTGTAGTATCAAGTCTTTTGGCAAAGTCTTCCTGCGTAAGGCCACTTGTTTCAACTAATTCCTTTATGTAATATCCTGGGTGAAATGCAACTTTATCTTTATATTCAATATACTCACTCATAATGATTACTCACTTTCTTAATCTCAATAATTTCAACAGTTCCTGCAATCTCATCAATATTACACGGATCAAATGGTTCTTTATTTTCATCAAGCGGCCTTAGTATAATTCTCCAAGGCTCCTTCTTAGTTTTTACATCTATTGCAAAATACCCTTTATATTTATTTTTGCCCTTATCGTGCAATTCATGAAATCTAAATTGAGGTTGCACTATAATATCCTTTATTATTTCTGCACTACTAAGCGCGGCAATCCTTGCGTGCAAACTTAACGCTAAAGCCTTATTGCCTCCAAATAATTTCTGTGCATCCTTTATGCTTGTACACTGACTTTCAACTTTTGAGTCACTATATATTATTTCCACATAACGTCCTCCTTTCAAATTACCTATCAGGTAATTTTATTATAGCACCAAGTACGTTTTATTCAATATCATTCAATAAATAAAGGCAACAAACACGAAACTCTCGCGGTTGTTGCCTTTCTAGTAATATAGTAATCTCAAAAGAAACATTGGTGCCTGTATATGCACGTAAGGGCTCCGACTACCTAACTATCTTCTCAAAATCTTCTTTTCCATGCTTACAGATCGGGCAGATAAAGTCATCTGGCATTTCCTCGCCCACATACTCATAGCCGCAGATTCTGCATTTCCATACTGTTTCGCCCTTAGGCACTGCGGATGGATCTACTGGTTGTGGCTTTGGCTTGATCTCATCCTGATAATATGCATAAGTGCAGGATGGAGAATCTGAGAGGACCACCATTTCTGTTGGTTCGCAGATGAAGAGGGTATGTGAGCCAAGGTCTACTTCCTGCTCTACCTTCAGGGAGAAGTAGGCATTGGTGCCTGCTGTGATATATGGGATGCCATTATCAGCAGTTTCGTAGATGTTAGATGCACTGGCGCCTGCCGATATTTCTTTTGCCAAGGCATCGAGAGCGTCGGGAGCAAACTTATCTACGGTCTTGCCAGTCTGGAAGCCGAAGTGCTTGAAGAGCTGAAACTTAGCTTCGGTGCTGAGGACAGAGACATTGCACTTTCTTGTCTCTTTTACCATGTCATGAGTAAGGTTAGCCTTGTTGACGGCGATAGATATGCGGTTAGGGTCTGATGCCACCTGGATGGCGGTGTTGATGATGCAGCCATTTTTCTTATCACCTGAAACTGCGGTGCAAACAAATAGTCCGTAAGATAACTTGTACATAGTCTTGGTATCCATATGAGGTGCTCCTTTCTGTGGGTTGTGTGTGGAGTTACTGTATTACAATCTGCTTAAACATATAATTAAACACAAGATCAAATTCCTCATAAAACTTTTATAAAATAGTTTAATTATATCTTGCATAACCCTTGTTTCTGTGCACGTTCCTTAGCAGTATATCTGAATCTAATAGGTCCAAATTGCATGAATACCTTCTTTTCAAGGCCATCTTCTCTTTTTGGAGTCGCTGTCAATCCATATACATATCTTGCTTTCGCAGTTCCTATTACATCTTCTACAGTCTGTGCAGCTCCATGATGGCACTCATCCATAATCACCATTCCGTATTTTTCAATGATCGGATCAATATCATCGCCTTTACCCAAAGATGAAAAGATCGCAACATCGACAATGCCGGTCATTGAATTATGCCCTGCATATAGTTTGCCTATCAAACTTTTTCTTTTTCTGATTCTTCCTGTTTGGGTTTTATATTCTGGTAGCTCCGCATTTATATCCAAGAATTTCTCTAAGTCTTCTACCCAGTTTTTCTGTATCTCCGTATTATGAACAAGGATTAAAGTGTTAGTTTTTCTTTGGGCTATCATGTATGCACCAACAACAGTTTTTCCAAAAGATGTTGTGGCGGCAAGAACTCCGTTATCATGCTCAAGTATATCTTTTGCTGCTCTCATCTGTTCTTCATAAAGTTTGCCTTTAAAAGTGACATCTACATGTGTTCCTTCACGCCTATTGTCTTTTAGAGAAAAAGATATGTCTTTTTTCCCATGGCTTTAGTTTTGTATCATCATTTTCGTCACTGTCAAATTCATCGCATAATGCACCTAATATACCCTCTTTACACCATTCTTTAATCTTATCTTCTATGAAAGTTTCAGATATTCTCTTGACGCTTTTCAGACATTCTAACTGGTCATGATAAGCATTCCAGTTCTTATCAATAAATGCACTGTTGCCTGATTTCAACGCAAGTCCTTGCAACGGAAGGGCTATGAGGTTGCCTAATCCAGGCTTACCTGTTTTTGAATTAATGGGAATATGGTCTTGAGCAGGAAGCATCCTGTCATAATAACTAAAGGTCTTCATATTGACAGATTCTGCTCCTTTGGTAAGCAGAGCAGAGCCAAATCTTCTTGCAGTAATTGCAAGGATTGGTTTTTCAAAGAACATCCAGACGTGAGCACCATTACCAGATCTTGAGCGCTCTACAAGAACGGGAATATCATTATCTTCACATATCTGTCTGAATGCATTCACTTCTTGCATCCAGACAGCATCAGGATTAGCACCGTCATCACCGCATATACCTTCATCATGGCAGTCAAAATCAAATACCAGAAAATTAATTGTTTCATCTGGCAATAACGGGAAGATACCAAGTACATCCGAGGCATCCGCTTTATTTCCCATCATATGTTCATAAACGATTTCATCATTTAATTCTTTATAATTCTGATTCCTGCACCCTCCGCAGGTTACCTTTGCACCATTCCTTTTGGGGCACAATCCATCCTTCCAGAAATTCCAGCACTGAGTATAATAGTCATGTTTTCCCGTTTTCTTATTGGGCTTTCCAGATCGGAGGCTGTAAACATCATTTCGTCCATTAAAGAGATTACGAAAAAACTTGATGCGTTGCTTTGTTATTTCTAAAGGCTTTATCCTAGCTCCTTGATCTGAATCAAATAAGATATTCTTGTCTGGAGAAAGGTCTTCTATGTCTTTTGCTTCACGCCTATAGGCTATGCCTGCCGCATCAAGCAGGCCATGCAAGTACTCGATTTCATTCTCAAGAGTTGCGATTCTGGATAGATACTGGGATTCATTCATGCTAATAATTCCGATCTGAGTTATTTTTTATGATACGACGCCTAAAGTCACTCTTCCATCACTTTCCTTGCATATGAGCAAGTGGCCGTAACATTTACACAGTCCCGCTCTGCCTGCTCCAGTACCTTATACACAAGGCGCTTTGCTATACCCTTTCCCTGGTGGTCTGGTGAAACCGCGGTGTGGTATATGTTATATCCGCTTTCTGCAACCTGATAGTCGCACTCACCTATCTCTTTTCCCTTGTAAGTCGCTACACTGCGGAAGTTCTCTGGGTCGATTGAGACATCTATATCATGCCTGTACAGACATGTCAGAGCCCCGGATGGACATTGAATGATTGCCTGCCATATCTCTTTTGTCTCCGCCCTGTCAAGCTTGATCCAGGGCTTCTGTCCTGGGCAGAAGGTCTTGGGACTTCCGTTTACGCAGCGTTTTGCATGAAAGCACTTGTCGGAATTCCAAAATACTACTATGTCCACATTCTCGTATGTTCTGTGCATTAGGTGTCCTCCGATTTATCTAATGCCATTTCAAAAAATAGTACTAAATCACCGCCTCAAAGAGTACCTTATTTCCCACAGTAATTCGATTGACTCCTGTTTTCTTTTTCTTATTAAAATTGAAACTCAGCATATACCCTGTATTTAGACCGAAGTAATCCAAGTAATCACACAGCTGCTCTTCACCGCGCTTATTGTAGCTATCTCCGTGCCATATCTTCATTTCTATAATATATCTGACTCCCAGATAGTCTATGATCACATCAGTTCTGGTCTGATTTCTTGTCTGTGCCTCTATGTAGTAATTACCTGTCCCATTTATAATCGGTTTTAAATACAATAGGAACAATTCACGTCCATCTTTTTCCAAAAACTTGTCCACCAATGGGCCACAAATTTCGGTATAAGATGAAATAAAATGCTCCAGAATAAGTTTCATGTTAAGCTTGCCATCTGTAATAAAGATATTCTTAGCTAATCCGCTTTCCTTAACAAAAACATTATTATTCATGATTTCATCAGACAGGAAAAGATTATACAAAAATGTCTCATATATCCTATTAGCGATTACAACAAGGCCATTTCTGTTCTCAATAAATCCATACATCAGCATCTGAGCTAGCTCTTCCTGGTAATTGTTAAATGGAATGCTAACTCCTTCTATCAAAATACTCTTTAAAACTGCTCTTAGATTTGGATAGTTAGTAAGTTTTCCAATAAGGGATTCAAATAAAGTATTGTTGTCATTAACAATTATTTTAACAGCCTCATCTATTCCATTTCTTGTCCAGGCCTCAGATTGATTCTGAAATTTGGAAGGGACAAGCTTTTCATCGATTATTTGACACATTCTGCTCACCAGATAAGGATATCCATTGGTGTAGTCACTTATCTCTTTTGCCAAATACTTGGTATCAATCGTAATGCAATGGTCTGCCGCATATTCGTCCAGCATCTTTGCAATTCCTGCAGTATCAAGGCGCATAGATATATCGAAGTCAGCCGCTATATTCCAGGGACTATTCACTTTGTGCTGCCCTTCATCTCTAATTTTGCTCTTTATATGCTTAACGTCAGTTACACCAGCTAATATAACAGATTTAAAAGTCGGTATATTCAGTGAATCTCTGCGTATAAAACCTTCTCTAAGCTGCGCCAAAAAATCCAAAAAAACCTGATTATTAGTTGCACTATCCACTTCATCAATGATAAGAACTATTTCTCTATCTGATAGCTGGCACCATTTGGTAAAAAGATCAAACAGTTCTCCCATTTTAGCTTTATTATCATTTCTGCCAACGAAATCCTCAAAATAGCTTCTTATATTATCAGGCACATTTAATCCATTAGCGGCATGCATCAGTAACAGTCTCGATACTTCCTGTACAAAACTCTGCTCAGTTCTATATCCGGCCGCACTTATCCCTTGAAAGTCCAGGCTTATCACCAGATATACATCAGAAAGATTTCTGTTTAATGCAGTAAGTGTAGTTGTCTTACCGTATTGCCTTGCTCTGTTTATGGTAAAATACTTCTCATCTTCTACCATTTTTCTAATTGCAGCAATTCTATCAGAAATATCTACCATGTAATGTTTTTCAGGAATGCATACTCCAGTCGTATTAAATGTTTTCATATTGCAAAGTCCTTCATAATCTCATTAGTTATATCAAATGTGATTTTTCTCCTACAACCCTCATTTTATCATTATTTATCAGGGTGATAAAGCATGCAAAAATCAGCAGTTGTCATTGAGGATGCTTTCTCACCCCAATAGTTCCATTAATTGTTCCTTGCTCATGTTCATCAGTGACTTGCTCTCGCCGCTGAGGATGGCATCTGCCAGGTCTTTCTTGGCATTTTGCATGTCAATTATCTTTTCCTCGATTGTATCCTTGACGATCAGCTTGAAAACAGAGACTTTCCTGGTCTGTCCGATTCTGTGAGCCCTGTCTGTAGCCTGATTCTGGGCGGCAAGGTTCCACCAGGGATCATAGTGAATGACAACGTCCGCTCCCACAAGGTTTAGACCTGTACCACCAGCCTTTAGGGAGATGAGGAAAAGAGGAACCTCATTTTCGTTAAAGGCATGAACGAGCCTGATTCTGTCCTCCTTGGAAGTTTCACCAGTAATCTTGTAAAACTCAATTCCTAGCTTCTGCAGGTCTTTTTCCAGAAGTTCGAACATAGAGGTGAACTGAGAAAAGAGAAGTATCTTGTGCCCACCATCTATGGCACTCTGGATTAGTTCGATGCAGGAAGCTCTTTTGGCAGATTCACCTTTGTAGCCTGCGGTAATAAGTTCAGGATCGCAGCAGATTTGCCTGATCCTGGTCAGTTCTGCCAGAATCTTAATTCTGTCCTTGCCAGACTTATAATCCTCGCTCTCCAGCATTTTCTTCATGTGGGTAACCTGAGCATCGTAGAGTTTTCGCTGAGCTGGCTCAAATCTGGAGAAGCGGACTTCCTCCATCTTATCAGGAAGATCCTTTAGAACATTTTCTTTTAACCTACGCAAGATAAATGGGCCAACCATGCTCCTTAGCTGCTTGGTTATGGCTTCATCCTTGTACTTGGTGATTGCGTTCTCAAAGTCGCTTCTGAATCTGTCATAAGTATAAAGAAATCCTGGCATCAGATAATCAAAGATGCTCCAGAGCTCGCTTAACCTGTTTTCAATAGGAGTTCCGGTCAGGGCAAATCTGGTTTTGCTGTTTATGATCTTTACTGACTTGCTGACAGCAGCGGAGGCGTTTTTAATGAACTGCGCCTCATCAATAATCTCGTAATCAAACTCCAGGCTCTCGTAGAAGCCGATATCTCTTTTTAAAAGATCATAAGACGTGACCATAACTTCCGGTCTCGTCTTCGAAGACAATATCTTTTTTCTCTCTGTCTGCGTACCAGCAACAGTTTTGACCTTTATAGATGGTGCAAACTTTTTAAACTCTTCCTCCCAGTTGTAGACAAGGGATGCAGGGCAGACTATTAGGGCTGTAAGCTTTTTCTTTTGCTCTCTGGCCTCCTGAATCCTGCTCAGCAAGAATGTAATGACTTGAAGTGTCTTACCAAGCCCCATATCATCAGCCAGGATTCCTCCAAATCCAAGTTCTGACAAGGTTGAAAGCCACTTAAAACCGTATTCCTGGTAACCTCTAAGGACTCCGGAAAGGCTGTCTGGAACCTCAATCTCGCTCTCTTTTACCGAGTTAAAATTTCTCACAAGATTTTTGAAGTTCTTGTCCCTCTCAGCCGCAATATCATCGTGCTCCTCAAGCAATTTGTTGATATAAATTGCTCTGTATAATGGCAAATGGAGCTTTCCCTTGGTGAACTCCTTGGCTGAAACGCCCATGGCTTCCATGGTTACCAGGAGTTCCTCTATAGTGTCATCTTTTTCAAGCTGGATAAACTCGCCATTTCTTAGTCTAAAGAACTTTTTCTTTTGCCTATAGCTCTCCAGGAGGTCAAGTAACTCATCTTGAGTCATGTCGTCGGTTGTGACATCCAGGTTTAGTATTCCGCTCTCCACTGACACTCCCAGTTTGACATGTGGCGCTTTTCTGATCTTGAGCCGCTCAAAGTCCTTGGTGGCCTTGATCTCACCGATTGCCATCATTTCTTTTAACCCGGAGCTTAATATGTCAAATATGGCGTCGCCGGTCTTTTCTGCGTAGAATGTGTCCTCTGCTGTGCCTGTCTCCGGAAGAAATTTTATGAGTGTTGCTACAGCCTCCTGTTCAAAAGAGCTGTCTCTCCCCGCAGGAAGTGGATAATCCTCCTCAGTCAGCTGATGAAGGAAATGTTCTTCGTCCGCATATTTGGCGGAAACTCTGCCCTTTATGTTGTCTTCATCCGCATCAAGGTAGAAGATTATCTCACACTCAGGCGGAATGATATTTTTGATATCATCATAGTCTTCATCTATAGTGATCTCCGGAGCTTCTATCATCTGTGGAAGCATGCGGTAGTAAAACTCCGAAATGTTATTTTTTCCTATTCTGAACTGAACAAAGTTATCCCTTGCATTCTGGATGAGCATGCTTGCAATTGGTGATAAGTCCGCAATTCTTGAGAAAGTTCCCTTCTCTTTATCTATGATGTAATTGTAATCTTTCCCCTTGTAAATATCAGGAAGATGGGCGATTATGTTTAGGCCTGAGGGGGTGCCTGCTGCCTTGGAGTTCTTAGCTTTGCCTGAAGCCTTAGCTGGCCTTGTCAGCATAGTTTTGCTATTATCTCCGTCGAACAGATAATTGTTTCGGAGCGTATCGTCTACAAAACTTTGAATTGATATATCGATGTTTAGTTTTCCATCAGCTAGCTTGATTCTCTTAAGCTCCGATGCCCCATAGCTACGAGCATACTCATCAAAATCAATAGTCCTCCCATAGGCCATCTCATAAAACTTATCAAGAATTTCTGCAGATAGTTCAAGCTTGTCCTTGATAGTTGTTCCCTCTCCGGAATAATAGCCCCGAATCTCTCCTATCTTCTGCGCAATAAGCTCTGCATTAGCCCTGGCCTTATCCATAAGCTCATAGTAACCTTCTGACTCTTCATCAAAATCTTCATCCATGAAGGAAATCATATTATTCTTTCCAAGCTTATACCCCTCTGCATTTTCTCTTTTCTCCATCAGCTCAGAGATGTTCCTTAAGGCATACAGCTTATCTTTTCCTATCTTGAAAGACAGATTAAGCTTGCCAAAATTAGTCCTATCTCCCAGCGTGAGCTTTGGTTCAAGTCTTACGACTTTCTCTTTTTCCGTGGTCGTATCTATCTTCTGAAGGCTCGATAGCTTTCTGTAGTTCTTGAG
This sequence comes from Butyrivibrio sp. XBB1001, assembly GCF_000424505.1. Lineage (NCBI taxonomy): Bacteria > Bacillati > Bacillota > Clostridia > Lachnospirales > Lachnospiraceae > Butyrivibrio > Butyrivibrio sp. XBB1001. The sequence goes on along the minus strand of NZ_AUKA01000003.1, from coordinate 100,110 downwards.
CATCTGGCTACCAAGGTAATCGGTATCATCTCCGGGATTGTACTTGGCAATATACTCATCTGCCAGGAGCAAAAGAGCTACCACATGAGAGCAGAGCTGGTTGTAATTGTAGTCATAGTAGCTATATCTGTAGCTGCTGTCATGAAGAGCATAGCAGTCTTTAGACAAGAGCCTGTCCTTGGTCAAAAACACGCTAACCGAAACTGGATATTCGCGGTTTCCCTGAAGCTTTCCTCCAAAAGATATAACCAGTTCCTGGCCTCTTCCTGTTGTGGCATATCCTAATGAGTGTCGCTCAATAGTCAGATCTCCACTTTCTACAATTTCCATTGCTTCATGGATTGTTTTCTCGCCAACCTCATGTTTTCTCAAAATCGGTCCTATGCTGAAGTAGTTCTTCTCAGGGTCCGTCTTTAGCGAGTATGACAGATTCTCTGTCTCTCCGGCATGCTGTTCCTCTTGCCACTTAAACATCACCGCCGCTGCATGTTTGCACAACATTCCATCCCCTGCATAGGGACAATCACAATTAATCCTAATGCGTCCTTTCTTAAGTCCCTGAATACGCACGTTGTAGACATGAGTCCCCAATACCCTGGCTATGCAGCTATCCTCCGTGCTAATGTATCCCTTGACCTTTCCGCTCTTGTAGTAATCGCGCCCTCTATCAAGAATCCTCTGGCTAAAATATCTTGTCCAATTATCCATGTAGTTCCCCAACTTTTGATTTTGTATCTATTTGTAGCAATTCAGGATACAAAAATAGCAATATATTGCTATTTTTGTATGTTGATATAGCATTATATTGCTATTTTTTATTTCCTAAACTCATCCTTAGAATCAACGGATCTGTCATAGTAAGCACATAGCATCGCAGCTGTCATTGACTTACCAAATCTTCTTGGTCTGGATACGCAAATATATTTTTGCTGAGTTCCTAGCACTGAATTGGTATATTTGATCAATTCAGTTTTATCGACATAAATATCCGACGATATTGCTTCTATAAATCTATCTTTTCCTGGATTTACATATATTCCCATTATAATTGCTCCCCGAATATATCTCTGATTATCCTGATTCTATATTACATTTTAGACCTATGTTTTTCAATGCTCGCGCTAGTTAAAGCCTGTAATGCCTTTCCTGCTATTCCTCAGTTCTTGGTATTACTCAAACACTTTCTTCCTGCCACCATATACCACCCACAGGGGCATTGTAACCACCATAGCATAGCCGTATCTGAAATCCACTACAGGAGCGGCTATGAGAAGTGTCAGTGCCAGGAGCAGCAGCAAAATCTTGCACAGAACCGGCTCCTTGCGTCTGATGCTGATGACAGTAGAAATAACAAGCAGCCAGAAAAAGGCGCCGATACTAAAGAGCATTCCATAAAGAGGCACAAAATCCCCCATTTTAAGGGCAATTTCCTTGTACTTCACAACTGCCTTGCCGCCAATCTTGGGATACCAGTAGAGGCCGTAGGCGTTATCCATTATGCCGTCCATATCTGCGACCTTGGTCTGGACGCCAGGATAGATGTAGCCGCCCTCAAGATCATACCAGGCCTTCAAGGCCAGCGCTGGGTTAGACTTTACTTCCTTCATCCACAGTTTCAGATACTTGCTCTTGTTGTTCTGAATTTCTTCAGGATGGCCGGCTCTGATCAGCTCTTTTATGTTATCTGCAAAGTCCGCAGCGTAGAGGTCTCTTATGTAGGTGGTATCAATTGCAGTCTGTATCAGGGCCAGATCCTCTTCATCCAGAACTGCGTCTTCAACCAGCATTCTTGCCAGCTGCTGGGCTGGCACAGACAAAGACTCCACAAGATCAGGGCTATTCACCTGATAAAGTGTAAACACGGGGCCTTTTATAACGACCACAGATATGATGACTGCTGCCACTGAAATCAAGGCCCTTACAATGTCCTTCCTGAATGCAAACAGAAGAAATGGAGTCCAAAGAATAAAGGCAATCCAGGCATTTGAGCGAAGAAGCGCAAAGAGGATGCCTAAGAGCACTAGAATAAGCCATTGATATGCTGTCGGATTATGTGTATCCGTGCCAGCATATTTGTCTGTCGTCTGTTTATCTATTATCTGTCCATCAATCGCTTGTTTGCCTTCTGCTTGCAGGTTTCCCCTCATATCACAAACAAGGCAGAACAGCAGCATCACAACCCCTGCAAAAATGATATCCTTCCAGATAGTCACTGCAAACACTGCATTAAATGGCACAATTCCATAGAACAAAAGCGCCCGGATCTGCTTTCTTTTTCCGCCAAGGTGCATGATGAGATTGCCGCAGCACAGCGCCATAAAGATCATCTGAAACAGCGTATAGCAGGCAATTCCAATTTCTGGATCACCGCTCAGGCCATATCCTATCTGGTAAAAGAGCTTTATCAGCAGGGTATGTACCACAGGATGGTGGTTCGAATAAGGCTCTACTCCTATAATCTGCTCATACTGAACCAGAGAATCTGCCGTCATGATGCCCGGAAATTCGTATAGAAAATACGGCATCCAGCACAAAAGGCACACAAGGGACATGACTAAAAAGGCCTTGATACCCTTGTAGGGAGGCAGGTCCTCTTTTACCGTAAAAATATTGTTGAAATTTGCAAATATGACAGCTCTGTCCTTAGAAAGCAGTGCGCAAAAGATATTACTAATTGCGTTTACCAGGCACGCAAAACCGATAAATGAAATCCCAAGGCTAAGGTACCTGAACAGGGCACTGTTAAAGCCACCTGTAACCCTGTCGTAGGAATATATAGTCATGGCAAGCGCTGTCGCAAGCGAAATTGCGGTGCTGACTAAACCTGTGCGAAGAGATATTTCTTTTTCCACGCTGCTACAGTTATTATTGTGACTATCCTGGCTGCCGGCATTTCCCAGGGCCGATGCCCAATAGACAAGAACTAAGAAGACTACTGTCAGAGGATTTCTAACACTAATCCCAAGAATTATCCGAAGCGCCCAGGCGCCAAAAAGGCCCTGGGCAGCATTTATGATTTTTCGTAGATCTAAATTCAAAACTTTCATTTCACCTTAATAATTCTCAGCTTTTAACTGGAAGTAAGCCTGTGGATGATTGCAAACAGGGCAAACTTCAGGTGCCTGCTTGCCTACAACGATGTGGCCGCAGTTGCTGCACTGCCATACGCAGTCGCCGTCGCGGGAAAATACCAGCTTATCCTCAACGTTCTTAAGAAGCTTTCTATAGCGCTCCTCATGCTCTTTTTCAATAGCTGCAACCCCCTCGAAGAGCTCAGCTATCTCATCAAAGCCTTCTTCTCTCGCCTTCTTGGCAAAAGACGGATACATTTCCTGCCACTCATAGGCCTCGCCATCTGCTGCCGCCTTGAGGCAATCTACTGTTGTTCCGATTCCTGTAAGAATCTTGTACCAGATCTCAGCATGCTCTTTTTCATTGGCTGCTGTCTCAGCAAAGATGTTTGAAATCTGCACGTAGCCTTCCTTCTTGGCCTTTGAAGCAAAGAATGTGTATTTATTCCTAGCCTCTGACTCACCTGCAAAGGCTGCAAGAAGATTTTTCTCTGTCTCTGTCCCCTTAAGGTCTGCTGCTCTGTTTCTCCATTTGTTGTCTGCCATATGAAATCCTCCTAATTTAATAAAATTGTAGCAAGCAGCTTAATTTGCTGCCGCTATTGTCATTACTATCTCTATTGTTATTGCTATTCCTATTTCGATTGCTGTTGCTATTGTTATTGCTATTTCTATTCCTATTGTTATTGCTATCTTCAGCTTAGAGCGTTACAAGTACTTTTGCAAGATGAATCGCCTAACATTTTTTAAATCATTTCCTAACGAAATATTCAACGCAGTGCACGCTTCTGTCCAAGCAGCAATTGCCCCACTTCTCACTCCCCGTAAAGCTCCATCCACTCGCTTCTAGGGATTGCCCAGATCTTGGTCTTGCCGTAGAACTTGGCAGTCATGTAATTGTCGATATTGTCAGGATCCTCCACAACTGGCATGTGCATAAGTGGCCCCTGCTCGTTGTTGATCCCAGGAAGGCAAACCTCTGGTTCATCCCCCTCAAGAAGCCTTCTCTGCAGCGCAATCTGCTCTTTATAGTCATCAGCCTGCCCTGACAGGTAATACTCCATGCAGACATAGTCTGTATACTGCTTAACTCCATGCCTTGAAAGGAATGCAATCACCAGCGCCAGCACAACAAAGCCGCAATTAAGCACAATCTTTGCCCCTCTGGTCTCAGCCCCCTTTACAAGCAGCCCCTTGCAAAAGAAAAGCCAGCCCAGCACGTATATCTCAGCTGCCACAAGACATGTGAAAAATGTCAGGAAGTTAAAGTCATAATATCCAAAAGAAACAACGCCGCCACTATAGGCTCTTGGCGCATAAACACTGGCGTTCACGCAGAACATGACCAGCATGAACAAGAGTGGATGTGAAAAGACTTTGGCAAAAAAGCTTACTTTCTCCGCATTTTCTTTTCCCACCGTTCTAAAGGCAGCTAGAGTCAGCACCAGTACGGCCATAAGTGCGATCAGAATAAAGCCTCTTTCCAGGACAAAAGAGCCGGCTCCCTCAGACGCCGATAACCTAAAGGATTCAATGATTGTGGCAATAGGTCCTCCTGCTGGAGTTGCGCCATTTTTAAGGTCGGAAGCCGCTCTGTTAGCGTTTCCTGGTGCAATAACACTGATAACAAGGCCAACCATCAAGGCTGCGAAAGGAATCAGTAGCAGAAAGTCTTTTTTATCTCTTTTACCACCCAGCACGAACTCCGCCAGCCATATGAGAAATACCGCAATTGGCAGAAGCAGGGCCGCAGGGTAAGTGGCGCCGCCCATGAGCGCGCTGACCACAAACAGTCCCACCAGGTCTCTGATCCTGTGTGTCAAAAGAAATCTATCTCCCAGAACGATTCCGATAAGTGCCATAAACAGCGGCATTATGTAATGCACGCAGCCAACCCACCAGAAAATGCCGTTCTTGGGCGAGGGCATCAACTGAAATTCGAAGATTAGGAATAAAAGTCCCACCTGAAGCCAGTATAAGCCTTCAATCTGCCATCTCACCTTGAGGAAATGGTGAGCAAATGTGAGAAAGCCGATAATATGCAGTGTCAGGAAAATATAAGGCACGATAACGTAGGCGCTGTCTGAGAAAACCTCAGGATGCAGGCAGAATACAAAGCAGTCAAACCATGTGCCCTGCCATGAATACCAGGTGCTGACTGACGTCTGCCAGGCAGCCTTTATCGCAGCCAGTACTGAACCCGTCTGCAGAAAGATCAGGTGAGAACTAGCCCCAAAGTTGTAGTCATCGCCTGCTGCCGCGTCATAACCTGAAATTATAAAAACCGGAATTAGCGACAGCACGAGAATTATCCCCAAAATCCAGCATGTTAATTTGTCGTGTTTGCGTACAAAGTTTACCATGTATTAGTCCTTTTCTTTTCTTTCATCACATCTAGAACAAAGAGTCGCCCGAGCGGTATTGCAAAGCAACAAACTTCAGCTATGCACTGTCTACATTGCATATGCCTGCACTTTCAAGCGCAATATTGTAACACGTCCATAACAAAAATTGTTACCTCATTATTTAACATAATAGAGATAACAATTTGTTTTCATCATAATCCAAAATCGCAATTTCACCAGATAAATTGCGGGTTTCACCTTTTCTCCGGGTCACATTTCTCCCCGTAGTAGAGTTTAAGCGTCTTCCTGGCAACATCGTCCCAGTTGTACTTGCCGCAGACATAGCTAGAAGCCTCTTTCCTATAGGCCTCGACGGTCTCAGGATTAGCCAAAAGAGCCTGCATCTGGGATTTCAGATCCTGAACATTGCCCTTCTTGAAAGTGACAGCCTTGTCCTCAATAACGCCCACGCACTCTGGGATATCAGACACTAGGCAGCACTGGCCATAGCTCATGGCCTCTAAAAGAGTAAGCGGCATACCCTCAAGATCTGAAGGCAGCACGTATATGTAACAATTGCTAAGTAGCTCTGAAAGAACTCTTCCCTGAACAAATCCGGTAAAGATAATACGGTCATCGGAAGCCGCCATATCTTTTACCTTCTCTTCGAATTCCTTGGTGTCTGAACTTCCGCCGGCAATCACCAGTTTCTTGCTGGTGTGCAGGTCCTTGTAAGCATTTATCAGGTACTCAAGGCCCTTCTCAGGTACAAGACGTCCCAGAAAAAGAATATACTCGTCTTTCCTAAGCCCGTATTTCTCGCCGATTCTGTCGGGCTCAAGTCTGACTGGCTTGTTGACACCGTTAGGAATAAGCACGGTCTCACGGCCGTAGGTTTCCTTGAAGTACTGCTGAGCGCTCTCGCTTAGAACGATGATCTCATCAGCCTTCTTGACTGCGCATCTCTCGCCCTTCATGATGTAACGGCTGGCGAAATAGCCCCACTTCTGCCTCTTGTGATCCAGGCCGTGGATAGTTGCGATACATCTTTTCCCGAATAATTTGGGAATCCACATGACTGCGCAAGGCCCTTCTGCATGGAAATGCACCACATCATACCTTCCAAAGGCCGCTATAAGCGCACCAAAGAAAGATGCTGTTGCCGCAGCAAAGCCTCTTCTATTTATGGTTGGAACATTAAGAAGTCTCACGCCCTTGTAAGACTTGCCCACGTAGGCGTCGTACTCTTCCCCAGCTACGTGATGCCCCCTTCTGTTAAGGCAGGTCACATGGTGTCCCATCTGAGCAAGCCTTACAGAAAGCTCCTCAACAACAACCTCGACACCGCCTTCCCTCGAAGGAACCCTCTTATGTCCTATCATTGCTATATTTAATGTCTTTTTATTCACTTAAGTCTAGCTCCATATAGACAAGAATTTACAACACTTTGACAACATATTATACCATGCCAGCAAGCCTAGTGGAATATGTAAATGATTTGTGGCTCTTATCGCGCGACTGCGCATCCATAAATGAAAGATGTTGGCTATGCATCACTGGACCTCAGAAGAATGATGCAAAAAAGTAATAAAAGAGAAAGCCACTACGACTTTCTCTTTCTATAAATATCAATATAAAAATATACCATCATCGCAGGTTCTTCTAGCACTCTCCATCAGGCCTGAACTGAGAAATCCTCTTTTCCTACTCCGCACAAAGGACAAACAAAATCTGCTGGAAGATCGTCCCACTTTGTTCCTGGCGCAATCCCATTATCAGGATCACCGGCTGCCTCATCATAAATGTAACCACAAGTATTGCATACATACTTCATAAGATTGTTCCTCCTTTTGTTAAAAGATCTTACTATGCCAGTTCTCTTCCCACATGCATAAAACATGTTATATGAACCATACTTAAGTATCTGGGATTAAAACATGCTACATATAATTGGACTTGATAATATTATACAAAATACTTGTTCGTAATTACACTAAAATATTTATTATATTTTTGTCTCAGCGGCTTTTTTTGCCTCATGTTCCTTGGCAGCCTTGAGATACTCTCTCTTTTTATCAACATGGATCTGTTCAAGTTTCTCGTTGACCTGCGTTCTGTCAATTATATCTTTTACCAACTGATCAAGCTCGCTGCCTTCCGTGTAATCCGCAGGCGCAAAGTACTTGATGCGTTCCTCATACATCATCTTGAAGACCTTGTCCTTATCGTTGGTATCTGCGTTGTAGACTCCGATTGAATAACCGCCGTAGGCATTTACAAGTCTCATGCAAGGCACATCTGTGTCGCTATCGCCGATGTAGACCATGTTGCGGAAAGGAACTCTGACATCTTCCTTGGGAATATAGTCGTTGACCATAGGATCGTTGCAATCCAGCACACCCTTCTCAATCCTGAACAGGAACTGAGTCTTGTTTGTGTAGTTAACCACCTGTGCTGGCCAAACCGCCTCTCCTCTATCATTGTAAAAAAAGCTGCTGGCATAGATTCTTTCAAAGGCTCCGCTCTGAGCTACCTTGGTGCCCTCAATCATCTCTTTTAACCCAGAAGAAATGATGTAGTGCTCAACGATAACCCCTTTCTTAAGTCCATACTGACGAATCCTCTCAAACCAGGTATCCACGCCCTTAAAGAGCTGCACTTTTGCGCCATAGTCCATAAGAGCCTTGCGGTTCATGACAAATTTGCCTCTTGCCTCATCCACCATCTTGTACATGTAGGAAAGGTTCTGATCCATGTCATTGGCAAACGCCACCCTGTTGGAATCCTTCCAAAACTGGTTAACATCATAGCCCACAGACTGGATGTACCCCTGAGCCTGCATATCATCTGGTGAAAGAGTCTTATCAAAATCATAGCAAATTGCTATTACTGGTCTGTCTTCTTTTTGTTTTCTTGTGAACATACTTGTTCCTTTCTAAATAAATGCTTGTTACTTGTATTGATATCATTATTTGTATTTGCTGCTTGCCTACATTGATATCTTTATTTGCTGCTTGCTTGTATTGATATCTTTATTTGCTGCTTTGTTTGTATTGATATCTTTATTTGCTGCTTTGTTTGTGCATCTATGCTTGTATTATTACTTTGAATGCTTTATATCATTATATCTCAAATGTTACTAGGTAAACTAATGAATTTGTTGTGAACTCCTTCAGGAGGTTATGGCCACGCAGTCATGCAAAATGGGCACTTTTCTTTTTCTTGCATAATTTTCATGATCCACTGTCATGCAAGCTTTCTTATTTTGCTATTTTTGCATCATTCTCCTGACGTCTCTTGATGCATATTTGGCACTTTCCCTTTTCTTGCATTATTTCTCAGCCGGCTTGTCATGCACAACAGGCTCTTTCCCTCTTCTTGCATCATTCTCCTGACGTCCAGTGATGCATGCCCAGCTCTTTCTCTTTTCCTGCATGACTTTCTTGATCCACTGTCATGCAAACTTTCTTATTTTGCTATTTTTGCATCATTCTCCCGAGGTCCATTGATACATATCTGGCACTTTTCTTTTTCTTGCATGATTTTCTTGATCCACTATCATGCAAACTTTCTTATTTTGTTATTCTTGCATCATTCTCCCGAAGTCCAGTGATGCATATCTGGCACTTTTCTTTTTCTTGCATGACTTCACTCACCACAAGCAAGTTTTTAAGGGATTTTTAAGGTAACTACATTATATTATTCCTAGCCAGTATTTTGATCTAAATGCTACCCGCATAGTTTTGTTAGACAATAATCCAACATTATCTATAAAGATAGAAAAATAGTCCACAAATAATAACATCTCTAAATATTCAGTCGACTCTTTACATAATTTAAAACTTAATTGCACGCTATTTAGTTAATATCAATATGGCTATTATGCCGTTTTTACATAATTGTTTTTATGTAAATTCCAACTTAGAGTGCACTTCAAAAAAGCCTGTGTATACATGTATACAATCAAATCACACAGCACCCAAAGCCAGAAATCGCCCATATAATGCAATAATTCTGACCAATGGTCAGTATTTATCTTTCACCAGTAGGGGTCTTTGCCGAAATATTATTATCGCTATTTTATCTATAAATATTCTCTAATATGTGAACGCTTTTTCAAATATTCTTCATATAACGCTCACATATTGTTCTTATTTTAAACACACTTTCCCATTATAGTATTCCGTGCGCTCGTCACTGACGTATAGTCACAAAGTTGCTTCATAGCTGCGGTTCCACAAAGCTTAGCACAGAGCGGCTCAAAACTTCTATACTTCAGCCAAGGCATCACAATGCCACCTATCTTGGCACCAAGCTTTGGCTTTTGCGCCGCAAGGCGCTATCTACTTACATATAAAACGATATTTCAACAGAGTAGAAGACTTGTCTATCTTACTACTCATCTGCAAGCCGCTTGTCAGCCTAGCTGACGTATTTCGTATCAGCGGCTCTGCAATTTTTTAGAAAGGCCAGCGGCATTACTCCTCCGCTGGCCTTTCTAAATGTGGAAATCCACAAATCAATTTTATTCTCTTTTTTCCTTTAGTTATCCACAATCTAATTCTATTGCCAATCCAAAATACCGCTACAATCACCCTTTTTATTCAATAAAATCACTTGTTATCCACAATTTCCCTATAGGTTTCAGGTCTTTTCTCATCAAAAATCTCATTTGCCCACATTACAGTCACCAGGTTTTCTGTCTGAGACAAGTTCACGATATTGTGTGTATATCCAGGAAGCATCTGCACTGCCTGAAGTTTCTCACCTGACACCTCAAAATTGATGACAGGATATTCCTTGCCAGTTTCAGGATCTATGCCAAGCTTGCGCTCCTGAATGAGCGCCCTTCCGGAAACCACAATAAAAATCTCCCACTTAGAATTGTGCCAATGCTGCCCCTTTGTCACACCAGGCTTTGAAACGTTGATACTGATCTGGCCGCAACTCAAAGACTTTATAAGCTCAGAAAAATGTCCTCGGTCGTCCTGCGCCATCGGAATATCGTATTTCATCTTACTCTCGGGAAGGTATGACAGATAGGTTGAATATAGTTTTTTTGCAAAAGAACCATCTGGGATATCCGGCATTATGAGAGTCCGGGGCATGTCTTCGAATTTGTGCAAAAGCTCAACAATTTCGCCAAGAGTTGCCTTATGAGAAACCGGAACGCAGCAGTATCCGTCCGCATAATGCTCATGTCCTTCAAGCGCATCAAGCATTTCTTCAACAAGATCATCAATGTAAACCAGCTCCAGCTCTGTGCTAGGATCATTTACCTGAATTGGAAGATCGTTGGCAATATTGTTGCAAAATGTAGCAACCGCAGAGTTATAGTTGGGTCTGCACCACTTACCGAAAAGATTCGGGAAGCGATAAACCAGGACCTTGGCGCCTGTCTCTTTTGCATAGTCAAAAAAGAGTTCTTCCCCAGCCAGCTTGGATTTTCCATATTCAGAATTTGCAAAACGGCCGGTTAATGAGGCCTGGATTGAAGACGACAGCATAACAGGCGCTTTGTTGCCGCATTCTTTAAGCGTATCAAGAAGAGTACTGGAAAAACCAAAATTACCCTCCATGAATTCCTTGGGATCCTTTGGCCTGTTCACGCCCGCCAAATGGAACACGAAATCCGCTTCAAGACAGTAGTCTTTTAGCAGCATTGGATCAGTATCCACATCGTACTCAAAAATCCCCTCTATCTGGAGGTTTGGCCTCGTTCTATTTTTTCCATCCCGAATATTCTTGAGATTTTCCACCAGGTTTCGTCCCACGAATCCCTTGGCTCCAGTTATAAGGACTTTCATTTCTTGCTCCCTTGCAATACGTGATTGTATTTATTTCTTAATGTATTTTTATATAATTGCTTATTTCTTTATCGCTTGCCACATATCTATGACCAGAGAAAAAAACTACTTTATCATTTCCCCAAGCAGCCGCTCCAGCTCAGTAAAATGCTGCTCTTCCATGAAATTCTCGCGAAAATACCTGCGGGCATTATCACCATATCGTGAAATGTCAGAACAAGAATTCGCAAGATCAGCGCAAGTCTGGTCTTTACTTTGTATCTCTTTTGCAAACTTAGTGCCAGTCTGGTCTTCGCTTTGTATCTCTTTTGCAAACTTAGTGCCAGTCTGGCCTTCGCTTTGTATCTCTTTTACAAACTCCTGCAAAATCCGGCCATATGCCTCATAATCTCCAGCAGCAACGCATTTTCCACAATTTGCTTCTCTGATAACTTCCATAGCAGCGCCATTGGCCGCGGCCAGAATTGGCTTGCCTGCTGCCATGTAAGTCTGAAGCTTGCCAGGAAGCGTATCTCCGATATGTGTGCTTCCATCAAGTGTCAGAACACAGGCATCCGCCTTATTGTAAAAAGAAATAGCTTCTTTAAAAGGCTTTGGTCCATAAAAAGTCACAATATCGTCAAGCCCTAAATCTTCTGCCATTTTCTTTATGTTATCAAACTCTGATCCACCGCCCACCATGTGAAGAGTCACGTCGTTTCTGCCCTTGAACACAGTCATTGCCTTCATGAGGCAATCAAGATTCTGGGCTTTTCCTATATTTCCTATGAAAAGGAAGTCAACGTGAGCTATTTTTCCTGATGCTTCGCTATCCTGTACATTTCCAGCTCTTACTGATATTTCGCTATCTTGTACGTCTCGGGATCTAACAGGTGTTTCTTCATTCTGTGCGCTCCAAGCTTCATCAGGCTTATATTTCCGAGTATCAAGTTCCAATAGCCCCACATCCGCGTACTGCGGCAAGTAGCTCATCTTGCTGCGTGGAATTCCATTTTTTTCCTCCATATATTGGAAAAAAGGTTTTGAAGATACCGCAATGTGATCGCACTGCTTGTAAATACGCTTAGTCCAGGCATGTATCATCTTGTAGGGAAGCGTTCCCTCCTTGATACTCATGGCCTTTACGCACTCAGGCCATATGTCCATGCAATACAAAAATAGCGGTTTTTTGTATCTCTTTTTCAAAGCAATAGCAGGAACCGCCATGGTCACAGGTGAAACTTCCCATACATAGATTACGTCAAAGTCCGCATCACTAGCATTTCCCCATACCTCAGTGTGCTTCCAGTCCTGAGTCTTGGCCCGAAGCCATCCATCCGTCACAAATGAAAGATAACTAAGGCTCCTCCAGATAGGTCCATGGCGCCTTGCAATCGTTGGAACGCGGTACACATCTGCTCCCTTGTAATTCTGGTGCCTGTTCCTTCCATGCTTGTACTCTTCCGGGATTCTTGTAGTTGTGTAATCCGGAAGTCCCGTCAGCACTGTTACCTTATGACCTCTTTGTACAAGCTTTTCCACAATGTCATTGATTGCGTAAATATCAGGCCAAAAACACTCTGTAACCACCAGAATTCTGAGAGACTTACCCTCAGTAGATAAATTCTTATTTCTTTTTCCTGACTCTTCCACGCAATCTTTCATCTATGTTCCTAAGCGGTGTCCTTGTTTTTTACTTTATATGTTTATCTCTAAATCTAAAGTAAGATTTCTGTATATCTGAATCTCTAGTTCTATATCTATGGATTACTAGATATCTATGTCTCTAGTTCTATATTCCTATAAATCTCAAGATTTCTAGATATCTAGCTCTATATTTCTCTGGAGTTCTATATTTCCAGTTTTCTAATTATTTATCTTTGTTCCTATTTATACTAAAATGCTAGATTACAGCTTTGCATGTAATAGCTTTTTCATTGCTATCTTCATACTCTTATACGAAATATGCTTTCAAGTGTATTTGCATATAAGCCATTTCTTCCCGTTCTTTGCTGGCTATTACACTCAACTACGCGATATAGCTATTTTCATGTAATAGATTTGCTTAGTCCCTTGCGCTAGGTCTTATATGCAATCGTTAGTTTCCCTGATTTGCATATAACCATCACAAATTTTCTCTGAAAAAGTTCATATACGCAAACACCAGATTCCCACATTTGCGTATAACCCTCGCAAATTACCTCTGCAAATTTTCTTATACGAAACCACTAGATTTCCTGCATTGCATATAAAATCCGAAAAGCAAATCACTTACCAAGCTTCTTAAGTTCTTCCTGAACATAAGATGTAGTAAGGAGTTTCTTCACAGTGCCCTCAACATCAAGTCTTACAGTATTATGGCTTGTGTAAGCCTCGTCAGCAGCGGTGTGCACCTCGCCCTGAACATAGAACTTGTCATAGTTAAGGTCTCTGGCATCAGCAACAACGCGGTAATAATCGCCCATATCCTCAGCACGAAGTCTCTCTTCCTTGGTAAGAAGTGTCTCATAGAGCTTCTCGCCATGACGAGAGCCGATAATCTTAGTCTCAGTCTCGCCAAAGAGCTGCTGAACAGCCTTAGCAAGATCTCCAATAGTAGAAGCATCCGCCTTCTGGATGAAAAGATCTCCAGGATTTCCATGAGTGAATGCAAACATAACAAGGTCAACGGCCTCATCAAGGTTCATCATGAATCTTGTCATGTTAGGATCAGTAATTGTAATAGGATGACCATTCTTTATCTGTTCAATGAAAAGAGGAATAACAGAACCGCGAGAACACATAACATTTCCGTATCTTGTGCAGTTGAGTATTGTTCCACGCTCAGCAGCCATGCGGGCATTTGCATAAACAATGTGCTCCATCATAGCCTTTGAAATTCCCATTGAGTTGATAGGATAAGCTGCCTTATCAGTTGAAAGACAAATCACATGCTTAACTCCGTTCTCGATGGCCGCATGGATCAGGTTGTCTGTTCCTTCGATATTTGTGCGAACAGCTTCCATTGGGAAGAACTCACAGCTAGGAACTTCCTTGAGCGCTGCTGCATGGAAGATATAGTCAACACCTGGCATGCAGTCTCTAAGACTCTGGATGTTTCTCACATCTCCAATAAAGAACTTAACCTTGTTATAGTGCTCAGGATGGAAAGCCTGAAGCTCATGTCTCATATCATCCTGCTTTTTCTCATCTCTTGAAAAGATTCTGATCTCCTTGAGGTCACTATCAAGAAAGTGATCCAGTACGCAATGTCCGAAACTTCCTGTACCACCTGTTATCAGCAGTGTCTTGTCCTTAAATTCACTCATCTGTATTTCTCCTATCTTGCTATGATATTGTTTACTTTTACTCGTCCTTACCAGCACCATCACCGGCTCCTGCGTCATGCATTTCCTGCACGCGCTCCTGAGTAAAGCCCTCGGTGCTCTCTTTCTGCACCAGGATCTTCACAGTTTCAAAGAGAATCTGCAGATCCAGCAGCAGCGAATAATTTGTTATATAGAAAAGGTCCATCTTAAGCTTGTTAAGTGGGCTCGTATTATACTTGCCAAAAACCTGGGCTGGGCCTGTAAGGCCGCCCTTAACCTTAAGTCTGTACTTGAACTCAGGAATCTCCTCGCAGTACTTCTGCACATGTTCAAGCCTCTCAGGCCTTGGTCCAACAATCGACATATCGCCCTTTAGGATGTTCAAAATCTGCGGAAGCTCATCAATTCTAGTAGCTCTGATGACGTTTCCAACCTTGGTGATCCTGGGATCCTTCTCCCCGGCGGGATGCGGGCGTCCGTCTTTCTCAGCGTCAACGATCATTGACCTGAACTTCAGGATACTGAACTCTTTGCCACCCAAGGTCGCCCTTTCTTGGCGGAAAAAGACAGGTCCGCCGTCCTCAAGCTTGATGGCAAGCGCAGTAACAAGCAGTATCGGGCTTGTAAGCACCAGGCCTATCAAAGAGAAAACGATATCACAAGTTCTTTTTACAATTCTCTGAGAAAGGGAAAGTCCAGCATTTCTGCATAAATACAGAGGTGTATCAAAGAGGTTAATCTCCTCTGAGTTCTTGCCTATAATATCTGAAATCTTAGGAGTGAAGTACACCCTGATGTCTCTGCTAAAGCACTCTTTGAGGATGTCATTCTTGATCTCAGAAGGAATATCATTGATAAATACTGCATCGTAGGGCTCCATCATGCCATAAATCTTGTCCAGCCCTTCGTTAATATTCACAATCTTCTCGATGTGGAACTTGTCAGGCCTTCCATTCATGAAGTGGAGCTTGTCGTACTCTTCCAAGCTCAGCTCACCGGCCACTCCAATCTTTCCCGCAGACCTTGAATCCCAGATTTCAAGCACTCTGTGAGCCTTGAAAAAGTGCCTGTACAAATCAACCATAGGAATAACCAAAAGGCACAAGACCACAGACTGTCCAAATGCCAGCAATACGTATCTCCACAGGAAATTCGGGAAGAACCTGAACTGACCTGTAATAGCGCAGGATACCAAAACCTCGATCGCATCCACGGAAAACAGCGTCAGAACCTGAGATGCCAGTAGGTTGGCCTTTCTATCAACGCCAATCCTGAAGGCCTTAAGCGCTTTTCCCACAATGTGGTACAAAACAAAGTAGATGCCAGCTGCCATCAGCAGGTTACCCTTACCCATAAGGCTTCCCGTCTGGTTGTTGACCTTTACAAATTCACGCCACACCAGGAAAAAAGATATTGTGGCTAATACGGACAGCAGCACCATGCACAACCATCTATATATGTACTTGTTCTTTATCCTAATCTGCCCCATTGCTCCCCCGTTATCAGTTACTACTCATATTTTCAGTTCTTTCTCCAAACCATCTTGTTGACAACCCCAGTAAAGCTCTGGATTATCTTCACAACCTTATCGGATACATTCTCATCAACGTAGTCTGGAACTGGAATTCCGAAGTCGCCGTTTTCATTCATGGCAACCGCAGTATCAACCGCCTGGAGAAGGCTCTCCTGGCTAATTCCAGCAAGGATAAAGTTACCCTTGTCCATAGCCTCAGGTCTCTCAGTGCTAGTTCTGATGCATACCGCAGGAAATGGGTTTCCTACTGATAAAAAGAAACTACTCTCCTCAGGAAGTGTTCCTGAATCAGAAACCACCGCAAAAGCATTCATCTGAAGGCAATTGTAGTCATGAAATCCAAGTGGCTCATGCTGGATAACTCTTTTATCAAGTTCAAATTCAGAAGCCTCGATTCTCTTTCTGCTCCTGGGGTGACAGGAATAGAGGATAGGCATGTCGTACTTTTCAGCCATTTTATTGATTGCTGTAAAAAGAGATCTGAAGTTAGCATCTGTATCGATGTTCTCTTCTCTATGAGCTGACAACAAAATATACTTGTGAGGCTCGATATTTACGCCAGTTTCACGTGTGAGTCTTGCGTGAACATCAGAAGCCTTGATCTTATCGAGATTATCATGAAGAACCTCAGCCATAGGTGATCCTGTCACAAAAGTTCTCTCCTTGGGAAGTCCGCAATCTGCAAGGTATCTTCTGGCATGCTCAGAATAAGCCATATTAACATCCGAGATAATATCTACAATCCTGCGGTTTGTCTCCTCAGGAAGGCACTCGTCTTTGCAACGGTTTCCAGCTTCCATGTGGAAAATAGGAATGTGAAGACGCTTAGCTCCGATAACTGACAAGCAGCTATTAGTATCACCCAGAACCAGCACTGCATCAGGCTCTATCTCCACCATCAGCTTGTAGCTCTTATCAATGATATTTCCCATGGTTGCACCAAGGTCCTCACCTACTGCATCCAGGTAAACCTCCGGCTCATCAAGCTCAAGGTCCTTGAAGAAGACACCATTTAAGTTGTAGTCGTAGTTCTGACCTGTGTGGGCCAATACCACATCAAAATACTTCCTGCACTTTTTAATAACTGCTGAAAGCCTTATGATCTCTGGCCTTGTTCCTACTATGATAAGGAGCTTTAATCTTCCGTTGTTCTTAAATCCCTTAAATTCTGACATTTCTTTGTTATTGTCCCTTTTCTAGAATTTGTTCCAAATCAAATTAGCATATAAAAAGCGACCTTAATCACCTTTTATAGGTAAAAACCAAATACGAAAGCCATCTTTCTTACTTCCTGTACCAGTCAACAACCTTCTTGACTGCAGCAATTGAAGTCTGAACATCCTCATCTGTAAGCATAGGATAAAGAGGAATACTCATGATTCCCTTGTAAATCTTCTCAGCAACTGGGCAAAGACCTCTCTTATAGCCCAGGTTCTCGTAGAATGGGAACCAGTAAACAGGCACATAGTGAACCTGACACTGCACATTCTCAGCACTCATAGCGTCAAAGAACTCACGGCGAGTGCAGGTAAGCTTATCAAGATCAAGCTGAATAATATATAGATGTCTTGTAGTATCTGACTCTGGAATCTCTTTCTGCACGATGATCTCAGGCACATCCGCAAAAGCTTCATTGTACATCTTCACAATCTCTTTTCTCCTGTTAGAGAACTGATCGAGCTTGTGGAGCTGACTTATCAAAAGAGCTGCCTGGAAATCAGTCATTCTATAGTTAAAGCCAAGAGTCTGCATCTCGTAATACCAGATTCCTTCTGGGTTCTTCTCAACAAAGTCATCAGGATTACGAACAATTCCGTGCTGGCTAGCAAGACGAAGCTTCTTGTAAAGCACAGGATCATTTGTTGTGATAGCACCGCCCTCTCCAGAAGTAATTGTCTTAACTGGGTGGAAGCTAAAGCAGGTCATATCTGCAATAGAGCCCTCTGGCTGTCCCTTATATTTTGTTCCGATAGCGTGAGCAGCATCGCAGATGTATGTGATGTTGTGCTTCTTACAGATCTCTTTTATCCTGTCATGCTCAACAGCCTGGCCTGTGAAGTCTACCGCAACAACAGCCTTGGTGCGCTCTGTGATATGAGCCTCGATGCTGTCTGGATCAATGTTGTAAGTCTCTGGATCAACATCAGCAAAGACTGGTCTTGCTCCAACATAAATTGCACAGTTTGCAGAAGCAGCAAATGTAAGAGGTGTTGTGATAACTTCATCCCCATCTCCAAGTCCTGCCGCAATTGCTGCGCAGTGAAGAGCTGCAGTACCGTTGCAGACAACTACTGCATATTTAGCTCCTGTTACTTCACATATCTTTTTCTCAACAGTGTCAACAGAAGGTCCGCAAGTGATAAGGTCTCCCTTAAGTACAGAAGCAATTGCCTGCACATCATCATCCTGGATCCACTGACGTCCGTAATAAATCTTCTTCTCTCTAACTGGCTTTCCGCCATGTATCGCAAGTTTTTCTTTTTCCATTTTATGTATCCTTCTTTCTAAAACACGCACTCCGACACTCTATTATACCATGTAAGTCAACTAAGCAAAAATCATGAAATTATTGGGCCTCGATAGTACCTCGGCAAGTGCTCTACACAAAAGGAGAGTGAAGAAAAACCTCGTTTCTCTCCACTCTCCTAATCGTCGTCTTTAATTATTGCACTAGCAATCTTCCCCTAAAATCAGATCAAAGATCAAAGTTGCCTGTGACATCATTGTTAACAACGTAATAAGCCTTGTTTTCTTCTGGCTTAACATAGATATCAAGGTTCTTTATGTCCTTTTTACCGTATGCTTTCTTAGCCATAGAAACAAGCTGCTCTTCGTTTATTGCCTTATCGCCGAACTGAAGCTCGATCTTAGCATTAACCTTAGCTGCCATTTCATTTTCCTCCTCATGCTAAAAAATATTTGGATATATTATAACTCTTTTACGATAAAAGTGTGAATATATATTTCAAAAACAGTTAAAATATTGACTTTTTACACTTCTCAAATAAGTTGTCTGTCTATTATAATGAGGGTAGCAAAAGGAATTAACTGCACAGTCCTTGGATCAAGGCAAGTGCATCGCTCACGGAGGTGCCCATATGACAGATAAAAAACGCGGTGTTTCTCCCAAAAAGAGTTCAAAATTCCCAAGACTTCAAGCTATCAGAGTTGGCGAGTTTAAGCCCAGCCTTCAGACTCTCAGCAGTACTGATTGTGGCATTGATATCTCTGGCATAGCTTTTGAAGGTCTCAAAAAATGGAAGTAAAACTAAATATCTTTTAACATGAAATTGTTTTCTACGTGAAATTTATAAGGCGGTTGTGGGATCATATATCTCACAACCGCCGATTTTGTGCAACAAGATTTCAAATATCTGACAACATTTTAATTCATACTACAACTCACAAACAGACACGCAGCCGCCATTACAACCAGCACGATAGACAAGATCCGCATCCAGGCGTTCGTCTCCGGCTCCTCTACCTCTTTTTCCTTCTTAAGAGTTGCATATGTAAAAAGAACTACCCCTGCAATAAAGATTACTGCTGCGTAAATAAGAAGAATCCTGCTCATAGCCCCCTCCAAACATACGAAATTTCATGATATTATTATATCATGATATAGGTGTCATAATTCATAATGATTACGTGTTCACATGATAATCATTATAAATTCATGACCCGAACAAATATGAGGAATAAGCAATTTACTTAGTAAATTTGCGATTTCCCCCGGAGGCCTTCATGCACATAAAATTCTCCATTTTCGAAATCAACACTAAATTCCGCTACAATCTGGCACAGCTGGTAGAATTTGAAAACTCCACAGACGTCAAAAAGCAAAAGTGCAGAACTGCCTACATTCTGCTACTTGGCTTTATTACTTATAGTATTCTTGCAACGCTTTTTGCCACCGGTGGCTATGAGCACGGCAAAGTAACAAACCTCTGCATCGCCCTATTATTCGGCATTCTCGCCTACATCACCAGAAGAACTCAGGATCACATCTTTGCCAGCCTTGTCGGCTCTTATGGCATCAGCGCGATTCTCTTTTTCCATTTCATAACTGAAGTTGACTGGACAATAGGAATGGACGCCTTCTGGCTATTTATCCTGATCATGCCCTTTATCACCAATTACCTCTCAGGCGTAGTCTACGGCTCCATCAGCGCGCTCAGTGGCTTATTTCTCAGTCTCATTTTATTTCACACAGACATGAAATATTTCCTGCAGCCCTACGGCCAGAACATGCTGGACTGGTTCTCCGTGATCTACATCGTAGCCATGATTGCTGCTGCCTTCATGGAATACGAGCTCACCTGCTATCAGATTGAGAAAAAGATATCCGATGAAAAGATAACTTACTTCCAGATTGAAAGAAATCAGCGCCTCAGGGAGCAGCTTTCAATCTACGAAAATAACGAGAGCACTATTCGAAAATACAAACATGATATAAGGCATTTCAACAGGGTTCTTGCGGGATTTATCAAGAATAACGAATATGATAAGGCAAAAGAATATCTGAAAGAATTGGACTCTATGTTAGAGCGGGTAACTGCTGTGTCCTTCTGCGACAATAAGATTGTTAATGAGCTTCTGACAATTTATGTATCACGCTGCCAAAAGCTTGGTTTCAAACTAAGAGCCAAGGCTGTTGTCCCAGAGCGCTTCCCCATGGAGGAACTGGAGCTAACAAGTCTTGTGGCTAACATTCTTGAGAATGCCCTTGAAGCCCAGGAGAAATCTCCCAAGGAAAAGAGATTCATCCAGATAGAAATTATCTATGACGGCAGAAAGCTTAAGCTTCAGTCAAAGAACTACTGCCCCAGCGCTTTATCTTTTAACAAGGAAGGACTTCCCATCAGCACCAAGACAATACAAAGCGGCATAGGCACTGCTCAGATCCGCTCCATCGCTCAAAAATACAGCGGCTTTGCCTCCTTTACCCAGGAAGGTGATGTCCTCATCGTCAAGGCCGCCATGACATGCCAATAATTCCTGTCATCTATATACACAAAAGTCCCTTGCACGCACTAGTATGCAAGGGACTTTTCTCGTAAACATATCAGCAAAATTTCCATGTCTATAGTTCAACAGTCATACTGTCAATTTTGCTCACCTCGGTGACTTTCAAGATGCTCCGCGATCTTGGCCTTGATCCTGCTCTCCACGATCTGAGCAATTTCCTGTGTCTTCATATCCTTGTACTCTTCATAAGGAATTGGCTCCATGTAGTAAACATAGGTGGTTACTGGCCCGCAGACGTCGCTGTTATAAACCTTGTAGGAATCAACCAGCGCAACTGGAACAATCGGCGTTCTGGACATCTGTGCCAGCTTGAAGCTTCCTGGCTTGAACTGTTCCACAATATTTCGGTTATTTTCCTTGTAACCGCCCTCTGGGAAAAGAATGTACTTTCTGCCATCCTTTAGCTCCTGGGCAATTTCCTGGAACACCCTTATAGTCTGCCTTGGATTGTCCATTTCAAGACGCTTTCCCTGCACCAGCTCCAAAAACTCATTGACCAAAATGATATGGGATCTCTTTTCATCCATGACAAAGGTCAGGGGCTTTTCGTGTGTATTAAAGATTCCTAGAACGTCGTACTTGCCCTGATGATTGGGATACAGCATATATCCGCCTTCCCTGGGCAGGTTTTCCTGGCCGTAAGCAATTGTCTTGTAGCCTGAAGACTTATTCATCTTGGTAACCATCTCATTGGCCAGCGCATAGCGCTCTTCCTCGCTGTGCCTGTCAATATGACGTATCCATATTCGAGCCTTTAAGACGTAAAAAATTATTCTAAAAATATTAATTATTATTGTACGGTAGTAATTACGCATTGATCCTCACTATATTAACTCAAAGTTTCTCAACGAGAGACTTAAAGCCATACTCTAAAAATAACTCTTTGGCTCTATCCTTGTTGATATTAATACGGAAGTCCTCAAGACTCTTGCCCGTATCGTAATCTCTGCGGATCTGCGCCAGGTCTTTTGACAAAAGAGCTTCATCCCTGTGCTCAGTAAGTGCCTTCAAGGGGCTTCTGCTGATTCCAAGGTCATCCTTCCAGTGGGCGCCAAGAGCCTTAAGCGCCTTGGCATCTCCGCCGCAGGCATCAATAGCCTCGTAAACCTTCTCAACAGTACCATACTCAGCCAAAAGAGGTATTGCAGCACTGCTAACTCCCTTAACGCCAGGAATATTGTCGCTGGTATCTCCCTGAATTCCCTTAAGATCAGGAATCTGCTGGGGCCAAACGCCATACTCCTTGTAGCACAGAGGTGGTGTCATTTCAAAAGCCTTGTCCGGAATTGCCACAAGCTTACTGTTCCAGCCATACTCAGCCCCATACTTATTCTGAAGCTCATCTGCTGTCTCCTGCTTGGTCTGGATCAGCCACACTCTTGTGTAGTCGCTTACAAGCTGCAAATAATCGTGGTCCTTGGTAATGATATAAGAAGGGATCTCTTTTTCAAACTTGGTAACAACGCTGCCTACAATGTCGTCTGCCTCATATCTGTTATCGAAAAAGACCTGCAGCCCCATCTCAGAGAGCATCTTCTCCATATTTCCAAACTGCTCCTTCAAAGGCTGTGGAGTCTCCCCACGATTTCCCTTGTAATCAGGATATTTCTCCCTGCGGAAGGTATCCCTTGTAGCATCGAAGGCAAACATCATATGTGTAGGCTTCTGCTCAGCAATTATCTTGAGAATTGTTCTCATCATGCCGTACATGGCATTGGTATACTGCCCCTTATCGTTGTGCAGAATCTGGGAATAGAGCTTCTCCTTTTTCTCAGGATCCTTTTCAAACAAAAGAGCTTTTGGAAGATTGCCATAGTAATTTGTAACCAGCATTGAACTTCCATCTATTAAAATAAATTTCTCGTTAGCCATTTGATTCTCCAATATTTGTAGAATTGCAAGAGTTTCGAAGAAACGATGCAATTCGTATATCATATGATGTAGGTGCAAAAAGCATTGTGCACAAAGAGTATTATATCGTAAAAGATTTTTTTTGAAAATGCTATAAAAATCTCTTGCAAATCTTGTTAGCCTATGCTAATATCATTTTGTTAGCAAAAGCTAACAGATAGCAAAAACGTCAATGCCAAGGCGTTATTACACGTGACATACATAGTCATAAGAAATCTCCTACCTAGAAACAGGTGCATCTTGCCAATGCACCTGTTTTTTCTTATTTTTCTTATTTTTTCTATTTAATTGTCTCCGCATAAAATTCATTTCCATAAATTCAGCTCTACCCTCTCAAGGATCTGCGGAATCGCCCTTACAGAATTGACCTTATATCTCTCGCGCAGCGTATCTAGCAATTCCTGCTTGTCTGAATCCAATAAATCCAATGATCCACAATAGATGCAGAGCGCGGAATCTGCAATCTGCTTGCCACTAAGCGTATTCTGAATGATCAGACTATCGATCATTATTGATATATTGGAAAAAATATCATTTTCCAAAGAAGTAAGTGAAACAAGATATCTATTAGCTACATCAATAATTGCATTGTTGATATAAACGTAGCGAACCAAGAATCCGTCCTCATCATATCTGCTGGCCGGAACATTTATAGGGATTGTAGCAACTCCTCTTGTAATGAAAAGGTTAATTGTATAATTCTCTGTACCTATCACATGGCTTCCAATAGAATCTGCGAACACGTATACATAGCTCATGTTATCGATAAAAGAGCTCCGTCTGGCGATTCCTCTATTATTACTCTCATGAAAAGATACTACTACCTCTTCACCCTTGGTAGCATCAACCTTGATGTACAAAGAAATCCGATAGCATTCATCCAAGATACAGATAGCATTTTCATATTTCTCCTGAGATTTTATCTCTGAGATCATAAACGGCTGAATGCTGGCCAGATACTTCTTAACATATTCAAGCTTATCAATGCCAATATAATCAAGATACTTGAAAAGGTGCAGATTTAACTTAGAAGCATGCTGCGTTTCATCCAAAGTAATCCTTCCAAGCTTCGCAAGCTTACGAATCCTTCTAGCTAGCACCTTCTGCTGAAGGAGTTCCGTATCAGATGCAGTAGTTTTCTCCTCTTTGTCCGTATCATTTGGCAATTCAGGTTTATAAATCTGCTCAAAATACGCAAGCGCTCTCCTCTTGTGCCCATCATCCAGCGCTCTATATCTCTCTATCAGCAACTTCTCTGTATCATCAAGCACATAGTCAGCTGGGTGATCACTCAAACCAGGATGACCACTTGTCTTGCCACTGACCTCACCACTTCTCTTTCTGCTTCTTACGCCACTTCTCTCTCCAGTGCCTTCCTCATTCTCCTGATTTGCATCATCAGATATTAGATCATACAAACTAATCCCCAAAACTCTACTGATGATCAGCACCTTGTCTATTCCAGGGACTTTCCCTTTCCTCTTCCAATCACAAATAGTACTCTCAGAAATTCCCGATTTTTTCGACAATTCCTTCTGTGTTATGCCTCTTTCCTCGAGTATCTTGAACAACCTTTCATTAAAATTCATGCTACTACCCTCATACATTGGCCCAAGAAAACCAAAAATCCGCTATAGCGAATAGTTCTTTTCCTAAACTATAATACGCTATAGCGGATTTGTCAATTTGACATAAACTACGCCGCGGTACCAAGCCAGTTCTCGCAGGTTTAAAGTCGCAAAGGCAGTTTTTGTCTTGTGCCATAGTAAAAACTATTGTAGAATCAAGGCTACATCACGTCTGATGGAAATCCATTTGAAAAGATCAAACTTGAAAAGAGGATTTGCAAGGATAAAGAGATACTAAGTTTGAAAGTAGCATCATATTATTACTTTAGGGAAGTATTATGTATAGAATATTACAATGGACATGGGGACTTCCGCAGACACTAGCGGGAGCAATTTTATTTGTATCAAACAGAAAGTGCGAGCACTATTCATACAAGGGAGCAGTTGTAACAAAGTGGCATAGTAAATCCAGTCTATCGCTA
This sequence comes from Butyrivibrio sp. XBB1001, assembly GCF_000424505.1. Lineage (NCBI taxonomy): Bacteria > Bacillati > Bacillota > Clostridia > Lachnospirales > Lachnospiraceae > Butyrivibrio > Butyrivibrio sp. XBB1001. Next base: position 75,077 of record NZ_AUKA01000003.1, on the reverse strand, counting down.
GGAATGTTTCTTTTTGTTACTGATGATCCCTTTTACTATTATCAGGACTTCCGCCCAAAATATACCGAGGAACAATTCTCCAAAATGCTAATGGTGCATGAATATGGCCATACAATTCAATCCCTGATATTCGGGCCTTTGTATTTGTTCGCAGTAGGAATTCCTTCGATTACCTGGAGCTTTCTCCCTTATTTCGTTAGGAAAAGAGCTAACGAGAAAACCTCCTATTTTTCTGCCTATCCAGAGTGTTGGGCAAATAAGCTGGGAGAAAGAATGACCGGAGAATTATCTATCGGTGAGCCAGTGTAGATTCAAAAAAGGCCAAACTGCTCATAATCCTGATGGCTATCCTCTTGCTTTATTCTTCTCAATCAAACACATCTTCCCCGAATCTTACTCTTGCGTGGGCTTTGATGGCTTCCACGCACTTGTCAAAGCCAAGCTTGCTTGAATCAAGGCACAGGTCGTAGTTCATGGCGTCAGTCCAGTCCTGACCTGTGTGATGCTTGTAGTAATCAGCGCGGTATTTGTCTTCCCGGGCGCAGAACTTCTCTAGCTCTTTTCCCTTAAGGGGCTGAACCTTTCCGGCCTGCTCCATTAGGAAATCATGAGGCGCATGAACAAAGACGCTAAGGACATTGTCGTAGTCCTTTAGGACGAAGTCCGCAGCTCTGCCCACGATCACGCAGGGCTCAGTTTCTGCAAGACGCTTGATGCACCTTGCCTGCAGGTTAAAGAGATTATCAGGGGATGTAAAGTCTGGGCTTTCCGGGCCGATGATCTCGGAATTATAGACATGAACAGGGGTGCGCAAGAAGCCCTTATTCCTGAATCTTTCATCAGTATCAAGGAAAAGAGATTCCGCAATGCCGCTCTCCTCTGAAGCCAACTTAGTCAACTCTTTATCGTAATAATGAATTCCAAGTTGTTCTGCCAGGCGGATTCCAACGGTACGTCCACCGCTTCCATACTGGCGTGCAATTGTGATGGTGATTTTCTTCATGTGTGTACCTCTCAACTAATGCTCTACTCCTGGGATATACTAGCCTCGTGTAATACCTCGGCAAGTGCTCTACTCCTGGGACTCTCACTAAGTTCGATATGACCTCACTAAGTGTTCGCCCAAGGTTCGCACTAGCCTCGTGAAATACCTTGGCAAGTGCTCTACTCTCCAAGGTAAGCCTTCTTTATTGCCTCATCATTTAAAAGATCCTGCGCCGGGCCCTCTTTTACGATAGCCCCAGTTTCAAGGACGTAAGCTCTGTTTGCGATGGACAGGGCTTTCTTGGCGTTCTGCTCAACAAGAAGCACCGTAACTCCGTCCTTGTTGACGTCCTGAATGATCTGGAAAATCTCATTTACAAAAATTGGTGAAAGACCCATGGATGGCTCATCCATCAGTATGATATCCGGATGTGACATAAGGGCTCTTCCCATGGCCAGCATCTGCTGTTCACCGCCTGAAAGCGTTCCTGCCAGCTGGCTTTTGCGCTCCTCAAGCCTTGGAAATCTCTTGTAGATTTTCTGAAGGGTTTCCTCCATCTCCGCCCTATCGCTTCTAGTGTAAGCGCCCATTTTCAGGTTCTGAAGCACGGTCATCTCAGCAAACACGCGCCTTCCCTCAGGAACATGGGCCATTCCCAGGCTCACAATCTTGTGATTTGGGATCTTTGCAAGGTTCTGCCCCTTGTAAGCTACTAATCCCTTGTCTGCCTTGAGAAGCCCTGAGAGCGTATGAAGCGTTGTGGTCTTGCCAGCGCCGTTAGCACCTATAAGGGCCACCACTTCTCCTTTATCTACGTGAAAAGAAATACCTTTAAGCGCCTGGATCACGCCATAATATACACTTAAATCTTTAACTTCTAGAATTGGTTCCATAATAATTTGTCCTTTTTATTCTACTCCCCTAAATAAGCCTTGATTACATCTGGGTGAGCGAGCACTTCTTTGGTTTCGCCCTGGCACAGCACGCGCCCGAAGTTTAGAACTGTGAGTTTCTCGCAGATTCCGGAAACCAGCTTCATGTCGTGCTCAATAAGAAGAATTGTCATATCAAAATCTCTTCGAACAAGGGCTATGGTCTCCATTAGCTCTTTTGTCTCGTTAGGATTCATGCCTGCTGCCGGCTCATCAAGTAAGAGGAGCTTAGGATTGGTAGCCATAGCTCTTGCAATCTCAAGCTTACGCTGTTTGCCGTATGGAAGGTTGGAAGCCAGCAGGTCTTTTTCCTTATTCAGGTCAAAAACCGCCAAAAGACGCTCTGCCTCCTTGTCCATTTCTTTTTCCACCTTGCGATACCTGCCAACATGCAGGATTCCCTCGAGAGTGCTGTATTTGTAGCGCTCCGCAAGGCCTACCTTAACGTTATCCAGAACAGACATCTGGTTAAAGAGCCTTATATTCTGGAAAGTTCTGGCTATGCCTGCGTGATTTATCTCGGTTGTTGACTTTCTCGTGATATCCTGCCCCTCAAGGCGGATAATTCCTTCATTTGGCTTGTATACTCCGGTCAGAAGATTGAAAACAGTGGTCTTGCCGGCACCATTCGGGCCAATGAGTCCGTAAAGCTCGCCTTTTTCTATTTTCATATTGAAATCATCCACCGCGCGAAGTCCGCCGAAGGATATGCATAAATTGTTAACTTCAAGAAGTGCCATAATCAAGTCCCTTCAAATATTCATCTGCCATTCTGCAGATCTGTAATATCTTTTTCACGATATTGCAATCATATATTTCTGATTGATCTGGTTCATTTACGACAAACCCAATTACTTCAAGCCTTCATACCAGGAAGTTTCCTGGCTCCGAAAGTTCTTTTTCTCCAGTCGATAACCTTAGGTGACCAGGTGTAGATCATCATTACGATCAAAACTATAGAATATATCAGCATTCTGTAGGTGCTAAGTCCGCGGAGCAGCTCAGGAAGCAGGTACAGCACGCATGCAGCTATCACACTTCCTCTGATATTGCCGATTCCGCCCAGCACCACGTACACCAGAATCATGATTGATGCGTTAAAGCCGAAATACTGGCTTGTTGCGGTTAGTGTTGTAATGTTATGGGAAAAGAGAACACCTGCTGCCCCCGCAATCGCTGCAGAAATCACGAATGCCATCATCTTGTACTTGGTAACCTTGATTCCTGTTGCCTCCGCAGCAATATAGTTGTCCCTAACCGCCATAACAGCGCGGCCATCGCGAGAGTTTACGAGATTTTGTACAACAAACAGTGCCAGCAAAAGAACTATGATTCCAACTGTAAAGCTTGAATTGTGCGGAGTTCCTGTGATTCCCATTGCTCCATTTACAATGACCTGCCCATCAGCCTCCATTTCAAGGGCCATTGAATTCTTCATGGAAAAATGAAGTCCGTGGCTGTCAACACCGATGTAGAAGGCGTTGATCACATTCTTGATGATCTCACCAAAGGCCAGAGTTACAATAGCCAGGTAGTCACCTTTAAGCCTAAGAACCGGAATTCCAATAAGAAATCCAAAAAATCCAGCAAAAGCAATTCCTACTATGAAGGCAAGTACAAATCTTGGTCCCGCCGGAAGTTTGGTTTCCATGACTTTGGAAAAAAATGCACTTGTGAAAGCTCCAATGCACATAAATCCGCAATGTCCAATGGACAGCTCTCCCAGAATACCTACGCAGAGGTTCAGCGCCACAGCAATTACTGCGTAATATGTCATCGGAACAAGAAGTCCCTTCATATGGCTTGATAAATGTCCTGTCGCTGCCAGCGCAGTAAATATCAGGTACGCAGCCACCACAATGCCGTATGTTATGAGGTTGTCCTTGGTTTTCTTGCTTAATTTCATGCTTAATTTCCCGCTAACATTCTTGCTTGTTGTCATACTTATTCCTTCTATGTTTATATTTTGGTATTATCGGACTTCCGCCATGTAATACCTTTTGCTTGTTTTTTCTATTCTTGGTATTATCTGCTTCCGCCATGTAATACCTTTTAGCTTGTTTTCCTATATCTTGGTATTATCTGGTTTCTACCGCATAATACCTTTTAGCTTGTTTCCCTATATCTTGGTATTATCTGGCTTCCACCACATAATACCTTTTCACTTATTTCCCTATACCTTGGTATTACCTGACCATCGCCATGTAATACCTTTTCACTTGTTTTCCTATATCCTGGTATTATCTGACTTCCACCGCATAATACCTTTTCACTTGTTTTTTCTATTCTTGGTATTATCTGACTCCACCGCATAATACCTTTTCACTTGTTTTTTCTATTCTTGGTATTATCTGACTCCACCGCATAATACCTTTTCACTTGTTTTTTCTATTCTTGGTATTATCTGACTCCACCGCATAATACCTTTTCACTTGTTTTTTCTATTCTTGGTATTATCTGACTCCACCGCTCAGACCTTCTCCTGAATCTTCTTGCCCAAGATTCCTGTAGGCTTCACCAGAAGCACCACAACAAGAATTCCAAAAACAATTGCATCTGAAAGCTGCGATGAAATGTAGGTCTTACTCAGAATCTCAACAATTCCAAGAAGCAAGCCACCGATCATGGCTCCGGGAATTGATCCGATACCGCCAAGAACCGCCGCCACAAAGGCCTTGATACCCGGCATTGCGCCTGTATATGGAGAAAGAGATGGATAAGCTGAGCACAGAAGCGCGCCAGCAATTGCTGCAAGGGCTGAGCCAATAGCAAATGTCAGCATGATCGTGCGGTTAACGTTAATGCCCATGAGAACCGCGGCTCCCTTGTCCTCCGCAACAGCCAGCATAGCCTGGCCCTGCTTAGTTTTTTTGATAAAGAGCTGGAGAGCTATCAGCACCACGACGCTTATCACGATTGCCACAATAGTAACGCCCTGAATCCGCTGCTCGCCTTCGTTGAAGGTAATGCCTTCCCACTTTATAACAGAGGTAAAAGACTTAACGTCTGCGCCAAATATAAGAAGGGCCACATTTTCAAGAAAGTAGCTCACGCCGATAGCTGTAATGAGAACTGCCAGCGGTGATGCCGCGCCTCGAAGAGGCCTGTAGGCCACAAATTCAGTTGTGATTCCGAGAAGTGTACATAACACGATTGCCACTAGTACTCCTACAATTGAATTTCCAGAAAAAGTTGTGGTGACTGAAAAGATAATGTAGCATCCCACCATGATAAAATCGCCATGAGCAAAATTAAGCATCTTGGCAATTCCATAAACCATGGTATATCCCAGCGCTATGATGGCATAGATGCTGCCCAAACTAAGTCCATTTATAAGATATGTAAGGAAACTACTCATGAAAATCCTCCAACAAAGATATTTGATTTGAATATACTTGCGTATACTTGAATATATTTGAATATATTTGAATTTATATAAATAATATTCGATTACACTTTGAATAAAACTAATTATAGACTATTACAATTTATTGATCATATTTAATTATATATTATCGACTATCCTAATTATAATAACTATTTTAACTTGTGAGAATACTATTGTTTCTCGTGGTCATGCAAAACTTGTTTTTTCTTCTATCTTGCATGAACTTGTCTTGTACAAATGATACAAAATCGCTTGTTATCTTTATTTTGCATCACATATCCTCTGCCCAGTGATGCATAACCTGCCTTTTCTCTTTTCTTGCATCACATCGGCCCACTATTATCATGCAAAACTTCATTTTTCTTTATCTTGCATCACTTTTCCTCTGCCCAGTGATGCATAACCTGCCTTTTCTCTTTTCTTGCATCACGCCTGCCCACTATTATCATGCAAAACTTCATTTTTCTTTATCTTGCATCACTTTTCCCCCGCTCAGTGATGCATAACTTGCCTTTTCTCTTATCTTGCATCACACCAGCCCACTATTATCATGCAAAACTTCATTTTTCTTTTTCTTGCATCACTTGTCCTCTGCTCTGTGATGCATAGGAATTACAGAGAAATTTCCTCGTATTAGAACAAAGAGTCGCTAGCGACTCTTTCGCGCCCGAGCGGTATTGCGAAGCAATAAACTTCATCTCCGCGAGGTGCGCATCCACAGCGGAGCGTTTTTATTGAATAGGAAAGCAATTTCCTATTCAATAAAAAAGCAAAGGGCGCCTGTGACAACACCCTTCGCCGGATCAAGCGTCTATTCTAATTAACTGTTTTACTGTGCTGAAACGTATGCACCATTCTTGATAACAACAGCTCTTGGCTCCTTGTTAGGCTCGCCGCTAGCATCCCAGGTCATCTTGGATGAAGTAACTCCGGCAACCTCAATCTCAGTCATAGCGCTCTTTATAGCTTCGCAGATATCAGAAACACTCATATCTGGAGTAACGTTCTTTTTCTCAATTGCATTCTTGATGATGTAAACTGCATCGTAAGCATCGGCTGCGAACTGGTTTGGAACCTCGCCATACTTCTCTTTATACTTGCTGACAAAGTTAACAGTAAGATCATCTGTAGCATCGGCTGCGAAAGGTGTAAGAAGCATTACGCCCTCTGCAAGAGAAACATCAAAGTTAGCAACTGTAAGAATTCCATCAAGACCATCAACACCAAAGAATATTGGTGAATAGCCCATTGTGTTGGCCTGTGTCAGGATAAGAGCTGCGCTCTTGTAATAGATAGGAAGGAAAACAAGGTCAGCGCCTGCGTCCTTGGCCTTCTGAAGCTGAACGGAAAAGTCTGTTGCACTGTCAGATGTGAAAGCCTCTGCAGAAACGATCTCGTAGTTCTTGCCTTCTGACTCCTGAACGAATTTCTGATAAATTCCATCTGAATAGATATCTGAGCTATCGTAGATGATACCTACCTTCTTGGCAAGGTTGTTATCTGAAATATACTGAGCAGAAGCGATTCCCTGGTTAGGATCTGAGAAACATACTCTGAAAGCATTATCGTATTTTACACAGTCAACAGCTGATCCAGAAGGTGTAAGCTGGAACATGTTGTCAGCCTTGGTGTTCTCTGAAACTGCGATTGAGCATCCACTTGTGGTTGATCCAACAAGGATCTGCATTCCCCAGTCCTTAAGAGCGTTGTAGGCGTTGACTGACTTCTCTGCATTAGTCTCGTCGTCCTCTTTCTTGTACTCTACCTTATATCCGTTGATACCGCCAGCAGCGTTGATCTCTTCTACTGCAAGTTCTGCTGCGTTGCAGACTGCATTACCATAAGCTGCGTTATCTCCTGTAAGAGGTCCAATAGCACCAATCTTGAAAACAGCCTCTGCGCTGCCCTCTGTCTGAGTTCCAGAGCTCTCTGGCTGAGTAGTGCTAGCTGCGTCTGTGCATCCTGCCAGCATTGCAAGTGCCATCATGAAAGCTGATGCTGTACTGATTACTTTACTAAACTTCTTCATAATTGTGTTCCTCCTCGAATTTATTGTATGGATATATGATCAGAATCCCGCACCTGATGCGGTTTCCGAAGAATCAATGATAAGGCAAAAGAACTATATAACATCACCTTATACACGTTAGAACAAAGTTGTATATTTGTATACAATCTTATACTTTTAAAGATTAAAGCATAAAAGTAAAAAAGTCAACACGTACTATCGAAAATAAAAGTATAAAAATCGCTACCGAAAAAAAGACTAAAAAAGAGACTGAAAAAATGACTGAAATAAAAGACTAAAAAAAATCCGAACTAAAGACCTGGTTATAGTCAATAATCTATAAACATTTTATAAACATTTCAAATCTCAAACGTTTAAATGAATATGCGATATTTCGAAGGGTTGCTTTGGTACATTAACACTGTTAGAATTAATTCATAGGGGGATGAACATTATGCTTCAATTATCTTACTTGGGTATAGCGTTCGCGATTGTATTCTATTTTGTATTTGGAATTTGTGTGAGGCTCATGGCAATTAATGATCACACGCGGAACAAGGCGCGACTGGCTATCCTTATCACATCGTTTACGATAGTTACGATGTCTTCACTTTTTGCAGGGCTACTTAACCTGAATAGAGAGAAGTTTATTTTGGGTGTCTTTTTCATTCTGATCTCTGCCGTAGCATTTATTATTCTTGCTGCAATTCTCATCGAACTCCACCATATTAAGACTAAAGTTAAAATGCGCAGATTCATGGTTCTGTTTGATATAGTAGACAGATTCATCAATGAAGGTAAGACCAGAGACGAGATTTTATCTTATCTCGTAGAAATTCAGAAACTGACGTTAAAAGAGGCCAGAGATTTCCTGGATTTTATCTCAGATCCGACTAATTATAAGTTCCTTTCAGATGTTAACGATAAAATCCACGAAGCCCAGATCTTAGGGCGTTCCAAGTAGGCAAAAGCTCGCAAAGTCACTAATATGAAAACTCCCTGTAGCCACCACGGTTACAGGGAGTCTTTATTTCTCTATTATCTTTAATTCTAAGTACGTCTATATGTACACATCTTATCTATTTCTTGCTGTTTCCCCAGTAAAAAGGGATAGCGTCCATGCTCATAGAAAATCCACTGATCTAAATTCATCAAACTGAGGATCTTCAACGAAATTCTTTATAAGGTTAAGCGGTGTAAGTCCAATAGCTTCATGATGGATTTGCTCCTCAATAACCATTTTTTCGTAAGAAGAGAGCGAGCAATACTCAGGATGGCACTCCTCATATTTCTCGATCAACTGATCAAATAAGTTGTACTCCGGATCTCCCCAAGCAAATACTTCGGCTGTCTTCAAATTGGGTCTGAACGGAGAATACTGCAGCTGGCTGTTTCCCATCTGTTTTTACCCCTTTCCCGTACATTGGATAACCTAAAGCCGTGTGTTATCTTGTACTTTTACAATTGAAGTTTTATAGTCAAAAGAACTTGTTCGAAGGGCAGAAAAATCCCTCTTTATTATAATATCATACTTTTTAACGAAATTTAATAATTTAATTTTGAAAGTTTATGCTTTGTTTTTCTGTGGATAATTGCATATTGGGAGCCTGTAATGTACGATATACACAGAAGTTTATGGGCGTTATGATGTTGGGAAAAGACATCTTTCTTCCGCATATGTCCCGACAAGTTTATGAAAGGGAGATTAAATGGCAATATCTATAGGTTCTCTTGGAAGTGCTTATGGCATGAGCTATGTGCAGCCTATGAATCTGGCGGTAAAAAATGAATCCGAAGTTTCAGATGCATTCGTTCAGCACGCAGCTCAGGGAGCGATTCCAAACGTTAATCCTGTCGGATATCCCAATGCTCAGCTAATTGGCGATGATTCCGACAATGAAGATCCTATGAAGCTTGCAATAGGCATGGTTCAGAAATCTCAGGAAACGAGCAGAATGTACAATGAAGTGGCAAACAGATTCCAGGGCATGACAGTAGGATACTCACAGGATCAGTCAGGATATGGATATGATACAGCCGGAAGCAGGCTGGATCTATTCGCTTAACTTTGAAAGGTAGGATGGCAATTATATAGAAGGAGCGGCACGATTATCAGTGGATATTCGATGCCGCTCCTTGATTTTTGTAATTACTTGGTCTGGCGATTTACGTACTTATTGTGGAACTTGGAATAAGCAATCTTCTGGCTGCTATAAAGGCTTGAATAACCAGAAAAGGTGTAACTAAGGGCCACCGCCAAAAGATAATACGGCATTCCCTTAAATCCAAACAGTTCAAAGCAGATAAAAAGCGATGAAATTGGACAGTTAGTAACTCCGCAGAACAGCGCTCCCATTCCGATGGCTGCGCACAGGGCCGGGTCAAATCCAAGAATCTGTGAGTACAGGCATCCAAAGGTTGCCCCAATATAAAGGGCCGGCACAATCTCGCCGCCCTTGTAACCCGCACCAAGAGTAAGGGCTGTGAATATTATCTTTAGCAGAAAAGCATAAAAAGGCGCTTCTCCTTTTATTGCCATCTCAATAACGTCAGTTCCTGCACCGTTAAAGTATCTTACTCCTGACAGAAAGGTCAGTCCCGCTACAATCACACCGCCTACAAACACCCTAATATAGGGATTTGGCAAAAGCTTCTTATAATTTCTTCCTGCAAATTTCAAGGTCTGGCAAAAGATAACGCTGACAACTGCGCACAAGATTCCAAGAATTCCGGTAAACACCGCATTATAAAGGCTAAACTCCGGAACTACATTTACGGTAAAAACTTCCGCTGAAACACCCAGATATCTTGAAATTCCTGTAGCCACCAGAGCTGATATTACACACGGCACCAGGGCTGAATAGTACATTATTCCTACGTTTTCTATTTCCATAGCCATAAAGGCCGCCGTCATCGGTGTTCCAAAAAGAGCTGAGAACGCCGCACTCATGCCACACATGGTTATGATCTTGATGTTTCCATCCTTTAGCTTAAAAAGCCGTCCAAGGTTGTAGCCAAGACTTCCTCCCATCTGAAGTGCCGCGCTTTCACGCCCTGTAGATCCTCCAAAGAGATGAGTCAATGTAGTAGAGATAAATATGAGAGGCGCCTTAGTCACAGGCAGATTGTCCCCTTCCTGGATTGACTTGATAACAAGGTTCGTCCCCTTATCCTCGTAGTCTTTGCAGAGTCTGTACAAAAAAACTATGAAAAGACCCGCAAGTGGCAAGGCTGCGATTATATGATCATGCCCCACTCTAAATTCTGTAGCCCAGGAAATGGCATAATAAAAGGCCGTTCCTATAAGTCCCACAAGTAGTCCTGTGAGTCCTCCAAAGAACAGCCATCTAAAAAGCACTCTTATTCTTCCCAGCAAATCAAGGTCAGGCATATGCTCAATAATGATATTTATGGGGTTTTCTCTTTTTTCCATGCATTCCTCTTACTACACGTACATGTGTACCATTCAACCAGCTGCATGTATCTCATTTATCTACTTACATTATACAATAGATTCCGTTTTTTCATCAGGAAAAACAAGTTTCATATTAGATTCATATTAGATTAGTTTTCATATACCATTAGACTCAAACACCCCCAATTCCTATAATTCCTATAGGAACTGGGGGTATCATATATTTCTATCTTACAAGTCTATAGCTCAAATGCTAAGTGCAAGGTGGATAACGCTGCTTGCTGGAATTGTGAATTTAAGCTTGCCGCTTCCAAGGTTTTCCACAGCATCGAAGGCCTTTGCTACAACGTTTTCAGGCTCCTCGAAGGTGTTGTGAAGGTGCATCTCGCCGCCAACTACCTGACCAGAGATTTCTTTTACCTCAGTATCTGCTACTGCTGCCTCGATCTCGTAACTCTCGCTGCAAGAAAGGTTTGTGATTGTCACATGGATCTTGCCGTCTGTGCCAAGTGATACAGATTCTGTCAGGTTTGGAACCTTGTACTCATCCTCAAGTCCGATTTCCTGTGTCTCAATAAAGCTATCAAGAAGCTCAGCGTTCTGGTGGTACTTGTACATGTTGAACACATGGTAGGTTGGAGTCTTGATCATCTTCTGGCCATCTGTGAGGATTACGGACTGAAGTACGTTGATCATCTGAGCAATGTTGGCCATCTTGACTCTATCGCAGTGCTTGTTGAAGAGGTTAAGGTTAATACCTGCTACAAGCGCATCTCTGATAGTGTTCTGCTGATAGAGGAATCCTGGATTGGTTCCTGGCTCTACATCATACCATGTGCCCCACTCGTCAATTACCATGCCAACCTTGTGATCCTTGTCGTATCTATCCATGATTGCTGCATGGCCTTTAATAAGAGTCTCCATGAAAAGAGTCTTCTTAAGGGTCTTGTAATATTCTTTTTCATCGAAATCTGTAGCACTTCCCTTGTGCTCCCATGTTCCAGGAACTGTGTAGTAGTGAAGTGAGAGTCCATCCATGAAACCGTGAAGGTGAACAGGTGCCTTAAAGCAAGTCTTCATAACTTCCTCAGTCCATGTAAAGTCCTCAGCGTTAGCGCCGCAGCATACCTTATTTACATGCTCATCCTGCTTGTAATCGCGAACATAGGTCTGATATCTGCGATAAAGATTAGCATACATATCAGGAAGCATATTGCCGCCGCAGCCCCAGTTCTCATTACCAACTCCAAAGTAGTCAACCTTCCAAGGCTTCTCATGTCCGTTCTTCTTACGAAGATCAGCCATTGGAGATACTCCATCAAATGTCATGTATTCAACCCACTCTGACATTTCCTGAACTGTACCGCTTCCAAGATTTCCGTTTACATAATTCTTGCAGGAAATCTGGTCGCAAAGCTCCATAAACTCATGTGTTCCGAAGCTGTTATCCTCAACAACTCCGCCCCAATGAGTGTTGATCATCTTCTTACGGCCTTCCTTGGGACCAATACCATCTTTCCAGTGATACTCATCTGCAAAGCATCCGCCTGGCCATCTGAGAACCGGTACCTGAAGCTCTTTAAGTGCCTCAATTACGTCCTTCCTCATGCCGTTTACATTCTCGATGCCTGCATCTTCCTTGACATAGAGCCCCTCATAGATTCCCCTTCCAAGGTGCTCTGCAAAATGTCCCTGAAGCTCAGGATTTATGTGACCCTTGTGGCTCTTGGGATTAATGCTCAGTTTAAACATGTTGCTCTCTCCTTTACGCGGTGTATAATTATATTTTACATTAAAGTTTAATATTTTAGTTATTGCAAAACTATTACTAGCTTACTATATTTCATGCGAATCCGCAATCAAAAAATCATTTACAAAAGCTTCAAAAGTCCCTGTATTCCCTGAGTATTGTAGATTTCCTTGTAGTAGCTGACTTCGTCCTTGATGATAAGGTCGATCTGCCTCATGCCCAGAAGCTCTACCGGAGCCTTGTCATCAGTCATAATGTGGCCTGTTCCAGTGTAGGAAATTGCAGTGTCATGGGCTAATGTCATCATAGATCTTAAGGCCTCATTTTCTTCAAGCTCGATATTTGTCAAAAGAGTATCCATAAAAGCGCCATTGTTTGTGGCAAAGAGCTCTTTATTTGTTGAATAGGGAACGTCCACAACTACGGTGTTATCAAAGACTGATGCGATAGTATCTGCAAGATAAGTGTTGATGGAAGGAGCATCATTGCCAGCATTTACTCCAGCATCTGCCGTAAGTTCATCACTGTAGAGATTCATGTTGACCACCATTACTCCGTCATCAGTAAGGTGATCTTTGACCATTGTAAAAAATTCTACGGAGGACATCTGGAATGGAATAGTGATGTCCTGATAAGCATCCACCATGATCACGTCATACTTGCCGTCTATAGCTGCAAGATATGCTCTTCCATCGTAGGTTGTAACCTTTGTTTCATCAGGAAGTTCAAAGTATTTGTGGGCAAGATCAGTTATCTTATCATCAATCTCAACGCCCTCAACTTCAACATTATCAAAATGGCGGCTAAGCTGAGTTGCGTAGGTTCCAGAGCCCATGCCAAGAATAAGGACGTTTAGCTTCTGACCTTGAGACTCTTTTTCTTTTACCCCAGTCATATAAGGAGCTGCCATGGCGTAGTCGTAGTACATGCCAGTTAACTGGCCGTTCTTAACAAGTATGGACTGAACGCCAAAGAGCACATTGGTGGACAGAATTACGGAATTGTCAGTTTCCTTTACCTGAAGATAGTTGTAAACAGATTCTCCCTCGAAAGTCAGGTCTTTTTCCCAAAAAGCAAAGCTGGAGCTGTGGCCGAAAACTACGCAGAGCGCGAATATCAGAAGGCTTGAAACCACCTTTTTTGCTGCAGACGCTGATCCTGACTTATCCGCATCTCCCCCATTGCTGTCATCTGAATTCACATGCTGTACCACTTCCCCGCTTCCAGGACTAACAAAATAAAGAATTGCCAGTGCCAGGAGAATTCCCGCAAAGATAAGAAACGTAGCAGCTGTGCCCACTGCAGGGATTGTGACAAAGGTCGGAACGAAGGTTCCAATGATGCTTCCTATCGTATTGAAAGCGCCGAGAGTTCCAATAATCTTGCCGTTGTCCTCAAGGGAGTCTGTAGTGTACTTGGCAAGGCTTGGTGTTACCGTTCCCAAAAGAAATAACGGAAAAACGAACACTATCATGCAAGCCGCAAAGGCAGCAATAACAAGAAAGTTACTATTAACTGCAAAGATCAAAACTGCAGAAATCCCTAGAATTATGTATTTGCCAAGAACTGGAATTGCTGCGATCCAAAGAGCTGCAACGATGATCCTTCCATAAAGCCTTCCCGGATCTGGGTTTTTGTCGGCTGCCCTACCGCCATAGATGTTTCCAAGAGCCATAGCAATCATGATAGTTCCAATTATGATGGTCCACACAATCTGCGATGAACTAAAATATGGCGCAAGAAGTCTGCTGGCGCCAAGCTCTACAGCCATTACGGACATTCCTGCAAAAAACTCAGTCATGTATAAGAATAATTTGTTGTTTAAGATGGATTTGTTTTTCATGATTTTCCCCAATATATTTTATTATGATATGGAATTGTGAAAATACCCCTAGATCACTGACTCATCCACAATTACAATTCGAATATCATTATGAGAAGTATAGCATAGTCCTTTGCCGCAAGCTAGTGTATACAATCATATTGCAAGCAATCATACACCGCCGCGGCAACTTCATAATTTCGTAAATTTACATATTTATTTTCGCTAGTTTTCATAATTAGACGCCGCATAAATGCTATAATTACTGTGTATATGTATGGACATGGGAAGTACTCTCTCGGAGTTTTTTGCATATGTGGAATAAAGCGCAGGAAAGATTTAGAACTCGAAGCCTTATTGCTACCATAGTCCTGATAATAGCTGCTATGATCGGCTCTTTATTTTTCGTTTTTTTTATCAGGTCTTACACAAGGGAACAGAGTTATCTGGAACTTAAAAATGCTACAGAAGAAACCATCGAATCTATCGAGGGTGAATTTCGTGCGAGCAGAAATATGCTGCGTATGACCGCAAGGATCATTTCCTCCTCCCAGGATTCCCTTTCCTCCTTCAAAACTAATTCCTATCTGACCATAGGCAAGGTCACATCTTCTATTTCTGATATAGCAATCCTCACAGAAGACAACACCATTATAAGAATAATCGGAAATGACCTTGACGCCACAGGCGTACTGGATTTTGAAAAGATAAAGCAAAAAGGGGAGCACATATCAACTCTTCAGAAAGATCTTGATACTCCTGATGTCTATGACATAAGAACCTTTGTGCCCATCAGAAGAAAAGGCGAAACAATCGCTTTTATCTATGGAACAGTTACTCCCGAGGATATTCTAAGTGCCTGGGTTCCCAATATTTATGATGGTAGTGCAACAGTATCAGTTATAGAAAGAAATACTGGCATGTTCCTTATTGACGGCGCCGGTCGTCAGCTTCAGACCATTGAGGAAGCCAGCTTTAACCTTAATTCGCTAAGTGTCAATGGCTCTTTTACCGAAGCCATCAGAAACGGCAGTAGCGGCTATGCTGTAGGCACCGATAGTGCAACCGGCACTACCACTTACTATTGTTTCCTTCCAATGGACATTGCTGAGTGGGAAATGCTGGTAAGCGTACCCTCAGAGAGTGTTTACGCCCAGGTTCGGCCAATCCACACCTATCTGTATATTTTCTTGTTGGTTGCGGGCATCGGACTTGTCATCTATTTCCTCTACATAATCCACATCACAACCGGTTCCCTTGTAGGTATCGAAAGACGAGCCAATATGGACGCTCTAACTGGCCTTCAGAACAGAAACCGCTATGAATACTTCTGCTCCCATCTACAGCAGGGCACAGACGGTCTGGCCTGTATATATTTTGATGTCAACGGTCTCCACGAACTTAATAACACTCAGGGCCACGTTGCCGGTGACAATATGCTAAAGACTATCGCAACCCTCATCTCTTCTGAATTTGGCGAGAACAACACCTACAGGATTGGCGGCGATGAATTCGTGGCCTTTAGATATGAGCGGGACGAAAGCCTTGTTCGTAAGGACCTTGCCAAGGTGATCCAGGCAATTGAAGATAACAACTACCACGTAGCCTGCGGCCTTGCCATGGCTACACCTGACAAAAAGCTCCTAACTGTCATCAAAAACGCTGAAGCCGAGATGTACGAAAACAAACGCAAATACTACGAATCTATCGGAAAGGAGATGAGGGGATGAAAAAGACAAACAAGCTTCTTTCCATATGTCTTTGCGCCCTTATGCTCCTTAACAGCGGCTGTAGTTTCTATAAGCTCCCTGATATTGAAAATCACAACCTTGATGAATACTACAAAGAAGACGCTGCAGTCTATAAAACTCTTTATTCTTCTGAAACCATGAGCCTCAACTACCTGTCCACAAACGCACTTGTGGACAACGTTATCTGCTCAAATGTCATTGACTGCCTTATCGACTATGACTGTTATGGTAAAATAGTTCCCGGCCTCGCCAAAAGCTGGGATTCCAATAGTGCCATGACTCAGTGGACCTTTCATCTTAGGGATAACATCACCTGGGTTGATTACGACGGAAATTACTACGCAAATGTAACTTCCGATGACTGGCTCTGCGCCTCAGAATACGCCGATGACAATGACCTCTCCAAGCCCATTGATTTTACAGTTGAAGCTCCCGATGAAAAGACAATTATCTACACGCTCAAGGACTCCTGCCCATTTTTTCTTAGCATGCTCTCATATTCCGCTTTTCTTCCGGTTTCCAGGTCCTACCTTAAAAAAGTTGGCACCATGTTTGCCAAGGACCACAAATCTCTTTTGTATAACGGAGCCTTTATTCTTCACTATTTCCAGCCCTTTGAAAAACAGATCATGGTAAAAAACCCTACCTATTGGGATAAGGAGCATGTCTATATCGACAGAGTCGAGAACTACTATGATTATGATGCTTCTGATGTTTCCATAGAAAAATACCTGGAGGGCAGTATCGACAGGGCTATAATCCCATATGATCAGCTTGTTAAATCCCTGGAAGACCCGGAAATTTCCAAGCATATCCACCGTTCCAGACCAGATAGTTCTTTTACCTACTTCTATGCCTTTAACTTCGATCCGCAGTTCGATGAGAAATATGACCCAGAAAACTGGAAAAAAGCTGTAGTTAACGAGAATTTCCGAAAAGCTGTAATGGCTTCCTTGTACAGGTCTTCTCTTTTGTCAGTTTACGAGCCCGAGGACCCTGATTCCCTGATAAACAACACCATTACTCCACCAAGATCCCTATGGATAGATGGCCAGGACTATACTCAGCTCCCTGCCCTAAACGCAATTTCGGGAAGAGACAGCTACAGTATCGCTCAGGCCAAATACTTCAGAAAGCTTGCCAAAGCTGAGCTTGACGAAGAGGGTGTCAAATACCCCATCAAGATTCTGATGCCCTATGACCCTTCTGTTGAGGGCTGGGTAAAAGAGGCATATAAGGCAGAGCTCATGATTGAAGCGGCTCTTGGTAGAAATTTTGTAGATGTAGTTGTGGAAGCCGGCAATGACACTGGCTTTACCACTTCTGTAATTGAAAGTGGCAAGTATGCCTTCACCAAATGCAGATGGGGCGCCAACTTCTCAGATCCTTTGACCTGGGCTGAGCCCTTTACAGATGACTATGAATATACTTTTTGGAATAGATGTAGTGATACGAAGATTTCTTTTTTAAATGCCAGATGGAATTCCATGATCCAGCAGGCCAGCAGTATCAACTACAGTCAGAAGCGGCGCTATATCGCCTTTGCAGAAGCTGAGAAGTTCCTGATAAATAATGCGATAATCGTCCCCATCTCCATAATGAATGGTGATGGCTACGAGATGTGCAACCTGAACGAATTCGAAGGAGAGTTCGCACCCTACGGCGCAGCAAGGCGCCGCTACAAGCACATGCATCTATATAATAGTTCCATGAACATGGACGAATACAAGGCCGCCTATGATCAGTGGCTGAAGGGATTCTGATATATTTGCTAAAAAGGGTAACAGCAACATAAAAATACAAAAAAATCATCCATCTCAGGACTTCCAGCGACCGTACTTCCAGCAACTTCCTGCGGACAAAATCAGAAAAAATCCAGCATATCCTAATTCAAACATATTAATCCAAGACATGAAGCGAAAGATCATGATACTCGGAAGAAAGCGAGAATCTCTCTGCAACTCCTGGGGTTATGTAGACATCGCCCTCAGTAGTCACAAGGATCATGTCAAAAGAGCTTTCCTGTCCCGTAACATCTGCGCCATTTTCTGTGCCATCATTAGCTACAATGTCACCATTCGCGCCATTTTCTGTTTTGTCATTGGCTGCGCTGTCACTATCTTCAATATTTCCTTCTTTGTCATTAGCTGCGCTGCTTGAATCTGCGCTGGCAGCGGAATACTTGCGGTAATAATCTATAGCCCCATCACGTCCTTTTACAAAAAGAGCTGTGGAAAGGGCGTCACACATAAGGCCATCCTTACCTATTATGGTAACGGAGATAAGGCCGTTCCTTGCTGGTTTTCCAGTTGAAGGATCTATGATGTGCCAGTAAGTCTCACCATTTTCCTCAAAATATCTCTCATATCCGCCGGAAGTGATTATTGCCTCGTCAGAAGCCTGTATCACACCAAGGATTCCACTATCACTATCCTTAAATGGGCTCTTTACAGCCACATTCCACTTGCTTCCATTAGGCTTATTGCCCACACACTCTACATTTCCGCCAAGATTTATTAGTGCGCTTGTAACTCCATTGTCGCGGAAGTATTGGGCTAGCTTCCTGCTGGTGTAGCCCTTGGTTACACTGCCAAGATCAACCTGCATTCCCTTTGGAATTGTGCAGAGTGTTGCTGCGTCTACTTCTTCAAGCGTCACACTTCTGTAATCCACATTTTCAAGGAGTCCAGCAATTTCCTCATCTCCAGGCACCTGGTACTCTCCAGTAGTAAAGCCCCAGGCCCTGAGCACTGGGTAAATTGTGATATCAAGAGCTCCGCCTGTACTATCGCAATATCTAAGGGCTTCCTTCATGATCTGTGCTGGCTCCTCGGAAAGCCTTGCTGATCCTGCTGCGTTAAGCCCTGCAATCTCACTATTTTCATCTGTAACAGACAGCTCTTTTTCCAAAGTGCGGATCTGATTCTCCGCATCTGCCAAAAAACCTTCCGCTTCTTCACCGCCATACACCTGAATATCCATAACCGTATCCATGGCAAATATAGTGCTGACGTGCATTATCTCCTCACCAACTACTCCGCCGTCTACAACCTTTGGAAACTGCAATTTACCAATTCCGCAACCAGAAAGAATGGCAACTGATAAAATCAGCGCCATTCCAGTCATTGCTTTATGTTTTATATTTCTTCTTATCTTTTTAAAGCTAAACCACATATATACTTTCTTCCACAAATCTTTTCTGTTCCTCGATGTGATTTTTTGCCAGAGTTGATCATTACTTGATGCACTTCGCTTATTGGTTTTCACTCAAAAGCTCCGCTCACCGCATCATCCTGAAACTTAACTATCTCAATGGCAGATATCATGCCGCTTTCAATGGTGACATTAACGCCAATCTTGCCATTATTGCCCATTCCCTCGCCGTAATAGGTTCCATCTATATAATGATAACTTTCTGAAGACTCAACTTCAACTTTTTTTGGTCCAGAAGCCAATATTTCTCCTGCATCTTCGCGTTCACTTGTTCTATTTGTCGATTCTGCATTATCACTTATTTTTTTGTTTGCATCTTCGTTTTCACTAATTTTTTGGGACTCTTCATCGTTTTCACTTGTTCTTCTGGCGCCGGCAACCTCTGGATATTCCCCATCATTACCATAAGAATTCCCGCCATCAGCCTCGTTATCCACAATTACTGTCGGTAAGTTCCCACCATTATCCACATAATCCTCTGATTTGTTATTCCTAGCATTATTTGCCGCCACAGCAAAACTCCCGGCCACAGCAATCAGCAGCACCGCCACCGCAGAAATAACCTGGGCTCTTAACATTTTTTCTTTTGCATTCTTATAGACCGATCTGAAAATCACTAGCACCTGGGTAATGCACAAATCAAATTTTCCTTTATTCTGCATCATTCCGCCAAGCCACTGTAATGCAAAACAAGTAAAAAATTATTTTTGCATCATTCTTTGGCACTCGAGTAATGCACAAATCAATTTTTTCTCTTTTTTGCATCATTCCGCCAAGCCACTGTAATGCAAAACAATTAAAAAAATATTTTTGCATCATTCTTTGGCACTCGAGTAATGCACAAATCTAAATTTCCTCTTTTCTGCATCACTCTGACATGTCCAAATAATGCAAAACAAGTAAAAACAAAATTCTTGCATCATTCACTAGCACCTGAGTAATGCACAAATCAATTTTTCCTTTATTATGCATTACTCGAGCTAGTCTTAATTATGCAAAACAAGAAAAAACACTACTCTAGCATCATCATCCGACGCTTGAGTAGTGCATATATCAATATATTCCATTTCTTGCATCATTCAATTGAACCTAAGTAATGCACAAATCAAATTTTCCTTTATTCTGCATCATTCCGCCAAGCCCCTGTAATGCAAGTTTTAAAATTTCTTAAGTTCCGTATAAGCCATGGGGATTGCAACGAACAAAGATAGCACATCTGCGCAGGCCTGGGCCATCTCTACGCCTGTGATGCCAAGGAATGTAGGCAGGATCAGGATCATAGGAATAAAGCAGATTCCGTTTCTGGCGGAAGCTGTGATAGAAGCCTTGACGCCCTTGCCGATAGACTGCAGCATCATGTTACTGATGACGATTGCTCCTGAAAGAGGAAGTGTGCAGGCCTGGAATCTAAGAGCCGCAACACCAACAGTAATCGCAGCAGAGTCCTTTGAAAAGCCAGAAATAATGTATGGAGCAAAAATGAAAGCTACGGCGCCGATACCAACAAGAACAATTGTTGAATACTTGACGCAGAACTTAAATCCCTCTTTTACACGGGCTGTGAGGCCTGCGCCGTAGTTAAAGGAGCAGACTGGCTGATAGCCCTGGCCAAAACCGATAAGAGCTGCTGCCAGCATCATCATGATCCTGCCCGCAACACTCATACCTGCAATTGCAGCATCTGAGCCAATTGAGCCTGCTGTATAGTTTAGGATAAGTGTAGAAATAGCGGCAAGGCCCTGACGGAAAAGAGATGGTGCCCCGCCGTTAATGATTTCTTTTATATAATGCCAGTTGAGATGCACATTCTGAGGAAGAAGCTTTATGTTCTCCCCTTTGCTAGTGCCAATAAGAAGAACCAAAAAGCTGGTTCCCTGGCCCATACCTGTTGCAATGGCTGCGCCTCTTACTCCAAGATGGAACACCAGAATAAGAAGTGGATCAAGTATCATGTTCATAACTGCACCGCACATAAGACCAATCATGGCATAGTAAGCTGCTCCCTGGAATCTGAGCTGATTGTTTACCACAAACTGTGCCATCATAAATGGGGCGCCAAAGAGAATTATTCTCATATACTGCATTGTAAATTCAAGAGTCTGGCTAGACGCTCCTCTTCCAAGAAATCCCGCAATTGGTCCTGCGAAGATATTTCCAACAATAGCAAATATCACACCCAGGATAAGTGCTAGCGCAAAGCCTGTAGAAGCCATTTCGCTGGCTTCCTTATAATTGTCTGCTCCTAGCATTCTTGATAAATAGTTGCCTGAGCCATGTCCGCAAAAGAAGCCTGTAGCCTGGATCAGTGCCATTATTGTAAATACAAGTCCAACTGCTGCTGTGGCAGAAGTGTTGATCTCTGCAACGTCAGATACTCTGGCAACAAAAAAGGTGTCCGCAGTATTGTAGATTGCTGTCACCATCATGCTGATAATTGTTGGAACTGACAGTGTCAGTATCAGCTTGGGCACAGGAGTCTGTGTCATGTATTCTCTTCTGTTTTTACCTGTAACTTTTATTGCCATTTTTATTCCTCAATTTCTTTTATTTCCAACAAATATGTACTAATCATGCAGAATGCAGGATACGCCCCTCGCTATGCGAGAACCTAGTCCAGTATGATTATCGATTTTATGAGGAAAATCAATAATCTATCTTCCTGCACAATTCACACAACAATAACAGCTCTGCTGCCACCACTCTTTTCCTTGGTGACAACTATCTGCTTGTCGATTTTTTCCTTAAGCTCTGTGACATGGGATATGATTCCCACCAGGCGGTTACCCTCAGTGAGCCCTGCAAGAGCATTATAAGCAAGCTCCAATGAGTCAGAATCCAAAGTTCCAAAGCCCTCATCCACAAACATTGTATCGATCTGAATGCCTCCGGCAGATGACTGGATCTCATCAGAAAGCCCCAGTGCCAGTGAAAGAGCTGCCATGAAGGATTCTCCTCCAGACAGAGTTTTGACGCTTCGTCTCGTACCATTGTAGTGATCGATGACGCCAAGGTCAAGTCCGCTCTGCCCCTTGTTATTAGTAGCCTCTTCCAGGCGCTTTAGCTCGTACTGGGCATCAGACATCTTCATAAATCTAAGGTTCGCTCTTGCGATTATCCTGTCAAAATATGTGGTCTGAATATAGGTCTCCAGCATGATCTTCTCCTTGCCGGAGAGCTTGCCGCTTGCAGTATCTGCAAGAGAATTCATCCAGGACAGGCGCTTTTCTGCCTGGGATAGCTCTTTTTGCTTTTTCTCAATACCTACTCTTACCGCTTCGTTGCTCTCAATCCTTGCGTTTGCGCTGGTATAAGCATCAGTCTGTAAAGACCTCTCTCCCTCAAGCTCACTCTTTTTAGTAAGAAGTGCCTCCATGTCAGGAGCCTTAGCACCTTCAAGAGACTCCTCAAGTCCCTTGATTTGCCCCTTTAAGAGGCTTATCTTCTGGGCATGGCTCTTAAGCTCTTTGTCTGCCTTGTCAAAAGAGCTTTGTATTGCCGTCACTTTAAAGCCCAGCTCGCCTATCTTTTCTTCAGCCTTAGCCCTATTCTCAAAGCTAAATCCTGCCTTTAGGCTCTCGCACTGCTTCTTATCAGCTTCACGGCGGCTCTTATCTGCTGCAAGCTTCTCCTTCAGAGAGGAAGCCAGCTCTTTTAACTTATTAAGCTCACTTTCAGTTTCAGGAACAATCTTTTCAAGCTGAGCTTTTCTGACTATGCGCTGGTCCTCAGCCTTAATAAGGCCGGCTACCTCCGAAATCTTCTCAGATAAACTTTTCGCAAGCTTCTCCGAAGACTCTTTCATATCTTCCAAGCTAAGAGGCTCAGGGCCTTTCATATCATTCCTATAATCTATACCTGAAAAAAGCTGCCCTTCACCATCGTAACTCTTTCCTATACCGCCACCAGCAGCATTCTTACCTATTCCACTATCCGCAGCAGTACCACATGCAGCAGCATCACTTCCAGCACCGGCACTTGTGATAATATCTCCCACAAGCTCCTCATACTCTCTCCTTGCATGCTCAAGGCTTACGTCAAAAGAGCTGCCAAGCTCGCTGCACTTTCTGCTGGACTCTGCTACCTCTTCTCTGGCTATGTCCGCATCTTTCTTGGCCTTTTTAAGCTCAGCATCAGTTGGAACCTCCATTGACAGTGACGCAGGACTTGGGTGATTTCTTGAACCGCAAACAGGGCAAGGCTCGCCTTCGACAAGGGTTGTGGCAAGCACTCCCGCCTGGCCATCTCTGTAGAGCTTAAAGATATGCTCATAAAGACCGTTCTTTTCCTGGTAGATACGATCAATATCTTTATACTCTTCCCTGGCCTTTTCCAGCGCCTTCTCATCCCTTTGAAGTGCTGTAACCTTCTTATTTAGGACATCCAGCTTGTCTTTCCTATCTTCAAGACCCTTTTTTTCTGATAAAAGATGTTCTTTATTTGCTCCAACATCCTGATAACCAGAAAGTTCCTTTTTAAGCTCCTCAATTTCAGAAGCCTTTTCCTCCTGAGCCTTTATAGAAGCCTCGATACTCTTTTCCAAGGCTACTATATCTTTTTCAAGCTTACCAGTAGCAAGAAGTACTTCCTCATATTCCATATATCTTGGAAGTTCTGCCTCTATCTGGGCCTTCAGCCTGCTGTAATCATCCTTTTTAGGAAGCTCTTTTTCCGCATCTTCAAAGGCTTTCTTAAAGCCCTCTTCCCTTGGAAGCTCCTTTTCAAGCTCTGCCCTGGCTTTTTCAAGGTCTGCTACAGCTTTTTCAAGCTGCTTGGCCTTTCCAATATTCTCATTTACTTCTGAAAGCACCTTATCAAGACCCTCTATCTGCTGCCTTGCCGCATCCTTCCTGGCCAGGTCTCCAGACAGGAGCTTTTCAATAAGCTCCATCACATCGTCTATGACCATCTCTCCGGCTCTTGCCTTGTCCGCTTCCAGCATGAGCTGATCATCAGCCATGCAGACTATGCCTGAGATGTACTGTTTAACACTCTTTCTGGCATCCTCACAGGCCACATAGCTCTTTTTGCGCTCAGCCTCAAGCTGATTCTGAAGAGTCTGATAGCACTCAGTCTTAAATAGCTTTCTAAAAATCTCCTGACGCTCCTTGGTATCAGCCAGAAGGAGCTTTAAAAAGTCTCCCTGGGCCAGCATTGCTATCTGGCTAAACTGGCCTCTGTCAATTCCGAGAAGCTCAGTAACTGCGCTGTTTACGTCCTTGACCTTGGTTATCACCTTGCCATCAGGCATGTGAAGCTCTGCGTTTGGAAGCTCTTTTTTTAGTCCCTCTCCGCGCTTTGCAGGGCGCATGTACTCTGGATTTCGCTTTATGAAATACTCTTTTCCCCCATGGGTAAAAGACATCTCGACAAAGGTAGGTGTGTCGTCATCTGCGTACTTGGAACGCAGCATGTTGGCTTCCCTGCTGCCTCCGCTGGCCTCTCCGAAAAGAGCAAAACAGATAGCGTCAAAAATAGTGGTCTTGCCTGCTCCGGTATCTCCCGTTATCAGGTAAAGCCCTCTTTCGCCAAGCTCATTCATATTTAAATCTATAGCCCCGGCATATGGTCCAAAGGCTGAAATCTTTATATTTTCTGGTCTCATCTCTATTCCTGTATTCTCCCCTACGTTCCCCTTTATTATCTCAAGATACTTACAGTCTATTAGCTAGCTTCTCTTTATTTATTCCAGATACTCTCTATTAGTCCGCTTACTAGCTCACGCTGTTCATCGCTCATTTCCTGGTTGTTCTGCTTTTCATAGAATTCCTCAAAAAGCTCTATTGGAGACTTCCTCTCAATATCTGTAGCCCCCTCGATAACCTTATTTTCCCTGGTTCTCGTATTATCATAGGTAAGCTTCATAAGATTGGGATAAATGATCCTGAGTTTACTGATGGCATCAGGAATATCCTCTTCATCAGTCAGAACAGCATGGATGTAATCTTCTCTCCTTGTTCCCTCGTAGTTTCTTTTATCTGAAAGTTCCTCGTAGGTTCCTCTGATCTGGCGAAGGTCTCGCAGAGGCTCAAAGGGCACAAGCTCTATCTGGACCTGGCCTTTTTCTTTTACCGTGACAACTGTCAGCGACTTATGATGGTCCTTCTCGGAAAAGGAGTATTTAAGGGGCGTTCCGCTATATCTGATTGTGTCCCTCTTAACCTTCTGAGGACCGTGGATATGTCCAAGGGCCACATAGTCGAAATCATCAAACACAGAAACATCGACGTTATCAAGGCCGCCAACAGTGATTTCCTCTGATTCGCAGCGCTCTGCCCCGGTGACAAACTGGTGGGCAACCAGGATGTTGCGCTTTGTAGGATCTATACTACCGTCTGCATGCTCTAGCGCAACCCGCACTGCATCTGTGTAGTCCTTAATATCCTCCTCAGGGTAAAAAGACCTCACTACTGCAGGCTTAATAAAGGGCAGCATGTAAAGATTTACATCACCGCTCTTTTCTGAGTACTCATCAGGTATTGTAAAATGCATAAGTTTTCCATCATAAGCTGGAGATAAGTGGATTCCTGCCTGGTCTATGATACGTGAGTTTTGCGCAAACCTCACAGCAGAATCATGATTGCCACTAATGGCATAGACTTCAAGCTTACGCTTTGCAAGCTTACTTAAGAAATCATCCCATAGCCTTACAGCTTCCTCTGAAGGCACGGATTTATCGTAGATATCCCCCGCAATAATCACTGCGTCGGGCTTTATCTCATCAATTCTGTTGATGATCTGTATCAGAATGTATTCCTGATCTTCTATCATTGAAAATTCGTTGACTCTTTTTCCAAGATGAAGATCTGACAAATGTACTAGTTTCATGAAACTCCCCTACTTTCTGCAGTTTCAACCTGCACTTAATTAGTATAACATATAGGGGTCTTCAATGTGGTCCAATAAATAACCCACCTTGCCATTCATAGATATTTTACTTGAATGCTAAGGTGGGTATGATTTCAAATTAAGGACTCCCAGTATCTGCTGGCTTCCTCCATCTTTTTTATAACGCCCTTATCTCCTGGTCCTTTTACATTTTCAAAAAGACTGCTGATACCTTCTACAGCTCCGTGGCCCAGATTATCATATATAGGGTACTTGTAGTCCTCTCCGGCATGCCAGAATTTTATTTTCCCATTAAAATCATTGGAAGGTTTTTTATCGTACTCTTTAGCCAGTTGATAAGCAGTATCAAGGCTCTTTTTCATATTATCATAGTCCTTATAACAGGACTGATTTATGGCCTTGAGAGCAAGGCAGAATACCTTGACCTTTGTAAGATAGCTTGTCTTCCCATTGGAAGTGGCATCAACTATATCTATGCACCAGTCCATGAGATCTGCTGCCTCATTGTAGGAGGCTGGCTTATCCATGGCCATAAGGCTTACATTCATTCCGGTAGCAAACTCTATACTCTGCACGAGTATCCCTGAAAGGGCCCTGGTATACCTGTCCAGGGTTTCTTCTTTCTTGCCCAGCGCGCGATAAGCCTGGGCAATGCCTATTTCCGCAGCACCTCTGTAGTTAATCTCTTGAAATTCCTTGATAGACTCATTGGGATAGTCGCTTATCTTGAGTTCTGCAATCTTGTATCTTATTGACATTTCATTGTCATCAATTCCAGTATTCTGATCCACATAGCGAAGTGACTCCTCAAATAGCTCAAGGGCTTTCTCCCTATATTCTTTCTTGAAGTTCTTAACAGCGCTGACCGTCACATAGGCATTGGCGCATTTATTTAAAATACGGTAGTTCCCTGGATATCTGACTATAGCCTTTTCCGCTTCCAAAATTGCCTCATCATAATGACCGTCAGACAAAAGTTTATCTATCCTGTCTATAATGTCATCTACATTCTTGGAGGAAATGGTATAGCCAAGTAGCGTATCAACAGATATGTCAAAAAAGTCTGCCAGGTCCATAAGGGTCATAATATCAGGGATGGTGCTGCCACTCTCCCACTTAGACACAGCTCCTACAGTAATACCAAAGGCCTCAGCCAGTCCTTCCTGGGTTAGCCCCATTTCTTTCCTGTATTTCTTTATATTCTCATGCAAGTTAAGCTGCATTTAAAGATTCCTCGCTTTTTAACGTATTAGTCAAAGTGCGTGAAACAATTATGTATAGGCAGACCACAAGGTCAAAGATTCCGGCAAGTACAAATATCGCACCTATTGGAAGGAATGCTGCCAGAGCACTCACAACAAGAGACATTATTGGTGTTACTGCTTGTCCTATGGCATTCATAATAGATGCTGCTCTTGCAAGATACTGTTCCTCGATCAGTTCAATAAATTCTACTTGTAAAAAAGCTGAGAGGAGCGAAATAAATATTCCCAACATAAGGCTTATAAAAGCCACAAACACATACATAAATACTACACTTTCGTAAGCAGGCTTTGCAACAATAATGGAGATAAAATATAAGCCGATTGCAAGTCCTCCACTTATCACAAATATTTCTTTTCCTATAAATTTGCTAAGAATAGGATATGCAACAGTACCTATGAGACTTCCAACAGTAACTGTGATACCAAGAACTGATAAAACTTCTGCGCCACCTCCGAGAACTTCGCTTGCAAGTGGAGCCTGAAGGCTGTTAAGCGGAACCAGAATTCCGTTTAAAAATGCTGTAAACATAACGAGGAATCTGGCAACTTTACTGCTAAGGACATATGAAAAGCCCTGCTTAAGTGTTGAGAAATAGTTACTTAAATTGCCTTTTGCATCGGATGGCTCATCATTTCTAATCTTTACAGTTGAGATCAGAAAGGCTGATAAAAGAAATGTCGCCATATCTATATAAATTGCTCCGGCAGTACCGATGAAAGCAATGATACCTGCTGCAATTCCCATTCCAATAAGTTCAACTATAGTACCAAGTGCTGTAGACAAAGACATTCCATAGGATAAATCCTCTTTATCCAGGACCTTAGGTGTTACTGCTGAACCTGCAGGAAGTCTAAAGGCCTCTGCTGTTGAAATCACAAAAGTTGTAATAACAAGCATCCAGGCTTCCAGAAAGTTAAGTAAATAGCCTGTTGCAATAAAAGCCACACATATAGCTCTTATGATATCAGTAACAACCATAACCGTTTTCTTGCGCTTTCCTTCTACCCACGCCCCAGCAAGTGGCATTATCAGAACTGACGGAAGCTTGTTCACACCATATATGACAGCTGACCACATAGCATTGCTGGTAAGCTCATAGATAATCCAGGCTGATGCAATCGCATCTACAGAATCACCAAAACGGTTTATCAGTGCTGCAATCATCAATTTCATGTACTGAAAATTCTTTAATATGTTTTTGTATCCTGTACTTTTATTCATATACGCTTATCTCCTTGCTTTTTGATAATTAAATTCTATAAAAGGCAGCGATAAAGCGTAATACACAGGTATTATCAGTAGGAGTAGTAAAACTTTCCTGTTAGGAAAGTTTTATTCCGCCCTTGCAAATCAATAGCATAAAGTAAATTATTATAATTATTATGTAATATATACTTGACATATTGCTATTAGGGTATTATTATAAAATCACAACAAGAGCAAACGACGTCGCGATCAAATAATATTATCAATGAGTAATCTTTGGAGGTGTATGATGGGAAACAACATTTTTGACATTTTGACAACAGTAGCAGTATTTCTGGCACTCTTCCTAATTATCGTAATTATCAGGAAGAAGCTAGCAGGAGACAAGAAGCATTATGACGAGAGGCAGATTCTTGAAAGAGGCAAGGGCTATAAGATCAGCTTCATGACAACAATATTGCTCAATGTCCTTTACTCAGTCTTCTTTTATGGTCCTACTAAGGATATTGTGTCACCACAGTTTGTAGTAATAACTATTGCCCTTATCGGAATCGCTATCTACGCAATTTACTGTATTTTCAATGATGCATATCTTCAGGTTGGACAGAAAGTCGGTACCTGGATGACACTAATTGCATTTGTAATAGCCTGCAATTTACTGGCATTTTTCGCAAATAGTACCAAGGGCTTTACTGAGGATGGGCTTGCAACAGGCAGCTCTATTAACCTCATGCTGGCTGTATTGTTCGGCGCAATCCTTGTATCATTTCTGATCAAGCGCTTTATGGAAAAGAGAGGTGACTCACATGAAGAATCTTAAGATGAAGGCTGCCAGAGCGGGCATGGATCTGTCACAGCAACAGCTTGCAGAAATGTGCGGAGTCTCCAGACAGACAATAAATGCTATAGAAAAGGGTGATTACAACCCCACTATCAATCTTTGTATTTCAATTTGTAAGGCCCTGAACAAGACCTTAGATGAACTGTTCTGGGAATAAGTCGAGTAGAAGGCGATTAGTCTTCAATAATGAAGCCTGGAGCTGCTACAGTTCCAGGCTTTTTGCATTATGAAAGTACAATATTACGGATTCTTCTGGTAAGATGACCTGTGCCATAATCTCTCATCTGTGTCAGCATGATCATGGTTGTCCTGCTCTCCGGGTCATTCATAAAGTAAGCTCCCAGCCAGCCATCCCAGCCGTATTCACCCTTGTGGCCGATGATAAGGGCCTGTTCAGGGTTAGTCATGATACGCATGAGATTTCTGTATGAGTGTCCCTCGAGACCATGCCAGTTATCGAAGGCGTGCTGAGGGCCTTCCTTGAGGGAAGCATCAGTCATAAACTTAACTGTAGCCGGAGTCAGGATTTCTTTTCCCTTGTAGGTTCCGTTATTAAGTAGCATCTGCCCGAAGTGAGCATAGTCATCAAGTGTTGAGAAAAGGCCTGCTCCGCCTGATTCAAAGGCATTTGGGTTTCCATCATTTCTTATGATGAGATGGTCTCCTGAAAATTCTCTAAACTCTCCGCCGTGAACCTCATAAACTCGTGACAGGCGGGATTTCTTTTCCTCAGGAACAAAAAAGCCTGTATCCTTCATTTCAAGAGGGTCGAATAGTCTCTCCTTCAAAAAGTCGCCAAACTTCTGGCCTGTAGCCTTCTCAATTACAGCTCCCAGAACGTCTGCGCTTGTTCCGTACTGGAAATAGCTTCCGGGAACAAACTGAAGTGGGAACTTACCTATCTCATCAGCAAATTCAAGAGTTGTCATCTGATGCTTCTGTCGCTCATCCTCAGACATTTCCTTATAATCTGCAACATCATATGGATTTTCAAGCCTTCTAACAGCATCTATAAAAAGAGCTGACGTAGCTCTCTCAGCTTCTGTGTTAATTCCAGGATAAACAAGTCCTGAAGTCATGTTCAGAAGGTCAAAAATTCTCACCTTTTTATCATCAGGTACCTTCTGTATCTGGCCATCAATAAGGCACGTCTGGTTCTTGAAGCCCTCAAAAAAGTTTTCCACAGGCTCATCCAGATCAATGATGCCATCCTGCATAAGAAGCATTGCTGCTGCCGCAGTAACTGGCTTTGACTGGGAGTAAAGGTGAACAATAGTGTCACGGTTCATTGGTATATCTTTGGCTATATCAGCGTGACCACTCTGGGCATAGTAAGTTTCCTGCCCGTCCTTGATCACAAGAAGGTTAACTCCTGCAACCTCCTTATTGGCCACAGCCCTGTCCATGGCCTGCTGTATCAGTTTCTGCTTGTTTCTCATTACATAACCCTCGCTTTAGTTGTAATTGCTCCATTCATTTTAGCTCAAAACAATTACCATATCCACAAGGATTCATAAATAGCTCTTTTTTGTTTATATTTTTACTCTTTTACAAAGTGGCAACCTTGATTTTCTTCATGGCTGCCCTGACTGGCCTATACAATACCAGCATCAGTACAAAGTTTCCAGCGCAGTGGATAAAATCCCAGGGAATCCCGGCTATCCACCATACAAATCCGGCTCTGATGCCGCTTGCAAAGCCGCCGCTGCTCCAGCCTATCACCACATAAGGGATGGAACATAATGCGCCAAAGCAAAGTCCGAAGATTCCTGACACAATAGCCCAGAAAATAGCCGAATCATTCTTCCTGAGAAGCCAGGCTATCAGTACCAGTAGCGGCCAAGCATAGAGATACATTATCCACCACAGATTCATGCCGTAAATACTGCCCTCAATCAGGATAAAAACAGGCACAACAGCCACTATTTTCCATCCAAAAAAGAGTGTGAACATGATGATCCAGAAGCTTGTGAGCTCAATATTGGGTAAAAAAACAAGTGCTGCCTTGGAAACCTCTATTACCGCAACCATAAGCCCTATCTGGGCAATATCCAGTATTGTTATTCTTCCAGAAGTACTATTTGACATACTATAAATTACTGTGCCTTTTCATAAGTCCATGTGTATGTATCGCCATCAGTTACAGGCTGTGAATCGCAGCCGTACTGGCCATATTCGCCGTTAACATAAAGAGCCCAGTAAGCTCCGTCTGTAGCATAGTCTGCTGTCTCGCCGTTAATAGCTGAGATCATGATTCCGTACTCAGAATCTGTTCCATCATAGCTAAAGCCCTGGTCATGAAGCTCATCCATAGCGATACGGAGGAACTCTGCATCTGTATCAAGTTCGTAGTCAGTTGTAGCGCCTTCACTGTTAACAACCTCAACTGTGATGTGCTTCTCACCCTTTGTAGCCTTTGGTCCAAATACCTTCCAGCATACTGCAAATGCAGCTACGAGAACTACAAGACATACTAATCCAATAATAATCTTCTTTGTGTTGTTTTTCATAATATTCTCCTTCTTCCAACATTTTTCCTATCAAGAATATCACAGAAAAAATCCTGAATCAAATAGGCCTCCATGCTAGATGAAGGCCTGTTTATACTAATTTACTTGACTAGATTGTAGCAGGATTAATTTGATGTTGCTGATACTGTAGCCAAAGCTGCGATAAGAGCAACCATCATTACTTGCTGCGCGATCAGTATCGAAATTGCCCCGCTCGTTACAGAGGCATTTGCTGCAGGCTGATTTTCTCCATATACAGTGCCCACAATCATTGTGCCCAGCATAAGCTTGATCTGGGGAGTCATTTCAAATATTCCAAATCCCTTTTTGCCCTTGAAGGACTCTACAACCTCTATTACTTCTGCAACTACATCACCTGTCTCTTTTCCAAGATTTACCAGTATTCCAAGTGATGGAAGCTCATAATCTTTTCCATAAGAATATCCAGCATCCTTAAAAGCTTCGAAGAGTTCAACAGCCTTCTTGCTCTTTTCCTTGCTGTCTCCTTCG
The DNA here is from genome assembly GCF_000424505.1 of Butyrivibrio sp. XBB1001. Taxonomy (NCBI): domain Bacteria; kingdom Bacillati; phylum Bacillota; class Clostridia; order Lachnospirales; family Lachnospiraceae; genus Butyrivibrio; species Butyrivibrio sp. XBB1001. The sequence goes on along the minus strand of NZ_AUKA01000003.1, from coordinate 42,634 downwards.
AAGGTTGTGAGAACCTGAGCCAAGGAATACGCTGCATTATCGTGCAGTACGAAGTCAACTTTAAATTCAATAAAGCTCTCTTCCAGCTCTGTGAGTATCTGCTCAACACTCTTATCTGTCATAGCCAAAAGAACTGCAAATCCCGTGTCCTCATCTGATGTAAGGAAGGGGTGAGAAGCCTTCATTCCCTTTAATATAGCCTCTGTCTTCTCAACAATTTTCTCAACGTCGTTAGCTCTTTTAGCATCGCAAATTGAAGTTGCTGCAAGGGCTCTGTAGCTTGAGCCCAAAATATTCCCGCTCTGAAGCCTTTTATAAACTTCGATCACATCATCAAGGTACTGCTCAGGATTGCCACTGATAGCCATCTTAGCGGAAACTATAAGCTCGTTATTTCCTCTTATTTCTGATAAAAGCCCAATCTTTTTCCTGAGGATCTCTCTGCACTCCTTAACAAGCTCAGGATCTGCGGTTCTATTCCTCTCTGCAAAAGCAGCTCCTGCAACAGCTGTTAAAAGCCCGTCTTCAAATAAAAAAGCCTTATGAAGCAGTGCTTTGTTCTCAACCAGCAGTTCCGCTCTTCTCCTAACAATATCATTCATACTTTCTCTCTCCTTAAACACATTTGTACAGGGCATGGATTCTGTCACGTCCTGCGTAATCCTCGCCCTTCCTACATCATACTCTCTAGTAACTTGATGTAAAAGGAAAACATGCGATGTCATGCGGGTTTCCGGGTGCAACCATTATCGCTTACAAGATGTATAATGTATGATATAGGTGTCAAAAATCAAATATTCAATAAAAAGGTGGGTTTCAATATTCATGGATGATTTATTCGCATATATTCTGATTGGGATTTTAATAATCACTCCTCCAGTAGTCAGCATCTATAACTTCATAGGTCTGTTCCACAGATTCAGGAACAAGGTTGCAAGGAATATCATCTGGGCAGTCACAGCAATAGTCGGTGTTCCAGAAACAGTGCTAAACCTGGAGTTTCTCTGTGATGTAAGTTTTGAAAAGTCCTGGACTGAGCAGCTGTACAACGACATGCTTCATCAACCCATATGGATTGATAGTTACCCTACACTTATTATTCTATGCACTGTGGGAGTCATTGGCTTTATAATCCTGGCTGGAACCGACTCTGCAAAGGTTCCACCCCTTGTCACTGTCTTGTCCATGGCTGCAACTTACATCCTGCTGGGCTTTATGATAGTGTGCTGCATACAGATTTCAAACCATACATTTGAAAAATTCATCGCTCTTAGCTACATACTTCCCATTAACATGATCTTTATAACCTTCAATCTGTTTAGGGAAAAGATAATGGAGTGGAACGGATGTGAGCTTCATAATAGCGACGATTTTGGGAAAAATGCTTTCATCAAAAAGCTTAACGAAAGTCTCCTTCGCTCTGAAAAATGGCCACTTTACGCCTTCATCTTAATGATTCCGCTGCTTGGCATAGTTCTTTTGATACTAATTTTATTTGGTCAGCAGCCAGATGCTGTGATAAAAGCCTTTACAGAGACAACCAACTGGGCCTTGTCAGGTCAGGAGGGCCCACAAAACCTGTACTATGATGAGCACTATCTGTGTACTGTTGCCGCTGGTGGCCATAAAAAGATTGTAAAGCCTGTGAGAAAGGGCATTCGCCACGGACATGACGTTATCGTAAACAGACAGCTCATGATAGCTAACGCCTTTGAAAACGTTCTTGAAGAAAAGACACCACGCTTCCACAGGGCAGTTCGCAATTTCTATGATAAATACGGCTTCCCAATTGCTGACCACATCAGGCATAACAAGGTTGCCTGTGATGTAACTTATTTTGTTATGAAGCCTCTTGAGTGGATTTTTCTTGTAGTTCTATATCTTGTGGATGTAAATCCGGAGAATAGGATTGCAGTGCAGTACCTGCCTGAGATGAAGAGTCACTAAAAACATAAGGGATTGGAGAACATATGATAAAAGAAAAATTGTATAAAGCCTGCGCAGCTACCTTATCACTTCTTATGCTTACAGCCTGCACAATGCCTAAAGCCAATGAATCTGAAACCAAGTCCAATCAAGATTCAAAATCACAACCAGATAATGCTTTAACTGTATCGTCATATACCGATGAAAATGCTCGCGCAAGAGAGTTTTCCACAGACACCGAGTACGGAGTTTACATTGGAGTTGAATATGATGAGCTGCCAGAGGATATCAGCTATGATGTACTGGTAATCGACGCCCAGTACTACACTAGTGAGGAGCTTGATCAGCTCCATAAGACCAACAAAGAAATCTATTCTTATCTCAATGTTGGGTCCCTTGAAGACTTTAGGCCTTATTATGATCAGTTTAAAGATATAACTCTTTCCCCTTATGAAAACTGGGATGGAGAATATTGGATTGACGTCTCCAAAGAAGAATGGCAGGAATATATTGCCAAGCAGATTGCTCCTACTCTTGCAAGAGGCGGAGTAGATGGTTTCTTTATTGATAACGCGGATATTTATTACATGTATCCTACAGATGAAATCTATGATGGTCTCACAACCATCCTAACCACAATAAAGAAACTTAACAGAAAGATCATCATAAACGGTGGAAACGACTATGTCACAAGATACCTTGAAGAGAATGGCACACTTACCCCCATCCTTGACGGTGTCAATCAGGAAAGCGTATTTACCTCTATCAACTGGGATGAGGGCACTTTTACCGAAAGTGCAGCTGATGACAGAGAATACTTCCTCGACTATCTCTCCCAGGTAGCAGCAGATGGCAAAGCGGTTTATGTTCTTGAATACACTAAAGATGAAGCCCTTGCGGAGATGGCAAAATCTAAGTGCCACGAGCTTGGCTACAAAGTCTACGTTTCAAAAAACCTTGAACTAACTGGTGATTAAAAAAAGGGCCAATGATAAAGCAACTGTCATTGGCTCATTTTTTATCTTTTTCTTGCTGCAGCTCTTTTTTCTGCAATCTCAGCAAGGCGCTTGTTTATCTGATTACGTATAAAGTCTTGATCTGACTCTTTTACCAGGTAATACATATATGAGTCTAAAACAAGACTCTGAGGAAGTCCTCTTCCTACCACCTTAAAATTCCTAAAGCCCAGATCTATATAATCCTTCATCTGGTCTCTGCTAATGAAGGCGGGCTTATCTTTGCAGTCGGCAAAAGATCTCTTTTCCTGCCTGTTAGGGCAGTTAAAGGGCCTTGCTATCTCGTATTCAAGCTGGTGAAGAGACTCATCCTTGTAGTGGTCTATTCTCTTTGGACAATTAGGGAAGCATATTTCATCCACCAGAATTTCCACTCTGTCAGCCACAGGTCTTAGGCTCTCCAAGACTTCCCTGTTATGATTCAGGTCATAGTCAAGAACCACCATGAAATAGTCCTTTTCAAGCTCTTCATGGAGCTTATCAGGATCAGTTATCCTCTTGGTAGTAGAGGATATGAACTTGAAATTCGGATACTCTTTTCTAAGATAATCCTCCAAAACAGGCCTGTTGACCAGAACCTGATTCTCCCCGTTATCAGCAAGACGCATTATCAGGTTACAATAGGTGTCGTAAACGTGCTTTTCCTCTATAAGAGAGTTGGTCCAGGTAAAGCGCACAGGAACGTGTTTGGAGTTAAAGAGCTTTATAGTGCGCTCAATCTCGTTCTTTGGGCAAAATCCCAGAACTGTTCTGCCTCCGTTCCATATTGCTCCCGGAAAAGTGCCATAAACACTCCCCACGCGATAATTGTCATAAAAGCTGCTTGGAAATTCCCTCATCAGATCGATAAGGGTGCTGTTAAGATCCCGGAATACGCTAAATCCAGGCAAATGCCAATAAATATAATCCCTCATGTTTCCCCCGAAAACTTTATACCTTCTACTGATCTTATGTTTCTCCCCTGCACAAGAATCAGCTTGCTCGTACCCCATTACAAGCATATTTAATTATACACTCGAAGGCAGTATTTTACTAGGAAAACTATGAGGAATTTCCATCAAAATCCTTCTTATTTATTCGTCTTCAGGATTGTGCCCTGATTTAAAATCAAAACTGTCAGTCTGCTTGTAAAAATATACATCACCGGTTTGGTTTGTCCACATCTTTTCCCCATCGCAGGAAAACTGAACTCCAAATACCATGCCGCAGGTATAGGCATCTAAAGTAAGTTCATACATATAATTTCCATACCTTCCATCGCTAATACCAACAAATTTATCTAATTCAACATCTGGAATGCTCACTCTGCGTTGTCCATCTTCATCAATATAAAAAACTATCTCACTTCCATCCTTGCTGACCCATGTTCCAAGATACTGATCAAATATCTGTTCCTGTCTTGCCTTTTCTTTAAGGGCCTCTTCTGCTCTCTTTTTACTAGCAGCCTTTTCTTCCTCTGTATAAAAAGTATCAACATCTCCTGATAAGTGGTCTCCGCCGGCAGTGTCATAGCTTGTCTCTACAAGGGAATAATTATCTGAATCTAAATATCTAACTTCAAAATCTCTCCAGTCGCAACTATCCTTGAATCTAAAGGATGTAACGCTCCTTGGATCATCAGAGTATATGATGATCCTGTTACTCTTTACCTCAACGTTATCATAGTTAAAGTTCTCCATTTGGTCGCTTTCTAGGTCTCCTCCCCAGTAAACCACAACCTTTTTAGGATAGTAGATTGTTTTGATGATATAAAAAGAGGTTAGGTTGTCAGTCGTTTTCCTATCCTTGTATGTATAAGTATCACGAACAGGGGATTTCTTTTTATCCTGCTTGTTTTCAGGTGTACTTGACTCTGAACTGTCTTCATCTATATTTGATGCATAAATATCATGCTGTTCTGAGGCTGGCTTATCCGGATCAGCATAGACATCCGGCTGTTTGGCGCAACCTGTCAGCAGAGCCAAAGAAATAGCTCCAGTAATTATCATTTTCTTACCTAATACTGCGTTATTCATTGTGTTATCATAGCCTTTCAACTCTCAGTTTTTCGTAACATACAATTTAATGCAGAAGGGCACCTTGTTTGCGCCCTTCATTAATATTACATATGGCATTGGGATTTTGTCCCACTTTTTATCCCTTTACCTCAATAAAGTCTGTCGTATTTTTTCTAAATATGGTATTGTATGATGTAGGCATCAAAAATCATAAATGCGTACATGCTTGCATGTTAAGCATTTTGACTTTATGATTCGTATATCATCATATTTTTGTAGATAGAGGAGAATTTCAATGAGTGATCAGTATATCGGTACAAAATGTGTACAGGCTGGCTACACACCAGGAAACGGCGAGCCTCGTCAGATTCCAATAATCCAGTCCACAACTTTCAAATATGATACAAGTGAAGATATGGGTAAGCTCTTTGACCTTGAGGCTTCAGGATATTTCTATACAAGACTTCAGAATCCAACAAATGATCATGTGGCTGCCAAGATTGCAGCTCTTGAAGGGGGAAGCGCAGCAATGCTGACATCTTCCGGACAGGCAGCGAACTTTTTTGCCCTGTTCAATATCTGTGAGTGCGGAAGCCACATCGTAGCTTCATCTTCAATCTATGGTGGAACCTTCAACCTTATTGCTGTAACAATGGCTAAAATGGGTATCGAGGTAACATTTGTATCACCAGATGCATCAGAAGATGAGCTCAATGCAGCATTTAAAGATAATACAAGAGCTATGTTTGGTGAGACTATCGCAAACCCAGCTCTTACAGTTCTTGATATTGAGAAATTTGCCAAGGTTGCACACGCACATGGCGTTCCACTTGTTGTGGATAACACTTTCCCAACACCTGTAAACTGCAGGCCTATTGAATGGGGTGCAGATATCGTAACTCATTCAACTACCAAGTACATGGATGGACACGGCGCTGCTGTTGGCGGAGCTATTGTTGACTCAGGAAAATTTGACTGGATGGCTCATGCTGACAAGTTCCCAGGTCTGTGCACTCCAGATGATTCCTATCACGGAATTACATACGCAGAGAAATTCGGAAAAGAGGGAGCTTTCATCACTAAGTGTACAGCCCAGCTTATGAGAGACTTTGGCTGCATTCAGTCACCTCAGAATGCCTTCATATTAAATCTTGGCCTTGAATCCCTTCATGTCCGCATGCCTAAGCATGTAGAGAACGGACTTGCTGTTGCCAAGTTCCTTCAGGAACAGCCTGGTGTAGTCAAGGTTAATTATCCTGGTCTTGAGGGAGATAAATACTACGAACTTGCCAAGAAGTACCTTCCAAATGGAGGTTGCGGCGTAGTTTCATTTGAGCTCGAAGGCGGAAGAGCTGCTGCCGAAAAGTTTATGAAGAAGCTCAAGGTATTTGCAATTGAAACTCACGTAGCTGACGCTAGAAGCTGCTGCCTGAATCCTGCAACTTCTACACACCGCCAGATGACTGACGAGCAGCTTGCTGCAGCAGGAATTCCTGCAGGACTTATCAGAATCAGCTGTGGTCTTGAGGACAAGAACGACCTTATCGCAGATCTTGCTAATGCACTTGCGTGATCACTGCATTACTAGAGGCTTTGCAATATATCTGCCACTTAGATTTGGGTGGCAGGTTTTTTCATATCATAAATTGTCTTCGCCCCACTTTTTCATCTGTAAAAGAATAGGTATAAGGCTCTTGGCTTTTGAGGTAAGATTGTATTCTACGCGGACAGGCATCTCATCATACTGCTTTCTCTCAACAAGGCCGTCTGCCTCTAACTCTTTTAATGAAGTAGCAAGCATGGTATTTGTTATGCCACTTACTGCGCGATTCAGTTCTCCATATCGCACCACTTCTCTGTTGTCGATAACACAGAGGATCATTATCTTCCATTTTCCTCCGACAATGTCCAGGACTTTCTTAAGTCCGCATCCCTTACCCGCAATATCTTCACACAATGGCTCTTTTTTGGCTATTTTACTCATGGTATAGTTTTCCTTACTAGGTATATATTTTTTGCGTACTTGATATACTTTTTATACCACCTATAATAAGATCGTTGAACAAAGAAAGCAATAAGAATCTTTCAAGGAAATTATTATGAAAAAGGCAATTAATGACATTAGTAGATGCGTGGCTTGCGGCGTCTGCGCTCTGCAATGTCCCAGAGAAGCAATACAGATCTATAGAGGCTGTTATGCCCTTGTAGATGAGGCAAAATGTGTTGGATGTGGCATGTGTGAAAAGGCCTGCCCTGCTGGCACTATAAAAGTAGAAAACAGATAATTTTGGGAGGCGTTATGACATCAAATAAGAAAAAGCACTGGTATGATTACCTGTGGATATGGTCAATTGTGTATTTTGCATTAGGCTTTTTTAACATTCTATTTGCATGGCTTGGCATGATAGATTTTATATTGCCACTGGTGTTTGCAGCAGTATTTGGAAATAAGTGGTTCTGCAATCATATGTGCGGAAGAGGTCAGTTATTCTGGGTCCTGGGAAGAAAAGCTAAATGTTCCAGGAGAAAGCCTGCGCCAAAGTGGCTATCTTCAAAGTGGTTTCGATATGGCTTTTTAATCTTTTCCTTACCATGTTTGGAACTATGATCTTCCAAACCTATCTGGTCTTCTCAGGAGCAGGGACACTCAAAAAGGCGATAAAGCTCTTTTGGACGTTTAAAGTTCCGTGGAAGTGGGCGTATAATGGTAGTATCTTCCCTGATTGGGTGGCACAGTTTGGCTTTGGGTTCTACAGCCTTATGTTAACCTCAACTCTCATAGGTCTTATTGTGATGGTACTGTATAAGGAGCGAACCTGGTGCACTTTCTGTCCTATGGGGACAATGACACAAGGCATATGTAAGATCAAAGAAAAGAAAGGTACGGAGAAAAAATGACATTAAATGAAAGAGCTAATAAGGCAGTAGAATTAAAGACTTCAGGCAAGTTCAACTGTGCACAGTCAGTAGCAGTTGCACTGGCTGATGAAACAAGCCTGACTGAGGAACAGTTGCAGCAGCTTACTGCAGGTTTCTGCGCAGGAATGGGCAATCTTGAAGCTACCTGCGGTGCACTGATAGGCGCAGGTATGATAACCGGTCTTAAAACTCAGGGACAGGGTACTCTTGGTAAAACAAAGCAGATTCAGGAAGAGTTTGCAAGAAGATGTGGCGCACTTAGATGTAAGGATCTTAAAACAGTCACTGATGGAAAGCCTCTCTGCCCTTGTGAAGAGTGCGTTAGAAATGCAGTAATGGTCTACGGCGAAATAATGGGCCTTGAGTAAAAAAAGTATGTTTATCAAAAGCCATGCGTGTTACTGCGCATGGCTTTTCTTAGCAAATCCTATTTCTTCTAGTTTATCTATCATTGCTGTTGCTAAGGCCAGGTGGCCCTTCTCGTTAAGGTGCTCATCATCTACGGGACTTGGCTCAGCAAAATCTGATGCCGCAAGAAAATGCGTTCCACGCCTTGCTGCGATCTGCTTATACACAGCTTTTAGCTGTCTGCTGACTTCTATAGAAGTCTTGTCGAACTCAGGATCCTTTTCCGGAAGCCATACCTCTTTTCCCAGAGCAATTGGAGAAACCACCAGGATATTCTGAGGTTTGAGGAATTTCTCAAGTTCATCCAGGCACATTTCAAGCCCTTTTCCAATGACAAAAGAGCTGGCATTGAAAACCTTTTTGCAGTCGTTTGTACCTAGCATGATAACTGCTGCATCCAGTGGATAATTGCTCTCAAGAGAAAGCCTCAGTGTCTCTGCGCCTCTCCTAAAGGGTCTTAGAGCATCCTCAAATATAGTTGTTCTGCCACAAAGACCATCCTCTATGATCCTGGTCTCTGGAAGTGCCTGCTGAACAAGGCTGGTCCACCTTGTGCCCCAAGGGTATCTTTCCATAGTTCCGGGGATAAGTCCCCATGTATTTGAATCACCAAAAAATAAAATGTTCGCCATTATAACCCCTCATAGTAAAATGCTGCGTAACCAATTGGCCTAAAAAAACATGAATCTCATTACGCAATTAGCTTACAAATATATTATGAGAGTATTATGGCGAACCGTAAAATAAACAAATCTGATAGTCACATATAACGCTTGGCTATCACTATTATAGTTCTATTCTGATCAAGGCTTGCAATTGTAGCTTTTCACATGGCTATAAGATCTTTTATAACTTCGGAAGCAATGATAAGTCCTGCAACTGATGGAACAAATGATACGCTTCCCGGGGTGCTGCGACGAGGGTGTGGATTGTTTATGTTACTGGTATTATCTTTGGATTCAGGCTTTATTGGCTCTTCTTCAGAATACACAACCTTTAATTTTTTGACTCCTCTTTTTTTGAGTTCTCTTCGCATTACCTTAGCCAGAGGGTCTACATTAGTCTTGTAGATATCAGCCACCTTAAATCTTGTTGGGTCTAACTTGTTTCCGGCTCCCATTGAACTCATGACAGGGACATCTTTTTCTTTTGCCTTCATGATAATCTCAATCTTGGCAGTCACAGTGTCCACCGCATCTATCACATAATCGTAGTCTTCAAATGGGAACTGGTCTGAGTTCTCAGGCAAAAAGAAACACTGATGGACGTTGACTTTAAGTTCTGGGTTGATGTCCAAAAGGCGTTCTTTCATGACTTCAACCTTGCTTCTCCCTAAGGTGCTGTGAAGAGCAATAATCTGCCTGTTCAGGTTTGAAAGAGCCACTGTGTCGTCGTCGCAAATGTCTATTTCTCCAATTCCAGCACGGGCTAGAGCTTCACAGACAAATCCGCCTACGCCGCCTACGCCGAAAACTGCAACTCTTTTATTTGAAAGTTTATTTACTGCTTCTTCACCCAGAAGAAGCTCAGTTCTTGAAAATTGTTCGTTCATGTTTTCTCCGTTATTATCTGCCTTGTCAAAAAGTCTCGACAATGCCCGCTTACTTCATACCAAAACGCTTTAGATCTACCTTGCCATTTATGACTGTTACACCTTCCTCATACAGGAATTTCTCCTGCATGTTCACGCCGCCAAACACAAAGGCTTCTGCTAATTCGCCTTTAGAGTTGACCACACGGTGACAGGGAATACTGTCGTGATCAGGATTCTTGTGAAGTGCATTGCCAACGGCTCTTGCCATCTTCCTATCTCCCGCCATCTCTGCTACCTGCCCATAGGTTGCAACTTTCCCCTTAGGAATCTTTTTAACTGCCTCATATATGCGGCGTGTTGGGGTATCTGCAATCATCTTGTAACTGTCATCAATCCGCGCTGTGACTTGCTCAAGCTCTACTGTCCCGTCCAGAAGAATTGTCAGCCAGTTGCGCTTGTTCATATGGTAGCCCGGCATAAAACCTGGCGTCCGCCCCATCATCATTATGATCTCCGGATCTGCCTTGACATTGATGATTGGTATTTCGTCGTCGGTTGGTAGCCCCAGCTTTTTTCCTGAAACTGACATTATTATGGCAAACCATTTCTGTGAATACAACTCCTTGAATGTAGCATAATCCGGGTACTGATGCCAGGGGTGTTCCGGGGAAATGTTGTATTTTTTCTTTATGTAGGATTGGACGGCTTTTGTGAGGCCATTGGTATCGGTGGTATCAATGATGTTCTTGCTACTACTCATGAAAATGCCTTTCTTGCCTTTTTCGTGTAAGGTGTTCTGAGGAGCCTATAAATTTGTCACTAGTTTATCTTCGCAACTTCATATTCTTCCAGGCTTCGGCCCAAAAGCTCAATTATCCTGAGTTCATCAACTGCGTCATACACAGCATTGTGGACTTCGCAGTACCGCATGTCTCCTGACAACATTCTTGTAATGGGCTCAACGCCGTAATTGGACTTAAGTCGACCAGTCTTGCAACATGGAAGGGAATCATCAATAGCCCTGTTATACTGCTTGTAGGCTGCAAGCCTCATGATATCGTACCATTCAAAGCCACCAAGCTCAGGCAAATGGCCAAGATCAAACTTGCCATTGTAAGCGTAAATACTGCTGATTCCAAGCTCTTGCAGATAGCTTTTTATAGCTTGAAGAGCCTCTTTTCGAGATGCTACATGTTCTTCTGTAGATAAGAGCAGTTCCTCACTCGATGGCTTGCCTGACTCTCTATAGTTAAGTGGGGCTTCACATATATTTCTTTTTACATGATAATGCAATACCCCAGAATACATTCCGCCTGATCTATATTCAGGATCGATGATGTAATACAGGCAGTCTGTACATTTAAAGGTCGTGGCATCTGCAATTGCCACTCCTATTGACATTACCTGATCTCGCCAGTTAGTCTCTGTATCTATTACAGCAAATCTGCTGCCTATAGCAGATTTCGAAGTTTTAGGCGAAAGGCCCTTGCAATTCTTGTTTTGTAGTTTATCTTTTACTTCTGGTGTAGCCTTTTCTAGGGCTTTACTTGAACCGTTAGTACTATTTGCTCTATTTGAGGCTCTTGTTGCACTTCCTGCTGCCTGTCCCTTAGAAGCCCCAGCTTTTAACATTTCCAAAAAATCTATTGATGGATTAGAACTCATTATTATCTCTTTCTTAGGTTTTATCGTTTGTTGCAATCACACTCCGATTCAAACAGAATTGGGCAATTAGAATTTTTAGCCTTTTCTAGATAATTCTGAAATTCTGAGGTCGCATTCCTGTCTAGTAATCTCGCCATTGTTGCATAGAGCCATAAGGCTCACACTATTATCTCTTAACTTATATCCAAGCACCAAGATAATGATGGCAAAAACAGGTCCGATTGCACTAATCCATGTTAGCACATTCCAGCAGCCATATGCACCTGTTTCATCAACGATTCCTGTAACAGCATCTGCGTTAATTGCCTTGAAACCAAACAGGGCTAAAAGAAGTAACGATATACTGCTCATAAGAGCCGCTGACAATTTGGTAACACAAGTCTGGATGGAAAATGTTATGCCCTCCTGTCTTACGCCCGTTACATACTGACCATATTCCACGCAATCTGGAGTAAACATATACACTAGAACGTTATATCCAACAAGTCCAACTCCTCGAAGTGCCATGGTAATACTAAGTGCAACAAAGCTGCCATATCCCATAAAAAACTGAATTACTGAGGAAAAAACAAATATCGCAAGACATGCAATATAGAGCCAGAATTTGTCTATCTTTTTGGAGAGCACAGGAATAAATGCAGCAACCACAATTGCCGGAATTATTGCCATAGCAAGAAGAAGTGTCCCTTTTTCCGTATCCCCCAAAACATACTGCGCAAATGTTGGAATAACCGTCTGCACTGTATTTGTGAGTCCAACCAGGAAAAAAGCTATGTAGAAAATAATAAGATATTTATTTTCAGAAAGCGCTCGAAGCATTTCTTTTGCTGTTGGAGATTTTGTTTGCACCTGAGATCTTTCTTTTCCAAATATGAGAATAGGAAGCATCATTGCCATTGAAACTATAGAAAGAGATATGGATAGCAGTTTCCACCCCATGCCTATATAGAGGCTTTCAATTGCCAAAGTCGCCACAACTGCACCGGATGTGCCTGTTACACGGCCAATTGAGAGTATGGAATTTCGTTCATCAACTTTATCAGTCATGGCTGTTGACAATGCAAAAATAGGTGTGTCGCACATAGTGTAGGCCACAGACCACAGGCAATATCCTATTATAACCCAGGCACACTTAGCAGAAATACTAAGTCCCTGAGGCATGCAAAAGATAAAAACTGTAGTAAGCGGGATAAGAAACCAGGATATTTTTAGCCAAGGCATGAATTTGCCGCCTCTCAAATGACACTTATCCACAATTCTTCCAAAGATAATATCATTGATAACATCCCATATCTGAGGTGCAATGATCACGGAAGCAGCAACCTTTTCACTTATCCCATGATTTAGTAAAAATAGACTGATGTAGCTAGCGATAATCATATAGAACATATTTTGACCAAAGAAATACAGATAGTAGCTTATTCTTTCTCTTTTCGATGTTTGCATGCTTTACTCCCCAACAGTCTATGTAAGATGCTGAAAATATCAATTCAGAAACCACTAAACTTTTTACTCGTTGTCACAATATCGTTTACTTAGATTATATCAGATTATTTGCATATAAAAATCCCCGAAAAGCCACCATTTGTGGCCTCCCGGGGAACTATAAATACTCTCTAATACTCTCTCAAATCCTTAATGTGAACTTATTCCACTACCCCAAATCCGAGGATAGTAAACTTCTTGTCTTCGTGGCCTTTAGCCATGCAAATCTCAACAACGTGGCTTGTAGATTCCTTCTCGTTAAAGAGGATAACTGCGTTGCAGTGAGTCCAGCCAACCTTGAGTGGATCGGCGTCCATAATCTTCTGGCCATCAACATAGACTTCTGCTGTGCCATAGGCTGTGCTTCCCGAATCCTTAAAGAGGAGGAGGAGCTTACTACAGGTGAGCTTTAATCTGAAGGGGTCATTTTCTGTACTAGCATGTGCCCAGTTGTATGGGAACTCAGCTACAGGCTCGATCTTCTTGTCCATTTCAACCATCTGAAGCTCTTTATCTTCGCTGTTAAAGGAGCCTTCACTCATAAGAGTAATGTGGTATTTTCTGGATAGTCTCTTAAGCTCGTGTTTATCAACAAGTTCAACCTTCTCAAAATCGGCGCCGATGACAGGTGTGATCTTATCAAGTTCCTTCTCATCAAGGCTAAAGCTCTCGCTTACAGCTTTTCCATTTACTTCATCAACAAGATTGATGAGGCAGTCGCTCATGACTTGGTGTCCAAGGTTACTAGGATGGAACTGGTCATAGAAGAACTGGTTCTTGGATATTACTCTTCCATCGTTTGGAAGAAGTGTAAACTGAGGTGTAACTGCATCCATGATGCTGACCATAGGAAGGTCATAGCGAACTCCTACTGGTCCTAGTCTGTCCTGAAGATTCCAGTCAAAAGAAAAGACTGCAAACAAAAGAACTACCGCTGGCTTCCATGGAAGTGCAAGGGCCTTTCTTACAAGGCTCTCATAGCATACGCCCTTTGTTTCATCTCCTTCATCATTTACAGCAAATTCTATTACAATAAGGTCTGGCTGCTTGGCGCCCTGGCGGAGAATATCTCTTTCAAACCTGCACATACCAAGCTCAGAAGGTGTTCCGCCTACACCAGCCTTAATAAAATCAACTTTTCCGCCATTTGTGTATTTCTTTTCAAAGGTCTCTGCAAAAAGCCTTGGATAACACTTTTCATGGATGGGAATAGCACCTGCTCCCTGTGTTATTGAGCCTCCTATAAAGGCAAGACATACGTCCTCTCCCTTTCCAGCCTTCTGAAGAACTTTTTCAAGTCTTGCTGTGTTACCCGTCTGCATAAGGCTTCGGTTTATCATTTCCTTATAACCCTTGGATGCAAAATCAACCATTGTATCAATAGGCTGGATTGGAGCTACAAATCCATTATTCAAATAAAATCTAACATCTACAGATGCCTGAATTCCGGGCTCCGGGAATTCAAATCTGATCTGACCAGGCTCCTTGTCGGAAGCCTTCCAGTCAACATCTGACATCTTGATGATTCTTTCCATTCCATCAGTTTCAAAGTCCAGAGTAATCTGTGTGGATGTTGGATCTGTCTGTGTTTCTCCATACATCTGAAAGACAAATCTTACCTTTTCATCTGGCACTCTGCTGGATACACTAACTCCGATCGAGTGTACCATTTTCCTAAAGCCCTCTGTGGTCTTAAGGAGTTCTAACATGTAGTCATCTGTGATATTTCCTGAAAGTCTGGCTGCATTTATGAGTCTTCCATCACTCTCATAAATAAACTGTATTCCTCTTCCATCTGGCTGAGGTGCACCGTATATATCTTTTCCCTGCATGATAAAGAAAAATGGTTTTTTCTTGATAGGATCCTTAGGTGCCTTGGGTCCTCTAACTTCTTCCGTTCCCATTACGAATACCTTCCCGTAAAAGCTTTCTTCAAATTATCTGTGAAAATAGGTAAAAAAAGGTAAAAAAATGGAGCGGCGCCGAAACGCCGCCCCAAAAACATATCAGTTTTAATTATTTGTTAGCTTCGTCAACATAAGCCTTCCATGTATCACGGATAGCTTCAACCTGCTCTGATACAACAGCGCCAGGTCCGATGTTCCATACGAAGTCTGAACCAAGGTTAAGGTTAGGAACCATTCCGTGGAATGCAACTGTACCCTTCTCAGTCATCATTGTGATTGTCTCATCAACTGCTCTCTCATCGAACTTACCGTTTCTAGCTGTTGAGATGTATCCGTTGTAATCAACGTACTCAGCATCAGGAGCGTTTGTCCAGAGGTTCCAAGCAAATGCAAGCTTCCAAGCCTTCTCAGCATCGTAGCAAGCTGGGATAGCAACTGGGTTGTTTGACCAAACGTTGATGTAGTCATCCATCTTAGGTCCCTTAGGGAACATTACGAAACCAATTTCATCCTGCATATCCTCAAGGAAGTTACCAGGGCATCCTGCATACTCATCCTCTACAAGGAATGCTGCCTGACCGTTAATGAACTGCTCTTTGTAGTAATCCCACTCAGCGCCCTCTGGGTTAGCAACTTCTGCATCATACTTATCAAAGATGCTTACTGTCCACTCAAGAGCTTCAAGTGTCTCAGGAGACTCAAGGTTATAAACGAACTTGCCGTTTGCATCCTTATCGATGTAAGAACCGCCGTTTGAGAATACAGCTTCTGTTGTCATAACACCTTCGTTAAGTGTAAGACCATAGATATCTACTGTACCATCGTTATCCTTATCCTGCTGAACCTTTGAAAGAAGTTCTTCGAACTTATCCCATGTCCATGTTCCATCTGCCTGCATATCATAGATTGAATCAGGATCGATACCAGCTTCTGTAAGGATTCTCTTGTTGAAGTATACACCAGTTCTTGCCTCTGAATATCCAGCGAACATAGCATAGATTGAATCTCCCTTAGCATACTGCTCATGGAGAAGGTTTCTCTGGAACTTGTCCTGTGAGAAATCAAGGCAATCAAGTGTTGAAAGGTCATACATAAGGCCGTTAGCCATAGCAGATGTGATAGCTGGATCATCACGAAGTGTGAAGATGTAGTTCTCATCGCCACCTGTTGTAGCATAGTCTACGAAGTCTGTAGGTGTTGAACCCCAGTCTGACATAGCCTGTGACTTCATTGTGAAGTTGTATGTCTCCTGAAGCCAATCTCTGTAGTTCTTAAGAGATTCTTCATAGTCGTTCTGAGGCTCTGCCTCATCGCCTGACCACCAGTCACGGATAATGATTTCCATTCCGCCGAGGTCGATTGGGTTGCCGTCTGCATCTGTAATGATCTTATATGGATCATATTCGTCAGATGTAGTTTCCTCTGCTGCTGCAACTTCTGTAGAAGCTTCTGCAGTAGCTGTTTCTGTTGTTGTCTCAGCTGGCTGCTGAGAATCTGTTGATGCTGGAGCTTCTGTCTGAGGTCCGCATCCTGCCATGCTTGTGAGCATAGCTGCTGCTGCGATAGCAGCTGTTGCTTTTGTTGTTAGAGACTTTCTCATACTCTAATCCTCCTTGTTAATGTAATCCCCTTAGGATATGTTTAACGGAAAACATCTTAACTTTTATTATAGTTTTTTGCATGGTTTTCCGATAACCAACTATTGCTAAAAAAGAAACAAAATTCTCAAATATTGCTAAAGTTGTTAGACAACTTTAACGAGGTTTCTCACCGATAATATACGGTGGTAGTGGGTGTATAGGTGCTTCTCACTACTATGTTCGCGATATCACGCATGGCTCCAAAGTGCTTCTCACCACTTTGTTCGCGATATACGCATAGCTCCACGCTTCGCGTTCTCGCTATGCTACGTCCATTCGGAACTCGGAATACTCATTTCATTCGTATTCCTTTATTCCTCATGTCCGTTATGTCATTTCATAAACACAGCTTTTTGTGCGAGCACAAAGCTGTGTTTACTCATTCCAAATATCGCTCACATCTTAATTCCCGTTGCAGAAATACTCTCAACGAATGATCTCTGTGCGAAGAGGTAAAGAATGATCAAAGGTACGATGATCATGAGTGTACCTGTTGCCAGGATACAGTTTGAATATGCTATTGAAATTGTTGTCTTAACTCCGTTGATTCGCTGGATGTAAGCACCAAGGCTGTCTACGATTCTTGAAAGAGCTGTGCTGACAAGCTTGGTATTTCCAAGGAACATTCTGGAGTAAAATCCGTCTGTCCACTGCCATACAAATGCGAACAAAAAGCAAGATGTGATAATTGGCTTAGCCTGTGGAAGCATGATTCTGATGAAGGTCTTAAGTGTTCCGCAGCCGTCTACATATGCAGCCTCTTCAAGGTCTCCAGGGATGTTACGGAAGTACTGACGGATCATGTAAATGTAAAGACCGTTCTTAAGTCCCATACAGCCTGCGCTCATCAGATAGTAAGGAATCTTTGAACCACGAAGGTTGATGCCTTCTCCATTGATAAGCTTGAAGATTCCAAGGATATCAAAGTATCTGAAGTGAAGGTGCAGTGAGCTTGCGATTGTCTGTGGTGGGATAAGGATTACAAGGATAACCATTGCAAACCAGAATTTCTTTAAAGGGAACTCGAATCTGGCAAAACCATATCCAACTAGTGTACATACAGCAATCTGAAGGCCTGCTATTGTCAGGGAGATAAGAAGTGAATTCATAACTGCCTGCTTGTAGCTCATAAGCTCTGCTGCGAGTCTGTAGTTACCTGTTGTAAAGTGCTCAGGAATTGAAATAACTATCGGGTTATAAAGGTCTTTTTCTGTCATAAAGCTGACAGAGATTTTGTTTAAGATAGGCTGGAGGATAAGGAAACACATACCAAACAAAAGTATGAATCTTACAATGCTTACTCCCCATTCCATTATTACCTTCTTAAGAAGGTATCCACCTGAGAGTCTATTTCTTTCCCAAAATGTTAACTTTTTATATCCTGTTTTTGATTCCATATTAGTCATAGTAATAAACCCTCTTAGATATGAAGAATGATGTAACTCCTACAAAAGCAAGTACTAACAGGAAGTATATCCACGACATTGCTGATGCATTTCCGTATTGCTGCTGGTCGATCATAACCTTCTGGATCTTTGTGATTACTTCGTTATCTGATCTCATACAGAAATCAACAACTGTGTAGATCCAGTTTACAAGGAACAGTGAGCTGATCATTGGGAAGGTGATCTTCCAAAGGCTCTCCCACTTTGTACATCCTTCGATATCAGCAGCTTCATACATACTTGATGAGATTGTCTGAAGTCCTGAGAGGAAGATGATGATCTGAATACCGGAAGCAAGTGCTACATCATAGATGTTATCAATTACTTCGAAGACCTGTTCATAAGCTCTTACACCGACGCCTGCAGTTCTGAGGATTGTCTCAAGAGCATCTGTTACGCTGATGCCGCTTGTTGTCTGCTCGATAGTGCTTGCAAGCTGGTCCATAAGCTGGTTGTTGGACTCAAGTCCAACGATAACACCAGATGAAAGGATAACCGGCAGGAAGAAGATTGCTCTTACAAGTGCTCTTCCCTTGAACTTCTGGTTAAGTATCAAAGCTACGAAGAAGCTGAATACTATGATTGCCAGGGAGTAAACCATCATTCTGGTAAGCTCCTCCCAGAGCAATCTGTTGTACTCTGGGTCTACCCTGAATGCAAATATGTAGTTTGTAATTCCATTAAGAGTCTTTGTAACCTGTCCTGCTGCAAGATCAACCTGGCAGAAACTCATGTAACATGACTCAAACAGTGGCTTGACCATAAAGACCAAAAAGCCGATTATGAACGGTGATATGAAAAGATATCCCGATAATGCCTTACGCTTTTGCAAGCCGGCTAATTTGTTTTTCTGCTTACTCATGATAAATGCCTCTCTTATCTTGTTACAACATAGTCTCTTGCTGGAACCTTGACTCCACCAACTGTGTACTCACTGTAACCATAGTTTACATAAACCTTAGTTCCATCTGCATATTCTGTGCAGGAAACGTCTGCATTTATGTTTTCATGTCCAACCATTTCCTGATTGAAGGTGTGACCAAGTTCGTTGTTGTATCTGGTGTAGATAGCTAAAATGTTGTCCTTCATTGCATCGTAGTATGCACCATAGTACTGGGTGTAAAGTGTCTTCTGTGTTGCAAAAGAGCTTTCTTTCATTACTTCGAAGCAAAGGCCTGCGCCGTACTCTGCTGAGTAAAGGACTTCGTTTTCCATGTTTCCACATGTATTTACAGGACTTCCTGTGTAATCTACTCTTCCGTGGATAGCCAGCTGGAAGAAAGGAATACACTCATCAAGTATTGTATACTCTGAACCTCTAAGATCCATTCTTGTAACCATCTTTGCAAAAGGAACTGCATAATCGTTACCCATGTTGATCATTACTGGGGTTCCGTTGTCGTTGTAATTCTTAAGCTGCTCAACCTGTTTGTTAAGAACTGCCTCACGAGAATTCATATTCTTTCTGTAGAAATCAGATGAAAGATCCATTCCAAGATCATCAAATGATGCTCCAGCGCCATACTTCTGTGCTGCCTTAACCAGGTTATCTGAATACTTACCAGCAAGATCTGTGTGAAGCAGGTAGTATCTGTTATCTGAGTTTTCTCTCTCTGAATAAGTTACGTTACTGTAAGCATAGAGCTCAGCTCTTTCTTTACTGATAAGCTTAGCTGCATCTCTGTAAGAGAAGAATCCATCAAGTAAGTTACTATCAAAAGCGTACTGTGTGATACCGTTGAGGTATACCTGATTTCCATTTGCCTCTGCAGCACTTACCATGTTTGTCAGATCTTTTTTGCTGCCAAGAGCATGTATTGTCTTGACCTTGCTAAGAACCCTCTGGTTGACACCGCCGTTGCACCAGCCAACCATCTTGATGTGCATGTTTGTTACTCCTGAGTTAGTAAGATCTGTAATGATCTCAGAAGCTTCATCATAGCTTGTAAGCTTTAAAGGTCTTGATACTGGAATACCAACAATCTGTTTTACCTTATCGATAGATCCGATAACTTCGATTGCTACTGGTGTGCTTGTATCATCTACAAGATCAAGGTAACCAGCATATTCTTTCTGGAGATACTCGCCATATTTCTTGGCCATATCTACATAGCTGCCTGAGTTAACAAATGAATATCTCTGAACCAGTGACTCATCAGGAAGATCTGTTATGTACTCGTAGATCTCACTGTTTGCGATATCACCAACATCGTACTGTTCTCTCTGGCAGATGCTGTACTTGGCATTTACGAAGTTGTAGCTGTGGTTCTTGCCAGCAACATCGGCCTGAATTGATGCATAAGCTCTGCCGTTTTCAAGGATACAGATGAAGGAATCATTTCCTTCTGAAACACCGTATACTCCGTAGTATGCTCTGGTGTTATGTACTACAGCGTCTCTTGAAAGGCACATATCCCAACCATATACGTTGGTGTAGTAACTACTCTGTGAAGTCTTACCGTTGTTAAAGTTTATCAGCGCTCCGCCGCCTTCTGGAACAACCATGAAGCCCTTATCATTAGGTCCGCCTGCTCCAAAATATGGAAGAGGAGTGATTGTGTAAATAGGTGTCTCAGGATCATAATCAAGGTCTGAGAAAGGAACTTCTACTACCAGGTCTTTTCCGTCAAGCTTGTAGATGATACTTGCGTTAAAGATAGGTGTGTCTGATGACTTGGATGAAAGATCAAGTTCTTTATCTGCTGTGTAGTCATCGTAGGTGTAACCTGCTGCTGCGAACTTATCCTGAAGTGTCTTTCTTACGTTTTCCTTGGCTCCTGAACGAAGAACATATATTACTTCTGTCTCAAGGATAGGATAATTTGCAAGAAGTTCATCTTTGTTATCCTTGGCTGTGAGCTTGTTGATGTCGTACTTTTTGTAGTACTGCTTGATGTAGTCGACATCTTTTTTCTCCATATTACCAGTAAACTGCTCAAATCTTGCCTTAGTAAGAACTGGTGGAATAGTGAACTCTTTTTCTACACTACCAAGTGAGTAATTAACTCTGATTTCGTTCTCTCCAGGAACAATCTCGTAAATTCCGTTTGTAGCACTGAATGCATATGAGTTATAAGTTGTCTCCAAGCCCTGTGTTATTGAGTAGGACATGATAAATGGAGACTGGAGGAAGTTCTTTTGATCATCAAGCGCTTTCTCATCCTCAGCTGCATCCTTGGGATTTGAATACCAAACCTTGCCGCTGTCCTTGACCTCAAGTGAAAACTCTGTGGTCTTGGGATCCATTGTAAGTTTGAGTTGTCCGTTATCTACTACTACCGGATCCTCGCCGCCGCCAAAAGCATAGGGAGGAATTGGCTCTTTTACCTCTGTGGGAGTCTTTGTGTTAGCCACATATACTATCGCCCCCACAATTACCAGAGCAATTATTATAGAAGGAATAAGTGGCTTAACTGCCTTCCATATTTTCTGAAGTACTGGATTTAGTTTTTTGTTTGTGTCTTTGTTCTTATCTTTTTTCAACTTCGTCACCCCTTCATTCCTACATTCGGAACATCAATTCTTTTGCCAGGGAAATGAAATATGCAACTCCCTGTGAAATCATGCTAAAGAAGATCATCAGAATAAAGATCATGACTAGCATTGCAAACAGTGTTGCCACTGTGAAAAGAATATTCTTTCCAGCGGAGTATTCGTGGATCTGCCCCATGGCTGCGATGACGAGAAGTGCTGCCCACACAAGGGATAATGCACTGACTACGCTGTAGAATTCCGCTTCCTCAACAGTTACGAAGTTACTAAAAATCATAAGTGGGAACTGGATAAGTGGATAAGGAGTAAGTGCGTAGCAGGTTGCCATGTATACCTGGCCCAGCTTACCTTTTCCATCAAACAGTGTTGTCAGTCCCCAGTTTCCTACTACCCAAAGGGCCAGTGGGAAAAGAATACTTGCAAGATACAGGAAGATGTTAATGCCTTCCCAGTAAACAGTTATGAAAATGAAGCTTGTGTAGCGGAGTTTTAAGATTCTTATAAGAAGTGTAAGGAAAAGAATCGTATTAGCCGCTGCCATCGTGCCTCTTTTTTCATGAGTCAGATCCCAGAAGCCATCCAGCGGATGTGTGATGCAATAGAGCGCATACTTCAGGGAGTCAATATATTTATCTTTTGGATTATCAATCGGTTTAGTGTTTGCTATCATATCTCTCACCCTTTTTTCTCTACTACAAATATATCTGCTGTATCTATCTCGTGGCGTATGCTCTTGACCTTGCCAATGCTGAGAGGAACAAGGAATAACAGAAGGATTACTGCTACTATCCAGCCTATATGCTCCTCAACCCAAATCTTTCTGTACTGCTTGTAAGCTTTGGAGTAGTTCTCAGCGTCATATTTAAGTTCGAAGTACTTCATGGCTTCTTCATAATTTTCCTGACGAAGAAGTGATCTTCCGATTCCGATATAAGCCAGATCGTAGTTACCGTTCTGGTTCAGAACTTCCTGCCATGCATCACCTGATGTCTCATAGTTACCTTTATCGAATTCCTCTACAGCCTGGTAAACAAGATTACCGAACTGTGTTGGAACAAGGACTGTGATTGAGCAGTCAAGACTATCAACTACATAGAGCTCATGACCGATGTGCTCGATGGCTGAAGGTCTTCTGAAGTAACCATCCATGTTTCCGTTACCACCAAAGGCAAATACCATCTTACCCTGGTCATCGTAACCAAAGAGTCGTCCTCTGTTACGGTCAAGACATACATATACGTCGTTGTCCATAACTGTGATATCAGTAAGGATTGATGGTCCTTCATAACCACCACCAGATCCAAGATAAAGGTCTCCACCTACAGACCAGTCGCCGTTTGAAACCAGGATGTCATTGCCCATGAGGTTAAGCTTTCTTACAGCGTTTTCATCTGCCTGTGCCTGTTCAAGAGTACGAGCCTTTGTTGCATATATGAAGCCTTCATAGTCCATGAAGATGTTCTCATACTCTGTAGGAACGAAGGATTCCATCTTGGCTCTCTGTTCCTGAGATGCCAGTTTCTTCCATATATAATCTGTCCAGTCAAAGGTTACTGGTGTAGCTCCTACAAATCCTGAGAAAGTACCATCATTCTCATACTTTATAAGACCTTTGTTGATACCAGTTGCTATGCAGTAAACACGCTCTGCTGTGTCAACCGCAAGCTTGGTTGGCTGAAATACAAGCTTGGGATCAAGTGTGTTGTCAGTTGGCTTAACAAATTCCATGATGAAGTTCAGGTCTTTATCAACCTTGACAACTCTTGCATTTCCATTGTCTGCTATGAAGATGTTTCCATCCTCAGAAACAGCTACATCTGTAGGGTTATTCAGCTCTTTTGGTCCGCTACCACCATTTATCTTGTCGATAATTCTCACAACCTCAAGCTGTTCTGGTGAAACCCTGTTAAGTTCTATGATTCTGTTGTTTCCACTGTCGCACAGGTAAAGTGTATTACCTTCTGCAAAAAGACCTTGTGGATTCTTGAGCTTTAGATCAAGTCCAAGTTCTGATGAGGTGAACACTTTGCAGGGATTATAGAAATCTGCACTGTTCACATAATCGCCCCAGTAATCGTAATTGTAGGTGTATCCACCCTCACTGGTACTTGTTGCTTTAACCTGAAGTGGCTGAAGAAATGCTGCAGTTATCGCAAGTATTGCCATTCCAGTTCTCATTAAGAAATTCTTCTTACGCATATCGCTTCAACCTTTCAAATTAGTCCTTAAGTCCTGAGCTTGCCATTGTTTCAAGGATCTGGCTCTCAGAGAATACAAAGATGATAATAGGAACTATCATTACTACTACAAGAACCGCAGCTCCCTGACCTGTTCTTGCGATACCACCTGCCTGAATCTGCTGAAGAGCAAATACAAGGGTTTTTCTTTCTTCTGAATAAATATATGTTGATGCTTTGTTATTCCACAGTCCCTGAACTGAGAAGATGATCAGTGTCATCCATGCCGGCTTAACGTTTGGCATTACGATTCCTGAGAATACTCTCCACTCATTGGCTCCGTCGATCTTGGCAGCCTCAATAAGTGATGTAGGAAGTCCTTCCATGAACTGCTTCATAAGGAAGAGTCCCATAGGAGAAGCAAAAGCAGGAATGATGATTGACCAGTATGTATCGATCCATCCCAGTTTGTTGAGGATCAGGTAGTTAGGAATTGCTGTAACCCAACCTGTGAACATCATGGCAACTGTTACAATCTTGAAAAAGACCTTGTTGCCAGGGAAATCGTACTTGGCAAGTACGAAAGCACCCATTGATGCGATTATAAGGTGTCCTGCTGTTCCGCAGAATGTGATAAATACTGTATTGAACAGGTATCTTGTAAATGTTACCCAGGATTTGCCCATTGTTACGAACAAATCTGAGAAGTTATCAAGTGTAGGATGCTGAGCAAAAATCTTTGGTGGGAATTTGAAAAGCTCATCCAAAGGCTTCAGTGCAGCATTTACTGCATATATAATTGGGAATGCCATTACAAATGCTACCAGCAGGAGGAAAATGTAAAGAGCTATATCTCCGGCTATTGATCTGTTTGGCTTTCTTTTCTTTAATATCTTTGCGCTCATATCAAGTACCAACTCTCCTTAATAGACTCTGGATTGCCTTGTTACAAAGTATCATCATAAGGAACAGGATTGTAGCTATTGCACAGGCATAACCCATTTCAAATCTGGAATAACCATAGTCAAACAAGTGTGTTACGATTGTTCGTGCTGCATAGTCTGTACTAGGATATCCGCAAAGTGCCATTGTTACATCTGCCACACCAAAGGATGATGTGATGGTCATAACAGCACCGAACATAAGCATTGGCTTCATGCTTGGAAGTGTTATGTACCAAAGTTCCTGCCATCTGTTCTTGATACCGTCCATGTAACCTGCTTCAAACTGTGATCTGTCAACACCCTGAAGACCAGCTACGAAGGAAAGGAATCCGGATCCCATACTCATCCACAAAATAACCAGCATACATATAGGAAGCATGTACTTTGGATCAATGAGCCAGAGCCTTGGTGTATCAATGATTCCCAGGTTCATCAAAAACGCGTTTACATATCCGTAAGCATCTCCTCTAAAGAACACTGAGAAGATAACATAGCAGTTACCCGCAATGGATGGGGCGTAGAACACGATGACGGCTATGCTTCTGATCCATCTGGGTAGCTCATTTATGAGCCAGGCAAAAAGGAAGGATAGAATATATCCAAGGGGGCCTGTGATCAGAGCTATCATCAACGTGTTCTTAACGCCTATCAGAAAAATATCGTCCTGAAGAATCAGTGAGATATAGTTCTGCAGTCCAATGAACCGAGGAGGTTCAAGTATGTTGTAATATGTGAAGCTGTAATAGATTGACGCTACTACAGGGAACACATAAAACATCGTAAAAAGTATTGCGTAGGGTGCCAGGAAGAGGTAGCACATCTTACGGAGCTTTGCCTTCTTCCAGGCTACTTTCATATTATGTTTTCGAAGTGTCAAATACTTCTGAAAATATTCCTTCATTTGCCCTTTTCTCCCAACTTACTTAGTCATCTACTGGCATACCAAATTCGATACGTTTCTTCTTTATCTCTTCATCTATAAGTATTGAGTAGTCAATTATGGTCTCTCGTGAGTCAACCTTCTGATTGATAACCTTTCTTATAGCGTTTGAAATATGTCTTCCAGTGAAGTATCCACCAGGAACCTCTCTGATTCCTACTGTGTTATCCCACTGCTTGCTCAGAACTTCGATATCGTCTGTACTCCAGGAGAGGTTAGCAAAAGCATCTCTGTTAGCTGTTGCATATCTTGCAGATGAACCAAGGAGTGCTTCGATCTCACGACCAAATCTTACCTGTGTATCTGCGTTTGCCCACCACTTCATGAATTCCCAGGATGCAAGTCTTAATGCTTCATCATCTGTCTTGATCATCATTGTGGCGCTACCTGTGATGAAGTCTGATCTGTCAAGCTTGCCATCTCTGTATGTTCCAGGAATAAGAGTGAAGTCCCAAAGACCTCTTATCTCAGGTGCTGAAACCATAAGTGTGTTATAAGTAGAATAAGGTGCAATACCAATTGGCATTTCTCCTGAACGGAATCTACTTACAAAGTCATATACTGTAGGAATACCGTAATCATTAAAGTATCTAACGTAGTCATCAAAGGCTGCAACGCCTGCCTCTGTATTAACTGTTGTCTTGGTTCCTGCCTCGTTGTACATATCTCCACCGTACTGATAGAGAAGTGAGAAGTACATTGAAAGGTCAGGTGCGTTTGACATAACTGCTGTTGTAGCTGCTGTAGCACCGCTGCTTCCTGCTGCTGTAGGGATACCGATTGAAAGGTTGTTACCCTGAATTGTAGGAAGAAGCTCTATAAGTTCTTTCCATGTATTAGGAACTTCAAGTTCCATTTCCTCAAGTACGTCTTTTCTGTAGAACATTACGTTGAAGGTCTGTGTCTCTGGAATACCATAGATGTGACCATCAAGTCTGTACTGCTCGTAGGAGCTTTCTGAGTAGTGGGAAAGAACTTCTTCCCAGCCCTCAAACTGAGTGATATCTTCTGCTGCTCCACGGAGTGCGTAGTTAACTGGCTGATCTGCACCAACTGAAAGAACTACGTTTGGTCCACGTCCAGCAAGTACTGCATTAAGAAGTGCTCCTGGATCAACGATCTCTACGTTAACCTTAACTCCAGTTGAAGTTGTGAAATCATCATCTACCATTGTCTTAAGGATTGTACCCTGGTCACGACCTGTAAGTACCCAAACCTTAACTACTTCATCGCCGCTCTTTTCATCGTAAACATCACCGACTGAGTTGTAGTCTACAAAGAATGAAGCAACGAAGGACTTGATCTCGTGTCCTGCCTTTGTAAAGAAGTTTGCTTTATCCTTCTTTGGAGTAACATCTGTTCCTGAAATTACCAGGTAATCTACATCGAGCTTGGTCTCACTCATGTTAAGTGAAGCTGTACCCATTGATGTGATGTTGTCCTTAAAGGTTGTAAACTCTGTTGTGATCTTCTGTGGCTTTTCACAGAATCTTTCAAGCTGCTGTGCAATAGTCTGTGCTGTTGCTACGTTGTCAGCCATCTGTCCTGAGTAAGCAACCATATCATCGACTATCTTGTAAAGTCTCTTTGACTCAAGTTCCATAGCCTGCATGATCTCAGGATATGTTGTATCAATATGGTAATCTCTGTATACATCAGGTGCTGCACCTGTATAAACAAGGATTCTTCTATATATCTGGTTAAGTCTGTAAGTGGAATCTTCCATTTCCTCAAGGATTGCACCCATTCCTCCAAGAGTTGCCTCAAGTCTTATTGTGTGCTGTCCCTTTGTAAGATAGAAGTTATAAGGTGTTCCATCTTCAGCTGCAAGATCTTTGCAATCCCAGTCGTTTGCATATTCAAAAGAGATTTCTGAAAGAGCATCAAATGGAACCTGTCCATCAATAAGAACTGTTCTGTTTGATACTGAACCTCTTGCGTAGTTCTGACGTGCCTTGATCATGATGTTGTAGTAACCATCCTCTGGCACTTCGAAGTTCCACTCGATCCACTGTCCTGAGCTTCTCCAGGTCTCACCACCAACGTAGTTGAGAACTGTTGTTGTTACGCTGTTAGGTACTGTGGTTGGCGAGGAACGATCGTATTTAGCATATAGGGAGGACTCTGATCGAAGGCTGGAATCCTCGCCCTGTACCACCAAATTAAAGTTCCTTGCTGCATCTGATCCTGCGTTCTGAGGATTCTGCGCAAGGTATTCCTCATAAGTAGGTGTTGCCTTGATGGCCTTAAGCTCAACATTTGAAATAAGCATTGGCTCATTGTCCGCATTGAATGTCAGCTTGTTCTCACCCTTATTAAAATAGAAGACATAGGGTTCAGCTACAAATCCCATATCGTCTCTGAAATATGCACTCTGCCATCCGAAGTATTCAACCTGACGAGGTCTGATCTCATTGCCCTGATTATCAACCTTGACATCGCCACCATCCATCCACATTCTTGTAAAAGAAATGTTTCTGGCATCCTCGAAAGGAAGCTCTCCGTTGATCATAACTGTTCTCTCAGCAGGAACTCCTCTTGACTCTGGAAGCTTGTAATCAACATAGAGTCTGTACATTCCAGCTTCTGGAACTTTTACATTCCATGTTATGCTAGAGCCTGTCTCTGTAAATACTGCATCCTTCTTGTCATCTGTGGCAGCCTTCTCAACCTTTACAATTCCGGTTGATTCATAGTCAAAAACATCTACCACAACATCTTTTGAAGGATGAGCATCTTTCATGTGCTCGTTTACATATCCTGTGTAAGCTCCAACTCTTTCCATACCCTCAATTTCCTGGGTGAGATCAGTTCCTTCGTATTTCTCATGGAAGTCTGTTTTCTCACGGTGAGAAAGAACTACACACAAACAAATAATTGCTGCAAGAATACCAAGTACTATCAATAGTTTTTGTAAAGTCTTATTCATATCCTTAAGTCCTTTAGTTAGTTTCTGCAAAAACCCAAAACGCTGGCTTCGGTTTGTATAGATCATCAAATAGTAGCGGGCATTGGGCTTTTTCTTTATTGCTTCCTCCACCTACTGTAGATCTGTGCTGAAGCCATGAATACTTGTCAACAGTTCCCCAGAAGGTAATACCTGTAACCTGTACGCCGGATTTTTGAACCTCTTGAAGTGCGTAATACTGCAAATTGTACTGTTTGCGCATCTTCTCGTACTCTTTTTCCTTGGACTCGGGGCTTCCGTCGTAGTCATCACTGGAGCTTAGATCCCATTCAGTTATCTGAACTGCTCCAACCACATCTCCATAAGCCTTTGCTGATGTCTCTACTTCTGTATAGGATGGTGAATCGCTACTGTAGTGACCCTGCATGCCCATGGCTGTGATCCTGGTTCCTACTCCAGGCTCGCCTTCCTGGTCCTTGACCGCTTTCAAAAGAGCTACAATTCCGTCTCTTTTCTTTGCCATACATTCGTTGTAATCGTTGTAGTACAGCTCAAGTTCTGCCGGAGCGTATTTGTTGGCGTATTTGAAAGCATTTATAATGAACTCTTCGCTTTGGTAAACGTGCCACCAGCTGGAGTTATTACCATGAGTGTCGTTCGACAGTGGTTCGTTTGGATTCTCATTATCAGACCTGTAAGTCCCTGTTCCATCTGAAACTGCCTCGTTGACTACATCCCATCCATAGAAAAGATCTTTATATGGACTGTCCTGCCCAGTGAAGTGAGTAAGTACTTCTCTTATGTACCACTCCTGTCTCTTATCCATTTCTTCCTTGGATACGTAGGGCTTATTCTTGTCGTAGTCTTCATGGAAGAACCACTCAGGTGTCTGTGAATGCCAGACCAGCACATGACCTCTTACCTTAATCTGTCTGTCTGGATGAGCCTCGTTCCATTTGAGAAACTTGTTAAGTATCTTCTCCGGATTATCGAAGTTCATCACAGGAACTGTAATGGTCTCACCGTTAAGCTCTGCTTCTGTAGTACCCGGACACGCTCCGTTGCTGTAGCCAAAGAGCGAATCAGGTTTAAGCTCGTTTCCCAGTGTAACTGCATTAAAGTGAGTAGTTACCAGATTCCATAATGGAATGTCCCAGGGTTCCTTGCCGGTAATCGCACATCCTATCCGGCATCCCATCTTCTCCTCTACGCTATCACGCAGGGCCGGGATTTCTTCCTCTTTTTCCTCACCAGCTTCTTCTGTGGAATTTTCAGAGGATGAGCTTTCTGTAGTATTTAGTTGTTCTGCGGAAGTTGACAAAAGTGAATTGTCAGAAGCTGCCTCCTGGGCATCTGATTCCTGCATAGCTGGCGCATCCGTCGCAGTGCTGTTTGCGCACGCCGTTGCTGTCAGCATCACAAGAGCTCCCAAGGCGGCAACTATAGATCTGCCCCGTTTATACACTCCTTTTTTGCCTCCCAGTTTTTGTTACTCAAAATTTGCTACCATCGACCCCCATCGATAGTTATAAGCATAAAGGCTTTGCGCGTTTTGTTCCTACCAGTTTTTGCCTAGCAATGTGCAGATGTTGCTTTTTGTTGCCAAAAATTGTCATGCATTTTTTGTGCACAATTCACAAAAAGGGCACTATTTTTACTGCGCCATTTATTTAATGTGAGCATTAATTAGGGAATGATAGCAATAATTGAGAAGAAAGAATTGTCAGAAAATGATATGATTTGCAAGTAAATAGTTGGCGGTGCGGCATATTTTTTGCTGCAAAAGCGTTCGCAATATTTTGGTAATGGGGACCAATAGAACGCTGAAAAAGTTGTTATTAGGGGAGGAAACGCCGATGTCAAAGAGTTCAGACAGCAACGTAACCTTAGATTATTACCAGCAGAACACTGACTATAGCTCACGTGTACTTGAGGGTAATAACGAGAAGTCTATTTTTCCAAAGGATAGTTCAATCCGAATCTGGTATAACGAGCAGGGATATGACTATCCATCTCACTGGCACAACGCTCTTGAGATCATTGCACCTATTGAGAATCACTATGATGTTGAGATTGAGGGTGAGATGCATCATGTAAAGCCAGGAGAAATAATCTTTATTCCACCAAGAAAATCTCACTATCTGCATTCACCTGGATCAGGCAGTAGATATGTATGCCTCTTCGATATTGATTTCTTTTCATCGGTAAGAGGGTATTCAGGCCTTATGAACATGCTCAAGGACTGCATTCATATCACACCAGAGTTCTATGCACCTATTTATAATGAAATCTTGAATCTGTTCTCACAGATTTGGAACGAGTATTTCCAGAAGACCGAATTCTACGAGTTTTCCATTTACTCACACCTGTTCCAGATCATGACCATACTTTCAAGATATCAACTAAACAAGATTAATCTTTTTACAGAGAGCACGCCAGTTAAGCGCAGAGAGTATTTCGAGAAGCTCAACACTGTTATTGATTACATTGATGAGAACTACGCTTATGATATAACTCTTGAGAATGCCGCTTCCTACAGTGGTTTCTCCAAGTTCCACTTCTCCAGATTGTTCAAGGAGTACATGGGCTGTACCTTCTATGATTATCTTATCAATCAGCGCATCAAGGCAACTGAAGTCCTGCTGACAAGAGATGATCTTTCAATCACAGATATTGCGCTACAGTCCGGTTTTTCCAGCATCTCAACCTTTAACAGGACTTTCAAGCTAAAGAAAGGCTGCACACCTGGTGAGTATCGTTCCTTATTCTCAGGTGGCCTCGGCAAAGAAAAAGGGGATGTATCAGCAAAAGTAGCCAAGTAATGACTCGGCGATATATAAATGCTCACGTTTCCTCGTCGTGATATGTTAAATTCAAAAACAGATAAATGTCTCATTTCATTTTATTCAGAGAAATCGACATTTATCTGTTTTTTCATTAATCATATCATCGACTCGTGCAAATGATTCGCATTTATATATCTGCCATCGTAGTTTTCTTTATTTTCTTTATTTTCTTTATTTTCTTAATTTGCTTCATCTCGCAATCCAGGAATATACTTCGTAGCCTTCTCCGGCGTAGATGAAGTATACGTTATGCTGTCCTGTTATGGGCTCAGGAAGCTGAGCTTTTATCTCAAGTCCTTCTGCTTTCTCATTTGGTATAACTGCGTAACCAACTGCTTCTCCAGATGGGCTGTCCAGGCAGATTTTGATTGCTCCGCGAAGGTCACTGTCTGCAGCTGTTTCTTTTACATCAATGGTAAAAGAAATCTCTTTTGCCCCAGCATCACCAAAGTCTGCGCAGCTAACGCTTGTCCACTCACCATCTGCGATTCCGCAGAGAATCATGTCTCCAGAGCCGCACTCTTTAGCGCTTTCTCCGTACTGTCTGGTCTTAATTCCCATAGAAGCATTTGAAAGGGTCACAGCCTTAACTTCTTTGTAGGGGTCAAGTGGGCGCAGCTGCTCTACACCGCTCTTAGTTCCAATGCTTGCTGAGGGCTCATTCTTTTCATTGAGAACGAGTCTGTTAACGTTTGTGCTACGATAGCCGCCGTCCATTCCAAGGCCTTCCTCAAGAATTCTTGAGTGATAGGTTATGTAGTACTGGCCTTCAAATTCAAACATAGCGTGGTGGTTATTACCGCCTCGGCCAAAGAACTTCTCAGGGTTTTTGAGAACAGGATTGCATCTCTCAAAAGGTCCCATGGGGCTGTCTGACTTCATAGTCACGATCTCACCAGACTCAAAGCCCAGTTCCTTGGTAGCTTCCGGTGTTACATTAAAGTTTGAACAATATGAATAATAGTAAACGCCATCAATCTTGTTGATTCCTGAATCCTCGAAGAGGTAATCCACATTTTCGATGGGGATTGGATTGCCCTCAAGGCTCATCATGTCTTCACCGAGCTTACAAACTCTTGCTGTTCCTGGGTTTGCAGCCTTATCAGGGGAAGGTACTCCGCCGCCAACGTAGATATAGGCTGATCCGTCATCATCCATGAGAACTGCCGGGTCAAAAAGCCATGTGACCTCTGCGCAATTGGGGGTTTCTCTGGAGATAAGGGGATGTCCCAGCTCATCTACGAATGGGCCTACTGGTGAATCTGATGAGAGAACACCGATGCCGTTTCCATTATTTGCAAAATATAAAAAGAACTTATCTTTGCCATCAATATTTTTCCAGGCAGCTGCAGGTGCCCAGGAATTTGGTCCCCAGCTTGCTGCGCCGTTATTTCCTGCAGCATAAACAGTTCCGTGGTCTGTCCAGTTTACAAGGTCATCAGAAGATACCACGTTTATAGTATTTATGTTGCCATAAGTGTTTTCTTTTAACGAACCATCTGCATTGTAGGATGGCTTGTCGCCTGTCATATAAAGGTATACTCTTCCGCCATAAACAAGGGCGTAAGGGTCTGCTCCAAAGCGCTGCACCATAACCGGGTTGTGATCAGTTATTGCTTTTGCGCTCTTATTTAATTTGATATTTTCAAAAGTTGTCTCTGGATTTACTGCCATTTTTGTTTCTTTCTCCGTTTCAACTGATTCTTCTGCTTCTGTTCCTGTATCAGCATCTGTTTTTGCAGTCTGAACTTCGCCACATCCACAGGCTATAACTATAGTCGCAATCAGCGCTCCGATTAGTTTTTTCTTTTTCATTTTCCAAATCCGTTTCTGCAAGATTTGCATCTGTAACATCGTTGCTTAGATTCCAGGGGTCGATTAGTATTGTGAACGATGTTAAACGATTTACAAGAATATAACGGTAAAAGAACTATCCTCGCCACCAAAAATTTGCGATGTTTTTCTCGTAAATTGCGATATGCCCAAAGATAGCAAGTACTAGTTTGTTTGTAGCAATAATTGGGGCTTTAGTATTACCCAATTCATAAAACTTAGCACGGATTTGCGAATATGTAGCAATAATTCGGTGGATAGTAGATGCCAGAAAAAGATATAAATTTAGTAGGTGGAAAAATGTGTATTTTGACACCTGATGAGATATAAAAACAGTTCAGATAAAAAGCTGAATATAGCAAAGAGTATGTTGGGAGAGGGTAAAAAATGCTTAGAGAAACGACTGTAAAAAATGGTAAGGTCCGCGGCCTTGCCGGAACCGATCCAAGAATTACTGTATTTAAGGGGATTCCATTTGCTGCTCCGCCAGTTGGAGAAAACAGATGGCGCGCTCCACAGCCCTGCAAAGACTGGGACGGAGTTTTAGAGTGCAACAATTTTGGTCCTATTTCTTATCAGGACAGGCCTGGTATGGGCACAGATATCTACTGCAGAGAATGGCACGTTGATCCTGAGGTTGAGCTGTCAGAGGACTGTCTTTACCTTAATATCTGGACTCCTGCCAAAAGAGAAGGCGAAAAGCTTCCAGTTTTAGTATGGTACTTTGGAGGTGGCTTCCAGTGGGGATATACAGCAGAGATGGAGTTTAACGGCGAGCAGCTTGCAAAGCGCGGTATCGTAGTTGTGAGTGTTGCGTACAGACTCAACTGCTTTGGTTTCCTTGCTCACAAGGATATTACAAAAGAGGCGCCTTCAGCTCCAGCAAACTTTGGTCTTATGGATCAGTGTGCTGGCCTTAACTGGGTTCATGATAACATTGCTGCCTTTGGCGGAAATCCTGATCAGATCACAATCGCCGGTCAGTCTGCTGGAGGATCTAGCGTAATGCACCAGCTGACCCACAAGGGTAATGAGAAGCTTATAAAGGGCGCAGCTATTTTTTCAGGTATCATAAGACTTGCTGACCCCAAAGATGATATTTTCAAGCCTCTTGATCTTACAAAGGCTGAAGAGCTTGGTGATAAGTTCTTTAAATCTTTAAGGGTAAAAGATTTAGAGGAGGCCAGAAAGCTATCTTCTAAAGAGGTATTTGATGGCTACAACCGCTTTGTACAGGAAAATCCAAGAATGTTCCCAATTCAGGATGGTTTCTTCTGCGAAGGAGATCCTGTTCAATTATTTATGGACAGGAAGTGCGCAGATGTTCCTGTTATTGCAGGTAATACTACAGATGAGTTTTCTATGGCAGGTGTAAACAGCGTTGAACTTTCTGTTAAGACTGTTTTCGAAGCAGCCAGCAAAAATGAGCCTTCCCAGAAGTTCTTTTACTATAGATTTGATCCGGAGATTCCTGGAGACGGATACAAGGGTGAGAGCTATCCTGGCACTTTCCACTCCTGCGATCTGTGGTTCTTCTTTGGGTCTCTTGATAAGTGCACTCGTCCTTACACTGGCAAGCATTTTGACCTTGCAAGACAGATGTGTGACTATTTTGCAAACTTCATAAAGACTGGTGATCCTAATAATAATGGCGGAAACGCTGGGCTTCTTAGAAGTGAGGAACATGACAATATTCACAGAAGCGCAATTAGTGGCTGGACCTTTGATGAATTGTCTCCTGAAAAAGTAGGCATTGATTACGTATGCCGCGACAGGGCTTCTCTCCCTGCCTGGGCTCCATACAAGGCAGATAGCCGCTACGAGATGGAATTTCTTACAAATGGCGCAAGGCCTAAGTTTGAGGGTGGCATCAGACAGGGCAGCAAAAAGCAGGCT
The DNA here is from genome assembly GCF_000424505.1 of Butyrivibrio sp. XBB1001. Taxonomy (NCBI): domain Bacteria; kingdom Bacillati; phylum Bacillota; class Clostridia; order Lachnospirales; family Lachnospiraceae; genus Butyrivibrio; species Butyrivibrio sp. XBB1001. Next base: position 7,656 of record NZ_AUKA01000003.1, on the reverse strand, counting down.
GTTAACCCTTATCTTCCATCCTGGGAATATATTCCTGATGGCGAGCCTTACGTATTTAATAATAGGGTTTATGTATATGGCTCTCACGATCTGTGGCAGGGCGAAACCTTCTGCCTTGGAGATTATGTGACCTGGTCAGCACCAATTGATGATCTTGGAAACTGGCACTATGAAGGTGTTATTTATCCCAAGACTGCAGATCCTCTGAACAAGGAAGGCCGCATGTGTCTATATGCTCCTGACCTTACAGTTGGTCCTGATGGACGTTTCTATCTCTACTATGTTCTTGACAGAGTCTGCGTAGTTTCAGTTGCTGTCAGTGATACTCCTAATGGGCCATTTAAGTTCTACGGCTATGTACATTATGAGGATGGAACAAGACTCGGAGAAAAAGAAGGTGATGAGCCACAGTTTGACCCAGGTGTACTTACTGAAGGGGATACGACTTATCTTTTCACTGGTTTCTGTGGACAGGGCGACAAGTCAAGGCACGGCGCTATGTTGACAGTGCTTGATAAGGATATGCTGACAATAAAGAGAGCTCCTGAGTTTGTAGCACCAGGTAACTGCTATAGCCAGGGAACGGGATATGAGAACCATGCTTTCTTTGAGGCTCCTTCTATCAGAAAACATGATGATACCTACTACTTCATCTATTCTTCAGAAGTTTGCCATGAGCTGTGCTACGCAACTTCCAAGGATCCTCTTGGCCCTTACAAGTATGGCGGAGTTATTGTTTCCAACTGTGACCGCGGAATTGACAGCTACAAAAAAGCCGCAGATGCAACAGCTTACGGGGCTAATAACCACGGAAGCATTGTTGAGATTGGTGGAGAATGGTATATCTTTTACCACAGACATACAAATGGAACCTGGTTTAGCCGTCAGGGCTGCGCTGAGAAGATTCATTTCGAGGCAGATGGCTCTATCAAGCAGGTTGAGATTACATCCTGCGGTCTTAACGGTGGTCCTCTCTCAGATGTTGGCGAGTATCCTTCATACATTGCCTGCAATATCTTTACAAAAGAGCATGTGGCTTATGTTGAGCCATCTGTGCCAAGGGTAGTTCAGGAAGGCGCTGATGGAGATGCAAATCCTGGCTACATCAAGGCTATCGTTGATGGCACTACTATTGGCTTTAAGTATTTTGATGTTAAGGGAGCAACAGGTCTTAGAATCAAGACCAGGGCTTACTTTGACGGAGATTTTGAAGTGAGAACATCTATTGACGGAGAGGTTCTTGGCAAGATACACGGTGTAAATTCAAATATGTGGGAGTCTAACGAGTGCAGGTTTGATGCGCCTCTATCTGGAGTTCACGCTCTGTATCTGACATATTGCGGCACCGGAACTGCCTCCCTTAAGAGTGTTGAGTGGCTGCACTGATGTAAGTGGCTACGCTGATGTAAGTGACTGCGCGAGTTTATTGGCTACGCGGAAGTGCATGACTTCGGAAGTGTTTGCAGGTGGCTACGCGGAAGTTTGTGATAACGGACGTTCTGCGGCGGGTTGTAGGTCGAAATATGTAGGTCAGTACTCATGGTTCTAAGCACTTCGGAAAGCCCAGAGAATCCATCGTTACGTGCATAGGCACTTACGATGGATTGGTCTTTCCTCCATAGAACCAAAATCGTCCTGACTCTGCATATTCCTTCCCTTACAGCCTCGCCGCAGAACTGTTTTTTTCTCTAAAATTTGTTCGGATATTTTATTATCACTCGCAAGAAATTCTGATACTAAAGCTATAAATGCATCAACTACTTTTGCAATATAAATGATGTAGGTGTCAAAAGTATATTTTGACACCATATGATATACGAATAAGTTATAACTGTTGGTATGGCAGCTTGGTTATGTAAGTGAAATGTTCCATACCTTTAGAGCAATTCCTTTGTAATTGCAGGTCTCTATGAGTTTTCCACCGCAGCTTAGTATTACGTGTTCACTTGCAAGGTTTGAAGGTTCGCAGGCGATAGTTGCCTCTGTCTTACCCTGATTCCCAAGCCATGACAAGAGCTGTCTGAGCATCCATTTTGCATATCCATTTCCCCTATCACAGGGTCTTACTGAATACCCAATCTGAAACTTTGGATCAGCGTCGTATCTGTACTGGATCATTCCCAGCAGGTGATCATCAGCGTTTCTTACGCACAAAAACTGCTGTGCATGGCCTCCAATCTCTGCAGGAGCATCTTTTGCAGCTCGTTTCTTGCAGTTCTCAATATACACAAGGACATTTTCATCTTTGCGCAAGGAGCCGCAACCATCCATATGATCTCCGCAGTCAAGGAATTCCTGTCTGTAGGCGGTTATTTCATCCGCATATTTATTGTCTGCTTCTACTAGTTTTATTTCTTCAATCATATCTTTTCTCTCCACAATATCTTTATCTTTTGCACTTCCACCATCATATACTTCTGGCAATGATTCTGCTAGCACTTTTGTTATTATTCCTACCGCCTAAAAAGATAATACTTGAACAAAAATGTATTCAAATATAGATTAGTATATATACAAAAAAGAAAGTTGAGAGAAGGTATGTTTAAAAGAAAATTAGTATCACTATTAATGGCGCCAATAATGGTCGCAGGGCTTATTACAGGCTGCGCTGGGGGTGCGGCATCATCAGAAAAAGAAGTTGCATCTTCATCTGTGATTTCAGGTTCAGAAACCGGAATAAAAGGTGATGAAGCTTCTGCTACGCAAGCTGGAGCAGCTGATCAGACTTCCGCTGAATCAAATACCGCCAGCATCTCTGATAGTTCGGATGGTTCAGATAGTTCTACCATTGAGAGCTCATCAGATTCGGGTGATGGTGAGGTTATCCAGGTTAAGGGAATTACAGAGAGGAGCGATGAGATGCGTGATATTTCAGCAAAAGAGCTTGTGGCTGAGATGACAGCTGGCTGGAATCTCGGAAATACGCTGGAAGCAACTAGCGCAAGCGGTCTTGCGTCAGAGACAAGCTGGGGAAATCCCAAGGTTACAAAAGAGCAGATTGATGCAGTCTGCGAAAAGGGCTTTGATTCTATTCGCATTCCTATTACATGGGGAAATCATGTAGGGGAAGCTCCTGATTATACAATTGATCCAGAGTGGATGGACAGGGTTGAGGAAGTTATAAACTACGCTCTGGATGACGGCATGTATGTCCTTATTGATTCTCACCACGAGGAATTTTGGAGAATCCCTGACGCTGAACACATAGAAGCTGTGGATGCAGAGAACATCGCTATCTGGAAGCAGGTTGCTGAACGCTTCAAGGATTATGGCGATCATCTTGTTTTCGAAGGCTTAAATGAGCCTAGAACCAAGGGAAGTGCAGGTGAATGGAGTGGCGGAACTCCTGAGGAAAGAGAATATGTTAACCGCTTAAATAAGTCTTTTGTGGACACTGTTCGTGCAACTGGCGGCAACAACGAGCTTCGTCTCCTTCTTGTTACCACCTATGCCGATTCCTCAGTACCAGAGGCGTTAAAAGACATTTATATTCCCGAGGATAAACATATTGCTGTAGCAATCCACGCCTATACTCCATACGCCTTCACCTATGCAAATGGCGAGAGTTGGGAGCTCTTTAAGTGGGACGGAAGTCAGAATAAGGAAATCTTCCAGCTTATGATCGCGCTTGATAAAAATTTCCTTCAAAAAGATATTCCTGTTCTCCTTACAGAGTACGGCGCAGTTAATAAGGATGAGAACACTGAGGAAGTCAGAAAGTGGGCTGAGGTCTACGTTTCAAAGGCTACCGATTACGGAATCCCATGTTTTTGGTGGGATAACGGAATCTATGACCAGCAGGGCGAGAAGTTTTCAATCTTTAACCGTAGAAGCCTTACCTGGTACAGAGAAGAGGTTGTGGATACCATCATAAAGGAAAGCTATTCCAAGGCTAATGGCTGATAAATGTGCTACTCACCACAAGTGCTCTACTGGCATAGATAATCATTATCAAATTTCTGTTGCAGATATAGATATGATGGGTTGCAAATGTCACCAAAGCAATTCAATCACATAAAATTCTTTTTACAGAAAAAATTTTGTGTTATAATCTCTTTAATTTGGTGTTGTTAGCATAGAGAAACAACTAACCAATAGTAATTCTAAGGGCATAGCTCTTTTACGAAATATGTCTTATACAGGAGGATTCAAATGAGTACAAGAATTGGAATTTTAGGTTATGGTAACTTGGGAAGAGGCGTAGAGCTTGCTGTTAAGGCTGCTCCTGATATGGAACTTGTAGCAGTATTCACAAGAAGAGATCCTTCTTCTCTCACAATACAGACAGCAGGTGTTCCTGTGGTTTCAGTTGCAGACGTAGCTGACTGGAAAGACAAGATCGATGTTATGATCCTCTGCGGAGGAAGTGCAACAGATCTTCCAACTCAGACACCAGAGTATGCTAAGCTTTTCAATGTAGTTGACAGTTTCGATACACACGCAAGAATTCCTGAGCACTTTGCAAACGTTGATGCTTCAGCTAAGGCTGCTGGCAAGGTTGCTGTTATCTCCTGCGGTTGGGATCCAGGAATGTTCTCTCTTGCAAGAGTTTACTCAAATGCTATTCTTCCTGATGGAAATGATTATACATTCTGGGGCAAGGGCGTTTCACAGGGCCACTCAGATGCGATCCGTCGTATCAAGGGTGTCAAGAATGCCAAGCAGTACACAATTCCAGTACCTGCTGCCCTTGAAGCAGTTAGAAATGGCGAGAATCCAGAGCTTACAACTCGTCAGAAGCACACAAGAGAATGCTTTGTAGTTCTCGAAGAGGGCGCAGATGCTGCCGCTGTAGAAAAAGAAATCAAGGAGATGCCAAACTATTTTGCTGATTATGACACAACAGTTCACTTCATCAGCGAGGAGGAGCTTCTTACAAACCACAGTGGAATGGCTCATGGCGGATTCGTATTCAGAAGTGGTAAGACTGGTGCCAACAAGGAGCATAATCACATCATCGAGTATAGCTTAAAGCTTGATTCAAACCCTGAGTTCACAACAAGCGTGCTTGTAGCAGTTGCAAGAGCAGCTCAGAGAATGAACGCTGAGGGCACTACAGGATGCAAGACAATCCTTGACATTCCACCAGCATATCTTTCAGATAAGAGCGGCGAAGAGCTTAGAGCGCACCTTCTGTAATCTAGCAATTTTCAAGACACTCATGCAAATGCGTGGGTGTCTTTTTATGTTCCAAACTGCTATACTATATTTTGCTAATAATAGAATCTACTTTTTTAGCAAAAGAGATACTGCATCTTACAGCTGTATCTTTGGGAGGTTACACAATGTCAAAAGTTAAATTTCACTTGCCGGGGCTTCGTTACAATTTTCCGCTGAACATGTTCTGGCTCAGCATGCTGGAGAAATATCCACATTATTTCAGAGAAGGTGTGGAGATTGCATCTTTCTTTGGCTGCTTTCCATTTTCTCTTTGGAACGGAGGAAGGCTGATTTCCGATGATCAGTGCGATGCTGCCTTTGTTAAGCATGTCATTGCCAGCATCAATGCCAAGGGGATTCCTGTTCGTTTCACTTTCACAAATCCGCTCATAAAGGAAGAAGATCTTGATGATGAATTCTGTAATTTCTGCATGAAGGCTGGAGATAATGGCAAGAACGAGGTCCTTGTCTTTTCCCCAATTCTCGAGGAATACATCAGGAAGAACTACCCTTCCTACAAGATAGATTCCACAACCTGCAAGGAAATCAGGGATGTGGAGACTCTTAATAAAGAGCTTGAAAAGGACTACAAATACGTTGTCCTTGATTACAATATGAACAATCAGTGGGATCTTATTGAAGGCTTGCAGCACAAGGAAAAGCTCGAGGTTCTGATAAACGCCCTCTGTGTTCCAAACTGCAAACGCCGCGGCGACCACTACAAGAATATTGCTCTTAACCAGGAGATCATGAGGGAGAACAAGCTCCTTCCACCGGAAAAGAGAAAGCACATTATCCCCTGGACCTGCGAATACGGAGATAAGAACAATCTCTATACTATCCAGGACTACTGCACTTTTGTTTCCCCTGAGCTTATCTGGGAAAAATATGTTCCTATGGGAATCAACAACTTTAAGATTGAGGGAAGAACTGCAAATCTCTTCTCTCTTATTGAGACTTACTGCTTCTTTATGATAAAGCCAGAATATGTTGGCGAGGCAAGACTCCTCCTTCTTAGAAATCTTCAGGAGGCGCATGTCATCCAGGTCAACAAGCCAAGACCTATGGCGTTTAATGGAAAATAATAAGTCTTCAAGAGTAATCAATTAAGACCGTCTACAAACCTGCCAAAAGTTATTACACGGTCTTTTTTGATGCTCATTTTTATATAACTTTGTTACAATTAGCACAAATTCTACTGTAATAAGTATTTTACTCGTTACTGATTATACTTTTGAATCAGTTCTTTTTTCTGATTTCTAGTCAGTTGCTTTATATGCCATTCACGGCTCATGGCCTCTTCCTTGGTATCAAACTCTTCCTGATAAACCAGTTTCACCGGAAGTCTGGCCCTGGTGTACTTGCCACCTTTGCCTTCATTATGAGCCTTGACTCTTTTCTCCAGATCATTGGTCCATCCGCAATAATATGTGCCATCCGCACATTCAAGAATGTAAGTGTAATTCACTTAATTTTCCCTCATGTCCGATTCGCATACCCCATCCTCCACATATGTGATTAAATAATTTATTGTCTTCTAAATATTTGACATATACCCTCAGGGTATTGTTACGTAGATGAAAATAAAATATTTAAAAATCTAATTTGGGGCTATGATCAAATCCACTAATTTACCATGTATATTACTAATTAGTTAAAAAGAAACTTCGACAGTTCATCAACACTGTGGAACACGTAGTCAGTGTTTTCTTTCATATGCTTCTCATTTTCTGGAATATCAAAACACCAGCATGCAGCAGCAAAATCAACGCCTGCTGCCTTGGCCATATCAAGGCCAGGCTTTAAATCATCGATAACCAGGATATCTTTTTTCTCAAGGTTATATTTCTCCATGATCTTGTAAATTGGAACCGGCGCTGGCTTGCGCTCCTCCAGTGGTTGTTCCCAACCAAAGATGATGTCAGGATCAGGAAGATTATTGTGTTTGTAGTCCTTTAGAATGTTCTCAGAATATGAGTGTGAAACAACAGCCACATATCCTCCCTCAGCTTTCTGGCGCTCCATTATCTCTTTTATCCCTGGAAATGCATCGGCTACATGGCTCTTGGCATATTCATACCAGAATATTTCCTCTGCCTTCATCTCTTCATCGCTTAACCCGCACATGTCCTTGAAGAACTCTAATACTCCTGGATAAAAGTTGTACTTAACATACTCTTCCAGAGTGTAGTTGATCTCTGGGTGGTATTTCTTCATATATTCAACAAAACTTGGGTAGTGAATGGTCGCTGTACTGTTTACTGTTGTGTCATCGTGGTCAAAGACCAGACATTTGTATTTCATACGTTGCCTCTCCTGTTACTTGTGATGTATATTTCTTGTTTTCTTTTTCTTGCATCACTCTACCGCATGCCTATCATGCAAATTCTTGCTTTTTGTTTCTTTTGCATGATTTTTACTGACCCCTGTGATGCAAATCTTCTTGTTTTAGTTTTCTTGCATCACTCTGCTGCCCAAATGTCATGCAAATTCTTG